>CAZFFG010000041.1:0-15772 GCA_964518275.1 uncultured bacterium | reverse complement strand
GCGCCACCGCGGGCCGCACCACCCTGGCGGGCGAGGGCCTGCAGCACCAGGACGGTCACTCGCACCTGCTCGTTTACCCCGTGCCCAACATGTTGGCCTACGACCCGGCGTTCGCTCACGAGCTCGCCATCGTGGTGCGCGAGGGGCTGCGGCGCATGTACGAGGAGCAGGAGAACGTCTTCTACTACGTCACCGTCTCTAACGAGAACTACCGGCAGCCGGGCGCCCCGGAGCACCTCTCCCGCCAGGAGCTGGAGGAGGGCGTGCTGAGGGGCCTCTACCTCTTCCGGAAGAGCAGCAAGAAGCGCGCTAAGCTGCGCGCCCAGCTCTTCGGCTCGGGCACCATCATGACCGAGGTGCTGAAGGCCGCCGACATCCTGGAGGCCGATTACGGCGTCGCTGCCGACGTGTGGAGCGTGACCTCCTACAAGGAGCTGCACCGCGACGCGCTGCAAGTCGAGCGCTTCAACCGCCTCAACCCCGACAAGGCGCCACGCCGCTCGTACGCGGCCGATAAGCTGAAGGACGCCAAGGGCGTGTTCGTGGCGGCCAGCGATTACATGAAGATCCTCCCCGACTCGCTGGCGCGTCACCTGCCTCGGCCCATGGTCAGCCTCGGTACCGACGGTTACGGCCGCAGCGAGGCCCGTGAGGAGCTGCGCGACTTCTTCGAGGTCGACGCCCGCCACATCGCCTTCGCCACGCTCAGCGCGCTGGCCGACGAGGGCACGTTCGAGAAGGATGCGCTCCTCGCGGCGCGCAACGCGCTAGGTATCGACCCCAACAAGGCCGACCCGTACGTCGACTGAGCCGAGAAAGGAACACGCGTGGCGATCGAAGTCAAACTACCGGATATCGGTGAAGGGATAGAGCACGGCACAGTGGTTGGCGTGCTGGTGAGCGTCGGCGATCGGGTGGAGAAGGACCAGCCCCTCGTTGAGCTCGAGACCGACAAGGCGGTGGTGGAGGTCCCCTCCACCGCGGCCGGCGTCGTGACCCAAGTGAACGTGAAGGAGAACGAGGACGCGGCCGTGGGCTCTGTCCTCGTCATCGTGGACGATGCCGCCGGCGACACCGCCGCGGGTCCGGCGGAAGCGGCCGACCAAGCCTCGGCTAAGGAAGAAGTCGCCACCCCCCAACAGCCCGTCGACCAGGCCCCGCCGGCCCGCCAGGAGGCGCCAGCACCGCCGCCTGTTCCCGCCTCGCCGTCCGCTCCAGCTGGGGCCTCTCAAGCGAGCAACGGCCAGGGCGGCTTGGTGCCGGCGGCCCCGTCGGTGCGGCGCCTCGCCCGCGAGCTGGGCGTCGACATCCACCAGGTGCACGGCACCGGCGTCATGCGGCGCATCTCCGCGCAAGACGTGCGTGCGTTCGCCAGCGGCGCCCCTGCAGCGGCGCCCGCCGCGCCTGCCGCGCCGGCCTTCGAGCTGCCCGACTTCAGCCGCTGGGGTGAGGTGGACCGCTCCCCCATGAGCGGCATCCGTAAGGCCACCGTGCGCTCCATGACCACGGCGTGGGGCACGGTGCCCATGGTCACCCACTTCGACAAGGCCGACGTCACCGAGCTGGAGGCCACCCGCAAGCGCTACGGCCCCATGGTTGAGGCCGCTGGGGCCAAGCTCACACCCACCGCCATCCTCCTCAAGGTCGTGGCCGGGGCGCTGCGCCGCTTCCCCGACTTCAACGCCAGCATCGACGTGGCCAACCAGGAGGTCGTCCACAAGCGCTACGTGAACATCGGTGTAGCGGTAGACACCGACGCTGGGTTGCTGGTGCCCGTGGTGAAGGACGCAGACCGCAAGAACCTCGTGGAGCTAGCCACCGAGCTGGGTGAGCTGGCTGAGAAGGCCCGCGACCGCAAGCTGAAGCCCGACGAGATGCAGGGCGGCAACTTCAGCATCTCTAACCTCGGCGGCATCGGTGGCCACGGCTTCACGCCCATCGTCAACCCGCCCGACGTGGCCATCCTCGGTGTCTCGCGCTCCACGATGGAGCCCGTGTGGAACAAGGAGAAGGGCGAGTTCGAGCCCCGTCTCATGATGCCGCTCGCGCTCACTTACGACCACCGGCTCATCGACGGTGCGGCCGCGGCGCGCTTCCTGCGCTGGGTCTGCAAGGCGCTCGAGGAGCCGTTCCTGTTGGCGCTAGAAGGCTGACGCCTAACCACCACAGCCAAGTGCAGTACTGTTCGGCCCCTGTAGCGGGGCCGAACCGTTTTCCGGGTGGCGGATCGGGCGCGGCCGCGCGTGCTGTTGGTGGCGGAAAAGGTTCACCCGGCTCTCACTTTGGTGCGTGGTAGCATCCGACCTATGCGCGCTGAAGAGCCCGTGTACAACAGCAACATAAGGCCGGGCGCGGCCCCTAGGCAGGCCAAGGAGCTGCGCGCCGCAGGGCTCGTGAAGCGCTACGGACGGCGCACGGTGGTCGACGGCGTGGATCTCGTGCTCAGGCAGGGCGAGATCGTGGCCCTACTGGGTCCCAACGGCGCCGGTAAGACCACCAGCTTCTACATGATCGTGGGCTTCGTGCGTCCCAACGGCGGCAGCATCGACCTTAGCGGCCGCAACATCACCGCCTTCCCCATGTACCGGCGGGCGCAGCTGGGTCTCGGTTACCTCGCACAGGAGCCGAGCGCGTTCAGGCGCCTCACGGCCCGGGAGAACCTCCTCGCCATCCTCGAGTTCCAGGACATCCCAGCTGCCGAGCAGCAGCGCCGCGCTCAGAGCCTGCTGGAGGAGTTCCATATCGCCCACCTCGCCGACCACCGCGCCGACACGCTGTCGGGTGGCGAGAGGCGGCGGCTCGAGATCGCGCGCTCCTTAGCTATAGACCCAGACTTCCTGTTGCTCGACGAGCCGTTCACCGGGGTGGATCCCAAATCCATCCGCGAGATCCAAACCATCATCGCCGAGCTGCGCGAACGGCGCGGGCTAGGCGTGTTGCTCACCGACCACAGCGTGCGCGAGACGCTAGCCATCGCTGACCGCGTGGTGCTCATGTTCGACGGCAAGGTCCGCTTCGACGGTTCACCGGAGGCGTTCGCGGCGGACCCAGACGTGCGCACGTACTACCTCGGAAGCGAGTTCCAGCTCTGACGTGGTCCGGGGTGCAGAAATCGGTGGGTGGGTGACCGAATGACGCTCATCGCGCTCTTGGTGCTGGTCCTCATCGTGCTGGCGGGCGGTATCGCCTACCTGGGCGACCGCCTCGGCGCCTACGTGGGGCGGCGGCGCCTCAGCCTCTTCGGCGCCAGGCCCCGCACCACAGGAGCCATCGTGGGCGTCGTGGCGGGCATCCTCATCATGCTTACCACCATCGGCGTGCTGGCGTTAGCGTTCCAGAACGCCACCCGCACGCTCCTCAACGTGCAGCGCACCCTCGACGAGCTCAACCAGCTCCGCGCGCAGCAGCGCGTGCTCGACCAACGCGTTATCGATGCCAACGTGCAGCTGGAAGACCTCCGCAGCGAGCTCGAGCTGGCGCAGGACACCATCGCCACCGCAGAGGACCAGCGCGACGCAGCCGTGAGCGCGCGCGACGCCGCCTTCGCTGAGCGCGAGGAGCTCAGCGCCCAGCGCGACGAGCTGCAGTTACAGGTGGACGAGGCGCGGGCGGTGGTCGACGCGGCGGCGCAAGAGGTGGCCGCCTCCGAGTCACGCCTGGCCGAGGCTCAGGCCGAACTGGCGTCGGTTGGCGCCGCCTTGAGTGCGGCGCAGGCCGAGCGCGACCAGGCCCTAGCCGACACGGAGACGGCGCGACAGGCCGCCCTGGCGGCGCAGGCCGAGGCCGTGGAGATGGAACGTGAGGCGGAGGAAGCGAGGGCTCAGCTCGAGTCCGCCAACCTGCAGTTGAGCGGGATGCAGGCCAGCCTGGAGGTTGTGGCCGAGCGCCTGGCCGTAGCCGAGCAGCAGGTGGTGTCGGCACAGACCGCCTTAGACGCGGCGGAGGCCGCCAGGCAGGAGGCGGAAGCTGCGCGCGAACAGGCTCTAGCGGACCAGGCCTCGGCTCTAGCCGAGCGCGACGCGGCGGTGCAGGAGAGCGCCGCGCTGTCCGAGAGGCTCACCACCCTCAACGCTGAGGTGTCCGAACTGGAGCGCACCACCGACGTCATGCGCCAGCAGGCCCAGGCGCTGCAGGCCGAGAACGCCCTGCTAGCGGAAGGCAACAGGACCCTCGCTGAAGACAACGCCCGCATCCAGCAGCAGAACGTCTCGTTAGCGGAGTTCAACGACCGGCTAGAGGAAGAGATCCGCCAGCGCAACCTCACGGTGCAGGAGCTGCAAGCGGCTGTAGATGATCTGCAGCGCGACGTGGAGCGTCAAGCCCGCGACCTAGCCGACCTCCAACAGGACTACCAACGCTTCGAGGGCGGCGAGGTGTACTTCGTGAAAGACCAGCTCATCTACTCGGGCGCCATCCACGCTCAAGACCCGGCCGCTGTGCGCGACGAGCTCGCCTCGTTCATCGCGGACGCCACCGTCTTCGTGGCGCGGCGCGGCGTGGAGCGCATCAGGGTGACCCCGGAGCAGGTGAACATGCTGGTGGACGTGATAACCCAGACCCCAGGCTCCGACCTCATCCGCCTCATCTCGCCCAGCAACCAGATCAGCTCCACCATCGACGTGCTGGTGGAAGCTCTCGAGAACAACGAGCTGTTCGGTCAGGGGCAGCTGATCGTGAGCCACCCCGTGCATCTAGGCACACCTGAGCTGCCGGCCAGCCAAGACGAGATCCGCGCCTCCATCGCGCAGTTGAAGGCCGAGGCGCTACGCAAGCTGCGCCGCGCCGGCCTCGACGACGGCCAGCTACCAGACTTCGGCCCCGTGACCGAAGAGCTGTTCATGAACATGCTCCTCAGGCTCACGGGGCCGGTGACCATCGGACTGGTGGCCACAGAACCGGTGCTACGCGCCGGCCCGGCCAACCTCGAGCTGCTGATCCTCTACTAACCCTTACCGTTGCAGCGGGGCCGCGGTCACTGCTTGCTGAGCAGGTCGCGGATCTCGCGGAGGAGCACGATGTCCTCGCTGGGGGCTGCCGGCGCGGCTTCCTCGGCTTCCTTCTTGCGTTCGAGGCGGGTGCGCAAGTTGTTGAACGACCGCACGATGAAGAAGAGCACGATGGCGATGAGGAGGAAGTTGATGATGGTGTTGATGAAGGCGCCGATCTGGATGACCGGTGCCCCCGCCGCCACGGCCTCGTTGACGCTGGCGTAGAGGTCCGCGTCACGCAGGATGAAGCCGATGTTGCTGAAATCGACCCCGCCGATGATCAGGCCCAGCACGGGCATGATGACCTGGTCGACTAGCGAGGACGTGATCTGGCCGAACGCGCCGCCGATGATGACGGCGACGGCGAGGTCGAGGACGTTGCCTCTGTTTATGAACTCTTGGAACTCCTTCAACATCTTCAAGACTCCTTGGTCGGTTTTCACGAGGATACGCTATACCCGCCCGACACGCTTAGGGACAACAGTTGGCGTCGCCGCCACTGGCAACCGAGCGCTACATTGCATAAGCTTGATTGGTGAGCGAGAAGAGAAGCGCCTCCATCCTGGTGGCCGACGACCTGGCCGGTCAGCGGCTGATCCTGGAGATGCTGCTAAGCGTCGACGGTTACCAAGTCACTACGGTCGAAGACGGCAAAGCCGCGCTAGATTACCTCAAGGACAACACTCCCGACCTAGCCATCCTCGACGTGAAGATGCCGTACCTCACTGGCATCGAGGTGTGCTACCGCATGAAGCGCATCCCCAGGCTGAAGGACGTTCCGGTCATCATCCTCACCGCCCTGCGCGACAACGAGACGGTGAGGAGCGCCTGGGAGAGCCAGGCCGACGAGGTCATCCTCAAGCCGTTGGAGGGCAAGGACTTCCGGCAGACCGTGAAGGACCTGCTCGCCAAGGGCGTAGGCGGTAACGGCCAAGACCCTACGCGTGGCGACTCCCAGGGCGCTTAACAGCAGCGTAGAAGGCGCGCTAGGTGGTCAGTCGACTGCGTTGCCGCAAGGCCTCGTAGAGTAGCAGCGCGCCCGCCACGGATACGTTGAGGCTGTCCGCGGCCGCACCCCGCATAGGGATGCTGACCGCGCTTTGAGCGCGCTGGAGCCACCAGTCGGGCAGGCCTGTGCTCTCCGCACCGAGCAGTAGCGCCACCCCGCCCGTGAGGTCTGCGTCCCAGTACGACGCTGCGGCGTGCGGCGTGGCGGCCACGAGGCGCAGGTCGGCGGCTGCCAGGGCGGCCGCCACCTCCTCCCGCGTTCCGGCCGCCACCGCCAGCGCGAACAGGCTACCCATGCTGGCCCGGATGACGTTGGGGTTCTCGAGGTCGGTTCCGCCGCCCTCCGCGCCGGCGCCGCAGAGGAGCAGCGCGTCCACGCCCACCGCGTCCGCAGTGCGCATGATGGCGCCCAGGTTGCCAGGCTTCTCGAGGCCGTCTACCACCAGAACCAGCGTGCCGGGCCGCACCAGCTCTGCAACCGCACCCGTCCTGCGGCTCCGCGCCACGAGGGCCACCCCGTCGGGCTGCTCGCGCAAGCTGAACTTGCCGAAGGCGGCGGCTGAGAACGTGACCACCTCTGCGCCAGCGGCCGCTACTGCTCTCCGCAGCCGTGCTGCTTCGTCCGGCTGACGCACGAGCTCGGGGGCGATGAGGAGCTGCGTGGCGTCCACGCCGCCAGCCAACGCTCTGGTGGCCTCGCGCAGGCCCTCCACTAGGTAGACGCCGCTCTTGGCGCGCCCGCGGCGCTCTCGCAACCGCGCCAGCTCCTTCAACCAGGGGTTGGCCGCGCTCTCCACATGCCTCGCTGCACCGTTCACGCTCACGCCGTGATGATACGCGCCCGGCGGGGGCGCCGTGCTGGACGGTAGACTCTAACGATGAGCGCCAGCAACCTCATCACCGCAGAAGAGCTGATCGAACGCCTGACAGAACCCGGGCTGCGCGTCATCGACGCCCGGTTCGAGCTCGGCGACCCCCAGTACGGCGCGGCCGCCTATGCAGCCGGGCACGTGCCAGGCGCCGTGTACCTCGACCTCGACGCGGACCTCTCGGGACCGCTGGGCACCCACGGCGGTCGGCACCCGTTGCCGCACCCGGCCGAGCTGGCCGTGAAGCTCGGGGCCCTTGGCGTGTCGCGCCAGAACCCCGTGGTTGTGTACGACCAGAGCGGCAGCATGTACGCGGCGCGGGCCTGGTGGCTCCTGCGCTACCTCGGTCACGACGACGTGAGGTTCCTCGACGGCGGGCTCGCGGCTTACCTCGCGGCCGGCGGCGCGCTCGTGCAAGCGGCCGCCGCGCCTCAGCCGACCACCTTCGAGGTGGCGTTGCGCCCCGCCATGCTGGTGGACGCTCACCACGTGGACCGCGTGCGTGGCAGCGGTTCAGTGGTGCTCATGGACGCCCGGGCCGGCGAACGCTACCGCGGCGAGGTGGAGCCACTCGACCCGAAGGCCGGTCACGTGCCGGGGGCAATCAACCGCTTCTACCAGGACGCGCTGGAGGGCGGCCGCTTCCGTTCCAGGGAGGCGCTGCGGGAGTTCGTGGCCCCCGCCGCGAGCGCCGACGAGGTCATCGCGTACTGCGGCTCCGGTGTCAGCGGCGCGCATCTCGTGCTCACGCTCGCCGAGGCGGGCTTCCCGAACGCTAAGCTCTACGCGGGCTCCTGGAGCGACTGGACGAGCTACGACCACCTGCCGGTCGCAACGGGCAACGAGGAGTAGGCAGAAGCCGCGGGTTCGGATGTTAAGGCGCGTGCTAAGGTAACTTACCTGAGTATCATGAGCGTAAGCATGCAGGCCAAGGTTGAGGTTCACGGCGTACCGGGCGAGGCCATCTGGAGCGAGTACTTCAGCCGGGCCCCGCACGGCATGGTGCTGTTCCGAGCTGTCAGCAAGCCCGAGGGTGGCCTCGACGACTTCGAGTGGGCGGCCATGAACCCTAGCGCCGCTGAGGCCTTCGCGCTGCCTGCCGGAGAGCTCGTTGGCAGCCCCGCCCGCCAGGTGCACCCCAAACATCTCGACCCGCGCATCTACCGGCGGCTGGTGCTGGCGCACGTGTCGAAGGCCGTGCAGGAGTTCGAGCAGCCGTACCCATGGACGGAGGGCGACGACGTCGACAGCAGTCGCGAGTTACCCGCCCGCCGCGACGTGGTTTGGTACGCCGTCACCGTCATCCCCCTGCCCAACGACTACCTGGTGGTGCAGTTCCGCAGCATCTCGCACTACAAGAGCGTGCTGAAGCAGGCTGTCGAGCTCCTCAACCGCGACGACCTGACCGGCCTTGCCAACCGCCGCTTCGTGAAGTCACGCTTCTGGGTGTTACGCCGCCGCGGACTGCCCATGGCGCTCCTCTACTTCGACCTGAACGGCTTCAAGGCCGTCAACGACACCTACGGTCACGAGGTAGGCGACCGGGTGTTGGGCATCATCGGCAACCGCTTACTTGAGAACGTGCGCCCTGAAGAGATCGTGGCACGCCTGGGTGGCGACGAGTTCGCGGTCTTACTGGCCGCCCCTGAGCCTGGGGCCGTGCAGCGCGTCACCAGCCGGCTGCTGAGCGCTATCGAGGAGCCCATCTCCCTCGACGAGGGGGTGGTGCGCCTCAGCGCCAGCGTGGGGGCGGCCAACTTCCCTGAAGACGCGGAATCGTTCGAGGCGCTGGTGAGCCGGGCCGACGCCCGCATGTACGAGCAGAAGCGTAACCGCGCCGCCGCTCTCTAAGCAGGCAGCTTAGGGTCAGGGCGCCTCGTCCGCCGCGGCTTCGTCCACGCCGCGCGGCAGGCGCTTGTAGAGGTCCACCGGCTGCCGCACGTTGCGCACGCGCATGTTCAGCATCTCTACCCCGATGCTGAAGCCCATGGCGAAGTAGATGTAGCCCTTGGGGATGTGTTGCCCCAGGCCCTCCGCCACGAGCGAGGTGCCGATGAGGATGAGGAACGCCAGTGCCAGCATCTTTACGGTGGGGTGGCGCTCCACGAACTCCGCGATGGGGTCGGCGGCGAACATCATCATGAGCACCGCCACCACCACGGCGATGATCATGACCGGCAGGTGATCCGACATGCCCACGGCTGTGATGACCGAGTCGACCGAGAACACGATGTCGAGCAGCACGATTTGCGTGATGACCGAGGCGAACGACGCCGGCTTGCGCGCCCGAGACTCCTCGTGCGGTCCCTCGAGCCGCTCGTGGATCTCTTGCGTGGCCTTGAAGAGCAAGAACATGCCACCTATCAGGAACACGAGGTCGCGGCCGGTGATGTCGCGCCCCAGCAGGGTGAACAGGGGTGTTGTGAGGTGGGAGAGGAAGCTCACGGACGCCAACAGCGCGATGCGCGTGAACATCGCCAGGCCCAGGCCGAGGATCCGAGCGCGCGACTGCTGGTGCTCCGGTAGCCGGCTCGAGAGGATGGAGATGAACACGATGTTGTCGATGCCGAGCACTATCTCGAGCACTGTGAGGGTAGCTAGCGCCACCCAGGCTTCCGGGCTGGTGATCCACTCCATGAGCGCCATTATCGTGCCTAGCCGCCGCCGCAGATGCGGGTTCTGGCACTGCGGCGGCAGGCGCTAAGCCGGTAGGGACGATCAGTCCACGTCGCGGCGCAGGAAGGTGGAGTAGAGGAGCACCCCGAACACGAGCGCGTAAGCCGCCATGACCAGCGCCGCGTGAGGCAGGGTGATACCCGCCCCGAGCAGCCCCGCCACGGGCCCGAGATCGGTGCCAGCCTCCACCCCCAGCTCGGCGCTGAACGCCGCCACCACACCCTGAGCGGGCGCCCTTGAGGGTGCGTAGAGGTTGGCGGTGAAGAAGTACTGCGGCAAGGCGTCCCAGGCGTTCTTGAGCCTGAGGGCTTGGAAGATGGCGTTCACGCGGTTCAGCGGTTGCAGTTGCCAGACGGTGCTAAGCACCCCGTAGATGGCCTCTAGGAAGGCGGGCAGGAACAGCACCATGACCACGCCCAGCACCCCGGAGCGCACCACGAAGATGAGGAGGAACGCCAGGAGCACCGGGGCCAGCAGGAACGCCCACTGGGTGAGGTAGAGGCCGCCCAGCGCGGCCCAGTCGCCACCCGCCAGGCTTGTGGGCAGGAAGAGCGTGCCGGCGGCGCCGAAGAGCGCGCCTGCCAACGCTGCACCCAGCAGGAGCACGCCCAGCGTGAGCATGGCCACGATGACCTTGCCGGTCATGACCGCAACGCGATCGGGCTTCACGACCAACACCGTCTTCCACATGTTCTGGCTGCGTTCGTCGCCGATGAGAAGCGCGGCCACTAGGGTCACACACACGATGAAGAACGTGGGGCTCATGTAGCCCGGTCCAACCAGTAGGAGGCGCGCCAGCCCGTAGGGTGAGACGAGCTCCTGCATGGTGGTGTCTACCACGCCCTGCTCGTTCACGAACGAGCCGCCCACACTGCCGAACACGATGCGGGCCACCACCAGGATGAGGATGGGGGCCACCACCCAGTAGAGGCCGGCAAGAACGTAGAGCCGTCGCTTACGCCACGCCTTGAACCATTCGGCGCGCACCACGTCGAACACCCCGGTCACGACGGCTTCCCGTCTACGCCCACGAGGCGCAAGTAGGCGCTCTCGAGGTTGTCGGCGGTTGGTGCTGCGCTGCTAACGCGCACGCCCGCCTGAGCGAGCTTGAGCAGGAGCTCGTCGGCCTCCGCCTGTGGCACGTCCACGGTGGCCCCGTTGTCGCCCGTAGCGACAGGCTGGTAACCCAGTGCCTGCAGCGCCGCGATGAGCGCGGCGCCGTCCTGCGCCCGCACCACGTAGCGAACGGTAGCGCCGCCCGCCTGCGCCAGCAGTTGGGAGAGGGTGCCGTCGAAGCGCAACTCGCCCTTGTCTATAGCCAGTACCCTGTGCACGAACTTCTCCACCTCCGCGAGGATGTGGCTCGAGATGAGCACGGTCGCGCCGGTGGCGGCGACCTGCTTCAACGACTCGCGGAACTCCGCGATACCGGTGGGGTCGAGACCGTTGGTGGGCTCGTCCAGCAGGAGCACCTGTGGGCGCCACAGAAGCGCGCGGGCCAGGGCTAGCCGCTGGCGCATACCCTGCGAGTAGGCCCGTACGCGCTTGTCGGCCGCGTTCTCGAGCTTCACGAACGCCAGCATCTCGTCCACGCGGCTGGGTGGCACGTTGCCATGCAGTGTGGCGGCGTGCCGCAGGTTGTCTCGCCCCGTCATGTACGGGTAGAAGCTCGGCTCCTCGATCATGGTGCCCACTTGTCCCAGCACTGGACCTGGCACGGGTCGGTCGAGGATGCTGGCCTTGCCAGCACTGGGGCGTATGAGGCCCGCCAGCATGCGCAGTGTGGTGGTCTTGCCAGCCCCGTTCGGGCCAACGAAGCCGACGATCTCGCCAGCCGCGATCTGGAAGCTGACGGACGCCACTGCGGTGCTGCGGCCGTAACGTTTGGTGAGGTCGGTGGCTGTGATGGCGTTCATTCGGCGCGCTCCGCTCTAGTCATCAGGTCTACTATGCCCTGCCTGGGGTCCTTGCGTTCGAAGAGGACCTTGTAGACCTCCCGGCTGATGGGGAGGTCGAGGCTGCGACCTAGGACGCTCTCGTTCACAGCCTTCACTGTGGGTATGCCCTCTGCGGTGAGCCCAGAGGCGAGCAGGTCTTCCATGCTCTCACCGGCAGCTAAGCGCACACCCGCCTGATGGTTGCGCGAGCGCACGCTCGAGCAGGTGGCCACCAGGTCGCCGAGGCCAGAGAGACCGTAGAACGTTCGTGCTTCACCGCCGAGGGCGATTCCCAGCCGCACCAGCTCAGCGAGGCCCCGGGTGATGAGCGACGCGCGGGCGTTCTCGCCGATGCCAAGGCCGTCGCTGATGCCGCTGGCCAGAGCGATGACGTTCTTGAGAGCCCCTCCGGCCTCCACGCCGGCGACGTCACTACTCGTGTAAAGCCTGAAGGTGGGCTGCTGCATGAGGCGCTGCACGCGGGCGGCTAGGCCCGGGGTGCGGCTCGCCACGGTGGCGGCGGCGGGCAAGCCCTGAGCTATCTCGGCGGCCAGGTTGGGGCCCGACAGCGCCGCGAAGGCGGCCAGTGGCAGGGCGTCCCTCACGACCTCGCTGATGCGGTTCAGGCTACCCACCTCCAGTCCCTTCGAGCAGCTGACGAGGGCGCCGGAGTAGCCGAGTTCTGCCAGTCGCTCCGTGAGCGACCGGATGGTGGGAGTGGGAACGACGATGAACGCCAGGTCCACACCGTGGAGTGCAGCACCGAGATCGCTAGTGGCGGAGACCGTGGCTGGCAGATGCAGGTCTGGAGCGTACTCGGGGTTACGGCCGAGCTCGGCAACCTGTTGGGCCAGCTCTGCCCGGTGCGACCAGAGCTGCACCGCGTGACCGTTGTTGGCGATGAGCGCCGCCACCACAGTGCCCCACGCGCCCGCGCCCAGCACGGCCACCCGTTCCTGGCTGCGTGCATGGTCGTCTGGAGCTGGGGTAGCTAGTTGCTCGGCTTCACTGCTGGATGCAGTTCGCGACATAGGGGGAGCGTACCAGGGGTGATATCTTCCGTAGTTGATGTCGGCTCATGTCGGCAACGTGACGCTTTCCCGCGTCCGCCGAAGAGTACCGAAGGCCGACGTCGCGCCGCCCGACCTCGGACGGCGCGCAGGAGGAAAGATGCCTACTTACGTCTACAGGAACCTCGTTACTGGGGAGACCTTCGAGGTCCAGCAGCGCATGACCGACGACGCCCTCACCGTGCATCCGGAGACCGGTGACCCGGTGAAGCGCCTCATCCAACCGGTCGGGATCGCGTTCAAGGGTTCCGGTTTCTACGTCAACGACTCCCGGCGGTCCGGCCAAGGCGCTAAGAGTGGCGGCGCCTCCGACAGCTCGAGCGGCGGTTCTGCCAGCGGCGCATCGGCGGACGCGAGCAGCGCCAGCAAGGCCTCCACAGGTGGTAGCCCCGCCTAAGGCTGCCTAGGGCCGCGTAAGCCCGTACTAAGGTCGCTCTCGACCGCTCTCGAGCGGGCTCACTCGAAGCGCACCTCGTAGAGAGTGGGCCAGAGCTTGCCGGTCACGAGGAAGACCTCACGCTCCGCGTCGTAGGCGATGCCGTTCAGCACGGCGTCGCGATCTGTTAGGCCGTGCAGCGCGCGGAGGGGAGAGCCGTCTATCACCGCTTCCACACGGCCCGTGAGCGGGTCGATACGAACGATGTCGTCCACCAGCCAAACGTTGGCGTAGACCTTGCCGTTCACGCATTCGAGCTCGTTGAGGCGCGGTAGCTCCTTACCATCGAGCTTCACTTGAACGGTGGACAGCACCTGGAAGCTGGCCGGGTCGCGCTTGAACAGGGTGGCGCTGCCGTCGGTCATCCACAGCGCTTCGCCGTCGTAGCAGAGCCCCCAGCCCTCACCTTCGTAGCGCTGCTCGCCGAGCAGCTCGAACGTGTTCAGGTCGTAGCGGAACAGTCGGCCGGTCTGCCAGGTCAGCTGCAACAGTTCGTCGCCAACGAGCTCCAGCCCTTCCGCGAAGTGCGGAGGGGCTACCGGCCTTTGCCGGATGACATCGCCGCTTTCTAGCTCCACCATGCGCAGACTGGAGCGCCCCACCAAGCCCGTGCTCTCGTACAGGTAGCCGTCGTGCCATAGCAGCCCTTGCGTGAACGCATCGGTGTCGTGAGGGTGCTCGGCTAGCACCGTCACGCTGAGCTTCTCGGTTGGGGCTTCGCCGCAGGCAACGACGCCGGTGGCTAGGGCCGCTAGCGACAGCAGCGCTATGGGCCACCGGAAAGTCACCCGCCGCGCACCCCGACCGATCGCGCCCCTCACGCCTCGTGTCACAGCGCGCCTCACGCTGCGCCGCCCGTGTCGGTCGCCTCCGCTGCGCCGCTCGGGGCAGGTCCGGGCTCACCCGGCTGGCCGGTGCGCCCCGGGTCTAGCAACCCCTCAAGCGCGCTCCATACCGCTGACCACACGCTCTCTTCGTTGGCGCTGGCGTCGATGACGACCCAGCTAGGGTCGGCCTGCGCCTGCGCGAGGAAGCCCTGGCGTGTGCGCTGGTGGAACTCCAGCCCGGCGGCCTCCAGCCGGTCGTGCTCGGCCCTAGCGGCTGCGCGTTCAAGGCCGCTGCGCGGGTCGAGGTCTAGCAGCAAGGTGCGGTCGGGCTTGAGCCCACCGGTGGCAGTAGCGTTGAGATCTTGAACGAGGTCGAGGTCGAGGCCGCGGCCGTAACCCTGGTAGGCCACGCTCGCGCCCGTGAAGCGGTCGCTTATAACGTCCTGACCACGCGCTAACGCCGGCTCGATGACCTCGGTAACGTGCTGGGCTCGCGCCGCGGAGTAGAGGAGGAACTCCGGCAGCGGCGCGATGTGTAGGTCGGGGTCGAGGAGCACCCGCCTTACGGCCTCGCCGGCAGGTGTGCCGCCCGGCTCGCGCGTTAGCAGGGGAGCGCGCCCTAAGCGCTGGAGGTGCGACTTCAGGCGCGCCAGCTGCGTAGACTTACCGGCTCCTTCCGGTCCCTCGAACACGATGAACCGGCCCCTAGCTGGGGCGGCGCTCGCCATCAGAGCCCGGTGGGGAGGAGGATGAACTCGGTGGAGAGGCCGAACTCCATCTCGAGCCGGCTGGCGAGCAAGGTCACGCCCACCGTCTCGGTCATGTAATGGCCTGCGTACAGGGCGTTGATGCCCAGCTCGTACGGGTGAGCGAACACCTCGTGCTTTGGCTCGCCCGTGAGGAAGGCGTCGAGGCCCTGTTCAGCGGCCGCGACCACCTCCCAGGCGGCGCCGCCGCTGACGATGCCCAGGTTGCGAACCATGGCGGGGCCGCCCGCGTGCACCATCACCTGCTCGCCGAGCTGTTTCTCGATCTCGCTGGCCAGCTGCCGGATGGGCATGGGTTCGGGGAAGACGCCCTTCACGCCGATAGGGAGCCCCTTGAACTCGCCGAACGGTTCGAGGTCCGTGAGCCCCAGCACCGGCGCTAAGCCCCAGTTGTTGCCCACTTCCCGATGGGCGTCGAGGGGTATGTGCGCTGCATAGAGCGAGAGATCTGCGTCGAGGAGGAACTTGACGCGCTCCTTATGCATGCCGGTGATGGCCATGGGCTGCCCCCAAAAGAGGCCGTGGTGCACCACCAACATGTCGGCGCCCATCTCCGCCGCGCGTTGGAAGGTGTTGAGGGTAGCGTCCACCGCTACAGCCACCTTGGTCACCTCATCGGCGCCGGCCACCTGCAGGCCGTTCATCGAGGGGTCGGCACGGTACGTGCTTATGTCGAGGTATTCGTCTAGCCAGGCTACGAGGTCATCGCGCTTCATGCTGGCCAGCGTACCGCCTCGGGCGGGCGGTGGCGGCGAGTGGTGAGCCTTCCAAGTAACTGGTAGGCCTTCCACGAAACGCGCATCGGGGCGACGGCCGCTGATAAGGAACGTTGCGGTGAGGGCGGCCTTTCTAGGCACGTAGCGCGCTGGGTTCTCGTTGCAGTTCTAGGCGGAGTTGGGCCGGCGCTTGACAGAACTTGCTAGCGGGGTTTAGTATTTCTTTTGCGCCTGCGAAAGGCCCTCACGGGCTGTAGGCCGAGATCCTTGAAAACCTGGTTGCAGAAAATACCTGTCTAAATTCCTTTACCCAATATCACTCCTGCGTAAGCGGGGGCCTTTCGGGGAAGTCGGAAGCGGGCTCCTAGAGCCTTGCCTACGCCGAACGAAGGGCAGGGGTTGACAGAAGGTCCTCAGCTCGGGCATAATAGGAATTCGCGCCTCAGGGCGCCGAGATCCTTGAAAACCTGGTTGCAGA
>CAZFFG010000040.1:0-16108 GCA_964518275.1 uncultured bacterium | reverse complement strand
TAGCCCGCGTACTGCACGGACTGCACGCGCGCGTCGGCGGCCAGCTGCCGCTCCAACTGGATGGTGGCGTCCTTCTTCTCCTGCAGGGCGGCTGAGAGACCCTCGTCCACGAGCTCGTGGCGTCCGAGGGCTGCGCCGGCGGGCAGGGCCGCCTGGCCCGCTTCCTGCAGCTCAGCGTTGCCGATGGCCTCGTCCAAGGTCCAGGCCAGCGCCTCCTCGGTAAGCTCCTCGCTGTAGGCGTAACCCACGCGACCGTCCTTCACCGCACGCAGCCCGATGCCGCCACCGGACGACATGCTCACGTCGGACGTGGCGCCCTTCTGGGCCTGGATGGTCAGGTTGCTCTGGCTGGTGGCCAGAACCTCCAGGTCGACGCCGCGCTTCGCGGCCTCGGCCAGGAGCCACTTCTTGGCTTCGGTGACCTTCACGCTTCACCACCTACCACTATGTCGCTTACCAGCAGGTGCGGCTGACCCACCTCCACCGGCAGGGAGCCGGAGAGAGAGCCGCACATGCCTGGCTCGTTGGCCTCGTCGTCCGACACGGCCACGATCTTCTTGATGGAGTCCGGGCCCTTGCCCAGCAGCATGGCGCCGCGCACGGGCTCGGCCACCTCGCCGTTACGGATCATGTAGCCCTCGCGCACGGCGAAGTTGTACTCCCCGGAGCCGGGGCGCACCTGGCCGCCGCCGAGGGTCTTGGCGTATAGGCCCAGCTCGATGCCCTCGAACAGCTTCTCCTTGGGCGTGTCGCCGGCGGTGACGAAGGTGTTGCGCATGCGCGAGGTGGGCGCGTAGGTGTAGTCCTGGCGCCGGCCGGAGCCGGTGGGACGGTAGCCCGTCTTGAGGGCGCCCCAGCGGTCCACCATGTAGCTCTCGAGCACGCCCTTGTTGATGAGCACGGTGCGCTCGGTGGGCGCGGCCTCGTCGTCGAAGCGCGAGGAGCCCCAGCCGTGCGGGGTGGTGCCGTCGTCTACGTAGGTCACCACGGGGCTGGCGATCTGCTGACCGATCATGCCCGACAGCGCGGAGGCGTTACGCGCCACGCCCGTGGTCTCCAGGAGGTGCCCTAGCGCCTCGTGGAAGATGACGCCGCCGAAGCCGTTGCCCAGCACCACCGGCATGGAGCCGGCGGGCGCGGGCTTGGCGCGCAGGTTGGTGAGTGCCATCTCGGCCGCCTTGCGGCCCACCTCGGCGGGGTCGTACTCGTCGAGCAGCTCCAGGCCCACGGACAGCCCCGGCCCGAGGTGCCCCGTCTGCGTCTCGGAGCCGTCCGAAGCGATGGCGTGGGCCACCAGGCGGGTGCGCACGCGCCTGTCTTCCACGTAGGCACCCTCGCTGTTGGCGATCCACACGTCCTGCTCCCACTCAGCCAGGGTGCCCTCTACCTGCTTGATGAGGGGCGATATGCGCGCGCCGGCCTCGAGTTCGCGTAGGCGGTCGAGGCGCCAGCGCTTGTCGTGCGTCTCGAACGGCACGCTGGGCGCGTGGATATCGGGCCCACCGTCGAGCTTGCGGAGGTCGATGCCGCCGCGGCCGGAAGCGTCGGGGCGGCCCGCGGCCTCACCCTTAAGCCCGGCCAGGCTGGCGAGGAGTTCGCCTAGGGCGGCGTCGGAGAGGTCGTTGGTGTAGCCGTAGATGACGTCTTCACCGAAGAATAGGCGCACGCCTGCGCCCAGCTGGATGCCGCTGGTGGCCTCCTCGACCTTGCCGTCGATGGTGCGCAGCGTGCGGCGGCGCCACCTCTCGACGTAGATCTCGGTGAAGTCGGCACCCGCGTTGCGGCCTTGCGCCAGCAGTGTCAGGTAACTGTCTGTACTAAGCATGCGTGATGCTATCAGCCCAGCGGCAGCGGGATGGTCGCCTATTTCGGTGTGCGCCTATGATGGCTCTTTCGCGCGCGGCGGTTGGCGCTAGCGGCGGGGCGCGCCGTAGCATGACGCATGCTCATCCGCCAGCCCGACGTACCTGAGAGCAGCGACCGCGAGTTCACGCACGGCGTGGAGCAGTTGGCCGAGCTCATGCGTGGGCGTGTGACGGTGGTGCTGAGCGGCGCCGGTCTGAGCACGGACTCCGGCATCCCCGACTACCGGGGTCCCGAGCGCGCCGGCGCCGTGCGAACGCCCATCACCTATCAGCAGTTCGTTTCCGACGCTGCCATGCGCCGCCGTTACTGGGCGCGCAGCACGGTGGGGTGGCTGGTGATGGACGCGCGGCGCCCTAACGCAGGGCACCGCGCAGTGGCGCGCCTTGAGCGCGCGGGTGTGGTGAACGGCGTGATAACCCAGAACGTGGACGGGCTGCATCAGGCCGCCGGTAGCGGCAACGTGGTGGAGCTGCACGGCTCTTTGGCGTACGCCGTCTGCCTACGCTGCGGGCGCCGAGAGCGCCGCGACTCGCTGCAGTTACGGCTCGAGAGCCTCAACCGCCATATCACCCCCGCCGAGGTGGTGGCGCTGCCCGACGGCGACGCGGACCTGCCCGACGAGCTAGTGGAAGGTTTCAACGTGCCCGCTTGCCTGCACTGCGGCGGCACGCTGAAAGCCGACGTGGTGTTCTTCGGCGAGAACGTGCCGCGCCAGCGCGTGGAGCGCGCCTTCGAGCTGCTGCACGCGGCCGACGCCGTGCTGGTGCTGGGCTCGTCGTTGGCCGTGCGCTCTGGTTACCGCTTCGTGGTGGCGGCCCGTGAGGCCGGTAAGCGCGTGGCCATCGTGAACCACGGACCCACCCGTGGCGACGACGACGCGCACGTGCGGGTGGAGGGCCGACTGGGCGAGGTGCTGCCCGAGCTCGTGCAACGCCTGCTCGTCTAACCGACCCTCACCTTGCCGGCCCCGACTAGTTGACCCTCACCTCAGCTCGAACCTCACGGCAGCTCGATCCTCACGCTCGACACCACCACGGTCTGGTCGCCGTCCTGAGTGGGGCTGGCCGTGGCGGGCCGCGCCGCGAGGAGCGCGTCGCCGCCCTCAGGGAGGCCGGGCGTGAAGTCCTTCAGTACCAGGTCGAAGGCGCTGCCGGCGGCCAAGGTGAGCGTGATCTCGAGCCCGTCGCACGAGCGACCCCGGCACTCGAAGCGGTCCCACGTGCCGCTCTGGTTGGGGCTCGGGAACCCGATGCTGCGCCCGGCCGCCGGCACCTCGATGCTGGAGGTGGCCATGTTGCGCGGCACGGAGAGCACGATGCCGTCGGCGCCGCGCGGCGAGAGGAGCCTCAGGCCCAACTGACGCTGGTTGCCCACCACCGTGTCGGTGAGTACCTCCACGGTGGGGTGCGGCAGGTCGAACTGCGGCGCCGCGATGGCCAGGAAGGTGCCGTTTCCACCCGGCAGCGTGGTGGCGCCCCGGCCGGGCAGGCTGGCGAGCGCACCCGGCAGCATGTGGTCGGCGGCTGTGCCGAGGGTCCAGCTGGTGCCCACCACGGAGTCGTTGGCCACCCGCTGCGCGTAGGCCAGGTTGAGCCGCTGCGGCTTCTCGACGCTGTAGGTGGGCACGCGCGTGGACCACACGGCGCCGCCAACCAGAGCGAGCAGGGCGGCCAGCAGCACCGCCGAGCGCGCGGGGCCGGCCCCGCGCGGCACCGCCAGGAACGGCGCGGCCGAGCTGACGGCCAGCCCCACCAACAGCGCCACGGCCATGCCGAGCTGGAGGCCCAGGCCCAGTTCGATGATGTAGGCCAGCATGAGCAGCACGTAGGCAGCAACGAACACGGTCACGATTGCGAGGAGCGCGGGCAGCCACCCCACGCTGGTGCCACGGCGGGAGGGTAGTCCTACCCCGAACAGTGCCAGCAGCGCGTACACCACCGTGGCCACGAGGGTGGGCAACAGCAGAGTGACGCTGGCGCCGGGCAGCAGCAGCGCCGCGGCTAGCGAGAGCGCAGCCAACCACAACCAGGCGGCGGCCGCCATGCCCCAGAAGCCAGCGCGTCGGGCCGCGAGCGACGCCACGAACAGGTAGCCGAGAGCGCCAGCCGCCCATATGGTTATGCGGCTGGGGAGGGGATAGGCGTACCAGGGCTGCTCAGCTCCGGTTAAGAGCCTAACGAGCTCGGTGGCGCCGTAACCTGCACCCGCCGCCACCGCCAGTCCCGCCAGGCTGGCGAGGAGGGCCAGCAACAGACCGCTAGCGCTGAGGGCGCCGGCCCCCACGAGTGCCATCACGATGAGAAGCCACAGCAGTAGCGCCCCGCCGGCTAACCACGGCGCCCACTCCTCGGGCGCCTGCAGGACCACTCCTGGCGCCACGTCCTGGTAGAGCGCGTTGCCGGTTGGGAGGTCGCTGAGGCTGACGTTGCCGAAGGCGCGCACCGCTGCCAGCACGTTCTCGCCCTGGTGCTGGAAGGTGGCCCGGTTCAGGTGCGCCAGGTCGTCGAGCGCGGTGTGGTAGCGCTCCACGCCCTCAACGAAGGCGAAGTTGATGCCGGCCGCGCCATGATCTAGGTACACGCTCAGGTCGGTGTCGTTCGGCAGTAGCCGGTAGATCTCGTAGAGGAGCGAGCTGGTGGCGGGCCGTGGCGCCGCTGCGGCGTAGCTTTCCACCAGCCAGGCGTTGCCGGGGCTCGTCTGGAACATGAGGCTCTGCCCAGCGGTGCCGCGCGCCTCGAAGTTGGCGATGAGGCCGACCTCCTGGTACCAGGGGTGGTTCAGGAACGCCTCGGCGCCCACCAGGCCCACCTCCTCACCGTCGGTGATGACGAACAGCACGTCGTTGCGGAGTTGCGGCTCCGTGCGCAGCATGCGCGCCACCTCGATGATGGCGGCCACGGCGGCCATGTCGTCGGATGCGCCCGGCGCTGCCGGCGCCGAATCGTAGTGGGCCGAGAGCATGAGGGCCGGCCCCCCGCCGCTGCCGGGCAGCCGCGCCAGCACGTTGGTGACGTTGGCGCACACCGCGTAGGCCTCGCGGCACGCCCAGGCGGTCTGGGTCTGAACCTCGTAACCGGCGGCCTCGAACTCTGCTATCACGCGCTGGCGTGCGGCGTCGCCTGCGGCGGTGTCTACCGGGTGGGGCTCGCCGTCGCCCATGAGCCGCTCGAGCAGCGGCCAGGCGCGCTCGGCCGAGAACTCGGTGGCCGGCGCCGTGGCAGGTTGCACGGGCGACGGCACCATGAACCGCTGCCCCGCGAAGTAGCCGCCTGCTAGGGCGATGAGCGCGAGGAGCAGGGCGAGGGTGGGGACCGGACGGGCGTTGGAACGGCGTAGGGGTTCGTTCGGGTCGAGATACATGTGCGGTAACGGCCTCCCGTTCGAAAGGCGCTCACGCGTTTGGCCCGGCGCCAAGACCTGTGATCGTGGCCCCAGTATAGTGGCGCGGCGTCACCGTAGCCCGCCGCGCAGCGCCTCCTCCGCGTACCGCTTCAGCTCGTTCCAGGAGGTGAACTCGCGCAACTCGCCCGTGCGCAGGTCCTGAACGCGGATCACGCACGCTTCGCCTACCAGCGTGACCCTGAGCACTAGCAGCGTTACCGCCTCCGAATCGGCCATACCTAAGGGTACGGAGGGGGTGTTACGCGGGCGTTACGGGGCTAGCCCTGGGGTCACGGCGCCGGCCGTGCGTCGGCCGCAGCTTCACGCACGCGCAGCACGTCCGCGGCCATGCTGCGGGGCAGAGCGTCGGCGTCGAGGTCGGCCACTAGCTCCAACGCGGCGCGCAAGTGAAGCTCCTCGCCGTAGTCCAGAAGATGGGCGGCCGCTGAGACGCGGGCCACGGGGTACTCGGTGAGGGGCGCGTGCTCGACCACGTTGGTCAGGGCGTCGTTGAGCCGGCCCCCGTCGCCAAGCTCATGGTAGATGCGTGTGAGCCGGGCCCAGGCGAGGGTGCGCAGCGTGGGGTCGGCCACTTGCACGTTCGCAAGGCTGTGCTCCTCGGCTTCCGCTAGGCGATCCAGCGCCACCAGCAGGCTAGCCACGTTGTTGCGCAGTACGCCAACGCCGTCGATCTCGCCGAGCGTCAGCGCCTCAGCTGCCACGGCGAGGGCGTCCTCGGGGCGGTTCAGCTCGCGGTAGCACTCCACCAGGTTGAGGGCCACGTTCACCAACTGATGCCGCGCGCCCAGCGAGCGGGCGAGCTCCAGCGCCTCAAGATGCACCGGCAGCGCCTCGGCGTGACGCTCGAGCGCGTCGAGTATGGCGCCGAGGCTGGCCAGCTGCGCAGCGAGGGCGATGGGGAGACGCTCCTGCCTGAGAGCCGCCACGTTGGCCGCCACGATGCCTTCGGCTGCTTCGAGGTCGCCCAGATGGAACTCGGCTTCAGCCCACAGCGACGACGCGTTGAGCTCCATGAGGCGGTCGGCGTTCACGCGTGCTAGCTCCACCGCCCGCCTGGCGTCGTCGCGCGCCTGTTCGACTTGGCCGGTGCGTAGCATCAGCCGAGCGCGCGCGCCCAGCACGCTGCCGTGCAGCTCCGGCGTGGTCGCAGCCGCGAGCGCCTGGTTCAGCAGCTGGCTGGCGGGCTCTAGCTCGCCGTGCTCTATCAGGCAGTGCGCCAGGCCCACGTCTAGCAGCGCGGGGGCCTGTGCCAGCTCGCCCTCCGCTTCGGTTCTATCCGCCACGCCGGCCTCCACGCGAGCGCGCGCGGTCTGCAGGAGATCCTTGGCCTGCCCGACCAGCCCCAGGTCCTGCAGGTCGTTGGCAGCGCGGCCGAACGCTCGTGCGGCTGCCAACGACCGGCCTGCTGCTAAGAGGTGCTCGGCCACCACGATCCAGCGCTCGGCCGCGAACGCCGCGCCGCGCTGCGGCGCCAACACCTCGGCTGCCCGCGTGTGCAGGAGGGCCTGGCGACCGGACGCCAGCGAGCGGTAAACGGACTGGCGCAACAGGTCGTGCCGGAACTGACCGCCTGCCACGAGGCCGCTGCGTTCCAGCTCCTCCAATGCGTCCTGCACCGCGATCTCGGCCGTCCCCAGCATGGCGGCCAACTGGTCAGGCGTGAACCGGGCGCCCAGCACCGCGGCGGCCTGCGCTGTGCGTACCCCCTCCTGACTCAGGCGGCTGAGGCGCCGCAGGATGACCTCGGAGATGGCGCTTGGCACCTCGAGCTCGCTGTAATCGCGTGTGATGGCGTCGAGCTCGCTGTGCCAGCCAGTCGGGTCCTCGGCCAAGAGCCCGCCCTCGAACATGGCCCGCAGGGTCTCCAGCGCGAACATGACGTTGCCGGCGCTGGCGCTATGAAGCCAGCGCGCGAAGCGTTCCGGGCCCCGGTCGGCCCCGATCATGCTGGCGAGCAGCTGGCGCACCTGTTCCTCATCGAGCGGCTCGAGCTCCACCACGGTGAGGAGCCCGGCGGTCTTGAGGCCGGTGATCACGCGCTCCAGCTCCGCGCTCACTTCGTAGCGGCGGTACGCCCCCAGCACCCGCAGGTTGCCGCGGTGCGCTAGTAGCGTGAGTAGCTCCAGCGTGTCGGCGTCGGCCCACTGCAGGTCGTCGAGCGTGACCGCGAACGGCGCTTCGCCTTCGCCGGTTGGTTCGAAGGCGTCCTCCAGGCAGCGGCACACGGCTTCCAGGAGGCGCGACCTGGCCGTGAGCGGTTCGGGCGGCGGCGCGGGCACGCCCGGCTGCGCCTCCGGCACGAGCCGCGCTAGGTCCTCCCGGTAGTCGCCGAGCTGCGCTGGGTCCCAGCCACCTTTCAGGGCGCCCCTCACGAGCTCGGCCACGGCCTGGAACGGAACCGCCTGCAGGCCCTCTACGCAGCGCGCGCCCGGCGTTGCGGTGGCAAGCTCCTCCATGAGGCGGCTCTTGCCTACGCCGGCCTCGCCGCTGAGTAACACCAGCGGCGTGGTGGCGGTTCGCACCCGCGCCACCGCCGTGCTGCGACCGACCAGCTGAGGTGGGCGCTGAACCTGCAGGGGCGTCCGCCGGGTGGAGCGTGCCGGCGCCCCGCCGAGGCTGGTGGCGCTCCGAACCGTTCGCGCCAGCTCCTGCGTCTCCGGCAGGGGCTCGAGTTGCATCTCGGCCTGCAGCAGCCGCGCGAACCGGTCGTAGGCCTCAACTGCCCGCTGCCGCTGGCCGCCCAGGTAGGCGTTACGCATGTACGCTTGCAGCACGTCCTCAGCCAGCGTGTCCGACTGCATGAGCGGCTCGAGCACGGCGGCGGCCCCGGCGTGGTCGCCTCGCGACTCGAGCTCCTCGGCGAGATGAGAGCGCGCCCGGTCGTGAACGTTGCGCAGGTTCTCGCGTTCGAGTTCCAGCCAGGCCGCGAAGCCGGCGTTAGCTTCCAGCGGCCGACCGGCCAGGAGCTCGCCGCCGTAGAGCGCCACCACGTCCTCCCAGCGCTGGCTGCCTACCGCGCGGCGCACCAACGCCACGTCGCACTCCACGGGCCAGCGCAGCCGGCTGGCGTCGACCTCCAGCGGCGGGTTCAGCTCTAACGTCTTGGTGCGGTTGAGGAGCTGCCGCAGGTTGCGGCGCGCCCCGGCCTCGTCGGTGTCGGGCCAGAACAGGAACGCCACCTGCTCGCGCGAGACCCAACCCTCCTGGTAGGCCAGGTAAGCCAGCAGGGCGCCACGGAGGTCGAACGGTAGGCGTTCGCTGCCGCTCTGGTCGCCGAGGAGCCGAACGATGCCTGGCACGGTTGGCGTCAGTTTAGCGGTGGACCGCCTGGCCCGAAAGGTGATTTTTCCCGGCAGCGCCCAGGCGGCGCTGGCATGAAGCCAGGCGTGCGCCTAGGCGCAGCGCGGGCTGCGGCTCGTTTGTACGGGTAACCCATCCACGTAAAGGGCGTCGCCCGCCTGCAGCAGCTCCAGGTAGCTGGCGCCGCCACCCCACTGGGAGCGCAGCACGATCACGGGGCCTAAGAGGCCCGACTCCACGCTCCACTGGCCCTGGTCCTCCTCAGCGCTGCTGCTGGTACCGCCCACGCTGCCGCCGTCCTGGCCGTACACGGAGACGCTGACCTGCGAGCTAGACAGGTACGCGTACTGGCCGTTAGAGCAAAGGTCGAGCTCGATGGCGGCGTGGTCCACGTAACCGTCGCTGAGTCCGGCCTGGCTGCGTGAGGACGAACGCCTTAGCTGAACGCCCGCCAGCTGCCCCGCTGCGGCGATGGCACTCGCCCGGGTGGGAGCGGTGATGGCGGCGCTGCGGGCCATGCCCTCCACCAGCGCGTCGACGGCGGCCTGCTCCTGGGGCGCGCCCAGCCCGGCCAGGATGAGCACGTTCCCCGCCGGACCGCCGACCCCCATGAGGTAGAGGTAGCGAGCACCGCCACTGCCCACGAGGGAGAAGCGGGCGCGGACCTCGTGGCCCGTGACGCTGGGCTGCCCTTGTGGCACCAGCATGCCGTCGCTGCTCTCGAAGGAGGCGCTCAGCTCCGCGATGGCCTCCTCCTTGTCGATGCTCGAGAGCGCGCTCACCGCCACCAGGCCGGGCGCCGTGTCGGAGAGCACCACGAACAGGTTCAGGTCTGGGTGGTAGCCCGCGTAGTAGCCGCCGGGCACCACGAACGACACCCCGGCGGCGTCGGATCCGACGCGACTGCCGCTCTCGTAACGCGTTCCTACCTGAGCGGGTTGCGTACCGGCCGGTTGCGCTGTGCTCGGCGTGCCTGGTTGTGCGGGTTGCCCCGAGCTCGGCGGCGTGCCAGGTTGCGTGCCTGCTTGCGTGCCGGTCTGGGGTCGGGTCGCTTTAGCGGCGGGCGGCGCGGCCTCGCTGCCCGAGCCGGCCACGCGCGTGAAGAGGTACTCGCCCGCCGTGGCTGGGTCGGGCGAGCCGGTGTTGGGGTCCACCTGGGCCATGATCATGTAGAGGTCCGCGCCGCTGACCTCGGCCTCGAAGTAGAGCTCGCCGTCGCCGGTGTTCACGACGCCGAACATGCCAACGTCGTCGACCTGGCCCTCCAGCGGGTAGGTGAACCCGCCCAGTTGCAGCGTGCCGCTGACCTGGCTACCAGCCTGCTGAAGCGTGAGAGTGATGGGACCCGACTCGGTGTTCAGCTGGTAGGTGCCAGCGAAGCCGGTGCCGGCCTGCGCAGCCGCGGGTGCTTGCGCAGCGAGCGTGGTCACCAGGGCGAGCAGCAGGGCGAGGAGCGCGCGGGCGGCGGTGCGATGGCTGGCGAGCGGTGCCTGGCGGGTGGTCATGTTCGGTCCTCCCGGCCCTGCGGCGGGGGGCCGCGGGCCCGCCAGCGCCAGGGGTGACCTGGGTACCAGCGTTGCCGATCAAGTTAGGGGTGAGCGCGTTACGGCCGCGTTACGCGCTGCCACGCGGCGGACCAACTGCGTCGCTGCCTCCGCTCCGGCCGGCGCCGGGAACGCGGCCGAGACCCGCGTCGAGCGCCAGCAGCATGAGCCGCGCGCGGTCGGGCACCTGCGCCTTAGGAGGATCTTGGAGACGTTGTTGCTCACCGTCTTGGCGCTTTGCCCCAGGCGCGCGGCGATCTCGGCGTTCGTGAGGCCCAGGGCGATGAGCTCCAGCGTTTGAAGTTCGCGCGCTGTGAGCTCGTCGAACGCGCTCAGCGGGGTGGCGCTGCGTGACTCGGCTAAGTGGCGCATCACCTTCTGCGCCACGGCGCGACAGAAGACGGCCCCGCCGCTGGCCACCAGCCTGATGGCGCAGCCGAGTTCCTGCGGGTCGGCGTTCTGTAGTAGGTAGCCTCGGGCGCCGACCCGGATGGCGGGCAGCACCGTGGTCTCGTCGTCGTGCTCGGTGAGCAGCATCACCCCCAGCAGGGGGTTGAGCCGCCGTAAACGGCGCACCGTGTCTACGCACTCGAACGACGTGGCCGTGAAGCCCACGAGGACGACGTCGGGGCTGACCTGCTGCGCGAGCGTTAGGCAGCGCGCGCTGTCTTCTGCGACCCCCACCACTTCCATCTCTTCCAGCGTGTTCACGAGGGTACTCAGACCAGTTCGTACGATGGCGCGGTCGTCCGCTACGAGTACACGGAACACGCCGACCTCCTCCGCGGGGCGCGCGCTGCCCCGGCCGATGTGCGCCTGGGCAGCGGGCTCGCGTTCAGAAGCTGCTTGGTAGCTAGCTTCTTGGGAAGGTAGTGCGGCGCTGGCGCTAAGGCATGTTAGCGCCAGCGTGTGAATGCACGATGGGTCTCTGCGGGGCGCCAGGGGCGCGCGAGGGCGAGAACCACCGTTGCCGCGCTCTTACTGTGAGACGAGACGGGTGGTCAGTTGGCAGGCACGCGCCGTGCTGCACTCCGTGGCGTCGGTGCTTAGGCCGCGGTCGGCGGTGGGCGCGGAGGTGGTTCTCACCACCAGCATGCTCACGGTGGCGCCGCTGCGGACGACCTGCGGGCTGCCGGCGCCGGCGTGGCCGTCGATCTGCACCACTACTGCGCCGCCCTGGGCGGCGCCGAGCGCCACCAACAGGAGGAGCGCTAGTAGGAGCGTTCTCACGCTGCGTCTTAGGTTTCTCGCGGTCATGTGTACTGTGGCGTCGTTCGGTGCGAACACTTGGTTACTCCTTGAGAAGCAGGTGGCTGACGGTCTTGGGTAGCCAGCCAGGTGGGGCCTGTTGTTGCTGGGCGGCTTCTCGTCGCTCCTTCCGTTAGCGATGGGGGCGCGTTAAAGAGTAGAGACGCCCTCGTTCGGGAGTAAAGGGGCGCGCTTCCCGGGTGATGATGGGAAGTACCGCTAGGAAACCTCTCGGTGGCGGCGGCCTTGATGCAACGAACGGCACCGCAGCGAGACCAGGTGGCCGTGCTGCGGTGCCGTTGGCGGTTCCCCCGAACGCGCCTTGTTCGACCCCTAAGGGTCGGTGCTTTGGCCCGCCGGTGTTAGCGGCGGACCCCCTCTCTTTGACCCACATGCCGCGCACCGCGATGGTGGAGCCGGCGCTCGCCTGGCTCCGCCACCGCAGCTAGCGTGACGGCCAACCGTTCGGTTCGTCGTCAGCGGTCATGCCGATGCCTGCAGGCAACCGACGCCCTTGGGGGCTAAGGCTGCCCGTCCTGCGCGTAAGCGCAGCCACGCTCATCACGGAACGCAGCTCGGGTGCGGGTCTTGCGATCCCGAACCCTTGCACGTGGCTCACGCCAAGTGCCGTTAGCTCCTCGCATGCGTTCGGATCTTCGATGCCTTCGGCTACCACCAGCTTGAAGCGCTCGACCACCTCTAGGAAGAACGCTCGGGCCTCCTGCCGGCTGAGCGTGGCGCCGGGCGCCCCCATGAGCGCTAGCAGCACGCTGCGGTCGACCTTCACGCCGTCGATGGGTGAGTTGAAACGCAGGCGCGCCGCGAGGTCTTGCGGGGTGACGTCGTCGAGCAAGATGACGCCGCACCGTTCCTTCAGCTGGAGTAGGCGGTCGGAGAGGGCGCCGCCGTCGGAGTAGACCTGTTCGGTGAGCTCGATGTGCAGCCGCGACCTGACCTCGGGCAGCATGCCCTCGAGCGTGACGAGCGTGCCGGGCAGCAGCACCTGGGCGGGGCTGAGGTTGATGGACACCCGCGCTGTGGGGTTGGCTACGGCCGCGCGCCCAGCCCGGTCGAGCGAGAAGCGCGTGAAGGCCTCGAGCCGGTTGGGGCTGAGCCAGTACGGCAAGATGTCGAGCGGGCCACGAACGGTGCCGTCTCTGAGCTGCCAGCGGACGAGGGCCTCCGACCAGCCTTCGGCGCTGCCGAGGGGCACGACGGGCTGGAAGAGGTGCTTGAGCTCCTCTAGCCGGGGTGGATCAACGGTGGTGGGGGATGGGTTGCGCATTCGGGGGAACTGCCTCGTTGGGGGAACGGCCTCGGGGCCTACGCGAGCTAAGTGTGGAGCGGCTGGATCTAGCGAGCCGTGCACGGCGGGCGTTAGTTAGGCGCCGAGGCGCTCAGCCCACGTCCCATTCGGTGGGTTGGTCGCTGGTGTCGGCCAGGTGGTACGGCGTGCTGGTTGGGGTGCTACCGACGTCCCATTCCGTGGGTTGGTCACTGGTGTCGGCCATCAGAGTGCTTGCGCCGAAGCCGCCGAGGGCCAGGATGGCGAGCCCGATGGTGAGGATGCTTGCGACGGCGTAAGTACGAACGGTTTTCATATGCGTGTACGACCTCCAGCGGCGTTAGACAGGAAGTTAAGGGGGAGGGCGCTTCAAACCCGCTTCATGCCCGCTCTGCTCGCGAGCCCATCCACGAAGCGGGCATGAAGCGCTCCCCCCACTACGCTTCGCAACAACGGAAACGGGGAGGCCGAACAGATGAACAGAGAAGAGGCACAACGCAAGCTGAGGCGTACGGCGGGGTTCAAGCTCGTGGCAGGGCGGGTAAGGATCACCAACAAAGAGCTACTCGCCTTGGTGGCCGAGCTCGGCGGCGCGCCGCATGCGCAGCCCGACCCGCAGCCCTCCACAACGGCGCAAGAGCGCCTCGCTGCGCTCACCGCTGCCTAGACCAGCTAGGCCAGAACCAACCGAAACCAACCACGTGGCGTCCGCACGGCTATCCTTGAGCCGTGTGGTTGCCCCGTCATGTGGAGGCGCTCGCTCGCTCCCCGAAGCCCATGGTGCTGCTGGGGGGTGAGGAGTTCGGCGTCCCGTACCTCATCGACGCCCTCAGGCAACGCACCCGCGTGGCCTGGTTCGAGCTGGGACCCCGCACCTGGCACGACCCGGTGGCGCAGGGCAACGCACTCGCTCGCGCCGTCAACGCCACGCTGCCGTCCCCGCTCCTCGGCATGGCGTTGCCGCTACGTACGCAGCTCAGTGCGCTGAACCTCTACAAGGCAGAGCTGCTTCCCCTAACGCTCGCGCTCACGGCGGAAGCTCCCGCCGAAGGGCTACTGCTCGAGCTGCTCGAGCTCGCAAGCAACGGCTACTCGCTCATCCTCGACCTGAGGGGCAGCACCGAGCTGCCCGCGGAGCTCGCTGGCCAGGTCACGGCGTTGGGGCCGTCCGACCTGCGCCTCAGCCTCGCGGAGGCAACCGAGCTCCTGCCGCGCGCTTTCTCGGGTCAGAAGGTCGAACGTCTGTGGCGCGAGTCCGGCGGTGGCTTCCAGGCGCTGCTCACGGCGGTCACCGAAGCGTTCGGCCTGGGGGCGCCGGCGGTGCCGGGCGCCGCCGGCGAGCAGGTTCCCGAGCAGGAAGCGCAGTACGTGGAGCCCGGCCTCGCGGTGCAGGCCCTGCGGCGGCAAGGCGACCTAGTGGGCGCCCTAGAGCTGGCCGTCATGAGCGCGCCCGAGCTAGTTCACGACCTCATCCGCCGGGCCGGCCCGCGCTACCAGGAGGAGGGCCTGCTCGAACGGCTTCACGTGCTGCTTTCGGCGTTGCCGGAGGAGTTCGCGCGGAGCGAGCGCGTGCTGGAGTGGCGCATGGTGGCAGGCTTCGCGGCAGGCGACCTCGGCCACGTGCTGCCCGACGTCGACGCCCACCTGGCCGTACACACCGCGCCAGCCCTGCGCGCCAGGCGCGCAGGCACCATGCGGCGCGAACAGGGCTTCGAGCTCGCTCGGCAGGCGGTCGAGGCCCAGCGCACCCCGCTCACCCTGTGGCAGTACGGCCGGCTTCACCCCAACGCCGCCACCGCGCTCGACGTCCTGCGCGAGTCCGTCCAGCTGGCGGAGGACAGCGGGCAGCAGTACGACGTGGTACGTAACGCCGGCGCGCTTGTGGCACGGCTCAGCAAGGAGGGCGAGTTCCGCCAGGCCGCCAGCTGGGCGCGCTGGACCCTCGACCTGTTCGACCGGGGCGACGTCAGCGAGGGCATACGGCGCCTGCGGGTGGTGAACGACCTCGGGGTGGCGCGCATCATGACCGGCGACCTAGTGGGGCTAAGGCGCGTGCTCGAGGACGCGCAGACGGTGGCCGAAGGCGGGTTACCGTCCATCGCGGCACTGCTCCGCAGCACCCTGGCCTGGTTCGAGCTGGCCGAGCAACGCCCGCTGCCTGCGCTGGAGCTCCTCAACGCCACTTACCAGGCCAGCAACCTCGCCGGCCGCGCGCGCCAGGGCTACCAGCTTGTCCGCTGCCTGCTGGAGCTAGATCGCGTTACCGAGGCTGCGGAGGTCGCCGCCGACATCGGGCGGCTGGCGCCCAGCGGGGCGAGTTACGAGCAGGCGTTAGCGGCGCTGGCGCGCGGCATGGTGGGCGCCGTGGCTGGCGACGAGGCCGAGCGGCGCGCGGCCGGCGAGGACCTCGAGAGCGCCATGCTCACCGCAGAGCTGGTGGCGGAGCAGCGGCTCATGGCTGCTCTCTACTTCTTGCTCGTTACCGACGGTGGGGCTGCGCGCCTGCCACCCGAGCTGGCGCGCCTGCTTGGGCAGCTTCACCCCACCGGCCTCCGCGTACTGAGCGGGCCCGAGCGGCTCTTCGCCCCCGTGTGGGCCGCCCTGGGCGGCGCCTCGCCCACGCTGTCGCTGCGCTTCCTAGGTGGGGAGGTGCGGGCTGTGCAGGGCGGTGTGGAGCAGAAGCTGCCGCAACGCGTGGCTGAGGTGGCGTTAGCCATCGCCCTGCACCCGGACGGCATAGGCCGCGACGAGCTCAACGCGTTCCTCACCCCCGAGGGACAACCGGCGTTCACCGCCGGTGGGGTGAGGGGCATGCTCACGCGCGTGCGCAGCCACCTGCCGGTGAGCGACGTGCCCTACCGCTTCACGGTGTCGTTCGGCGCCGACGTGCTGCAGCTGCGGGAGTACCTGGCTGGCCAGCGCGTGCGCGAAGCCGTTTCGCTGTACCGCCAGCCGCTACTGCCCCTCAGCGACGCCCCCGGGGTGGTGGAGGAGCGCGAGAGCCTCGAGGAGGAGCTGCGGCAGGCGGTGCTCATGTCGCGCGATCCCGACGCCCTTTGCGAGCTGGCCGAGCGCCTCGGCGACGACCTAGAGGTGTGGGCCTCCGCGGCGGAGGCGCTAGGCCCCAACGATCCGCGGCTGGCGGTGGCACGAGCGCGGGTCAGCAGGCTGGAACAGAGCTACGCGCAGGCGAGCTAGAAGTTCTGAGCCATGTGCAGCTCCTGATAGAGGCCCCGCTGCTCGAGTAGCTCCTCGTGGCTGCCCTCCTCGGCGATGCCGTACTCGTCTACCACCACGATGCGGTCGGCGCCCTTCACGGTGGCGAGACGGTGCGCGATGACCAAGGTGGTGCGCCCCTCCGACAGCTCGGTTAGCGAGCGCTGGATGGCGCGCTCGGTCTGCGTGTCGAGCGCCGAGGTGGCCTCGTCGAGGATGAGGATGGGCGGGTTCTTCAGGAAGATCC
>CAZFFG010000039.1:0-16109 GCA_964518275.1 uncultured bacterium | reverse complement strand
ATTCCGCCCTGCGACCCTCGATCGGACCGAAGTTCAGCGCCCACCACTGCACTGGGTCGCTGGCTCCGTCGGGACAGACCCACATGTAGTGGCCGGCCTCCAGTTCGCTGATGCCGGGGAAGGCGCTCCGGTCAGGCTGAACGGCCCACAGGGTGAACGTCTCCACCAACGCGAACGGGTCGAGTCTGCGCTCCGCGGCGGGGTGGCGCAACAGCGCCTTGGCTTCAGAAGCGAACACCACGTCGTTACCGAGGCGCCCGATGAACAGCGGCCTAATCCCGAACCGGTCGCGGGCCAGTAGCAGCCGCTTTGTCTGGTAGTCGTAGATGGCTATTGCGAACTCGCCGTTGAGCTTATCGAGACAACCGACGCCCCACTCCTCGAAGGCGTGAGCGATGACCTCCGTGTCGGAGCGGGTTCTGAAGGTGTGACCAAGCGCCGCCAGTTCCTCCTGCAGCTCCGGGTAGTTGTAGATCTCGCCATTCTGCATGACCCAGTAGCGACCGGCTTCGTCAGAGAGCGGCTGGTCCCCACCCGCCAAGTCGATGATCGAGAGGCGTGTGCTGACCATCCCGAATGGGCCATCGAGGTAGAGGCCCACGCCGTCGGGGCCGCGGTGATGCAGTTCACCCGCCATGTCCAGCAGCAACTCGCGCTGGACGGATGTGCTCTTAAGCTTGTAGTAGCCAGCTATGCCACACATACGTCTGGTTATCTCCTTGCGGACCCGGTTGCCGCCCTGTCAGAGGGACGCCAGGCGGACGCTCGACAACAGGTTTCCGCAGTGCAGTGTAATGCCCAAACTAGTCATCGCGGCGTGGCGCGTTTCAAAACGGCTTGGACTCAACTACTCCATCGCCATGTCATGACGCTCATCCACAACAAACATGAGGAGTTCGAACGGTTGAAGTAAAGAAACGAGCGCCCGCAATTATGCGGGCGCCTGCACCGGTTATCTAACCGGTAGATTGACTAAGGGAACTTAGTAGCGCGAAGCGGCGTTAGTAACGCGCACGTCCGCAGCCTGAAGGCCCTTCTGGCCCTGCTCGACGCGGAACTCTACTTCGTCGCCTTCGTTGAGCGAGCGGTAGCCGTCGCCCTGGATGGCGGAGAAGTGCACGAAGACGTCGTTACCGCCGTCGGCCTGCTCGATGAAGCCGAAGCCCTTCTCGCTGTTGAACCACTTAACCGTGCCTGTTGCCATGTTGTCTTGCCTATCTGCTAAAGCTCTGTTTAGCCAAAGATTTGCCGGGCGGGTGCCCGAGTCACTGGAAAACCTCTCGATTTTCAAGGAACATCCAGAGAGTAGACCTTTTGCGCGCCCAGTAGATGAGAGAAAGTAAACGCGGCGTACACAGTTCGGGGTTCAGCTCAAGCCTTCCACCCACCGCGCCCTGATCTCGGTGCTGCTCACGTCGCGGCGGAACTCCTCCTCGGGCAGCTCCGTGAACAGGTGCTCGCAGCCTTGGGGGAGCTCAAGGTGGCGCAGGGTCTTGTAACCCTCTTGTTCGTCGAGCCGGCCGGCCACCAGGAAGCTGCAGCCGTGAGCGGCGAACGCCTGGAGGGCGGCGGTGCGCTGCTCGGCGCCGCCGTAGAAGCGCGGTTCGAGGATCCGCTCGGCCGTGTCTACGCCCACAACGAACACGCTGCCGGGGAAGAGGGCCGCCTTATCCACGAACAGCGCGGCGTTGGTGAGGGCCACGTGCCCGCGACCGGCGAACTGCTGCGCGCGCCGGCGGGCTTCCAGGAGGCCGATGGGGGCCTTGTCGGCGTTCATCATGGGCAGCTCGAAGAGCGCGGGCAGGTTCACGTGGCGGGCGGCGGCAGCGGCCATCTCCAGGTGACCCCGGTGTAGGGGGTTGAAGGCGCCGGAGAGGACCACGTGCCGCGGCGCTGGCGGTGCCGACACGAGCGCCCCATCGGGGCGCATGACCACCAGGTCGCGTTGGCCGACCTCGAGGCTCGCCAGGAGGTCGCTGGCCATGAAGGTGGTGTCCACGTGCTCGTTGGCCACGAGCGGCAACTCGGGCCGGGCCAGCACGCCGCACGCGTCGGCGGCGGCGCGCAGGAGCAGGAGGCTCACGATCTCTTCCTCGCCGAGGCGGTCGCGGGCGTCTTTCTCGAGCGTGAGGTGGTAGGTGACGGTGCCGAAGGCGTCGTCCACGGCGGCGGCCACCCGGTGCTCACCGCGCTTGGCGCGGTCGGTGGCGATGGTGGCGGTGCTGGCCAGGCCGAACACCGCGTCGGCGGGGTTGGCGTACGCGGCTGCCAGGGCGCGCGAGCGGCGCGCCATGGCCCGCGCCACGCGCCTTGAGGTGAACCTGGCGGGCATGAACCCCACCAGGTCGTGCATGCTGGCGGGCGTGTAGATGTCGAGCGCGGTGAGCACGGTGCGGCTCGAGCCGCCCACGCTGTGAAGCCACGCGAGAGCCTGCGTGCCAGCGCCCGCGAACGCCATCACCATCTTGTGCGGTGTGGCGTGGATGGCGGTGGCCAGCTCGGTGGGCGTGACCGGCAGCCGCGACTGGTCGAGGCCGTTCTCGTCGCCTGCCGGCCTCATACCGCCGCCGCCTCGTCTGCCGCGCCCCCGCTGCGGGTCTCGTGCGAACGGGTGCTGCGCACCGCGAACCTGCTCATCCGCAACATCATGGCACGACGCCAGGCCGCTTCGGTGCGACCTGGGTCGTGCCCCCGGTTCCTAGGTGGGAGCCGTGTCTTACTGGGTAGCGGGCGAGAAGGTGATGACCTCGGCGCCGCCGTAGAGGTAGAGGTTGTCCCAGATGAGCTCGAAGCCGCTCACGCCGTCGAGGGCGGCCATGAAACGGAACTCCTGAGCCATGAGCTCCTCCGAGCAGGCCATGAGGGTGGAGCCCGCCACGCCGAGCATCAGCTGGCCCTCCATGAGGATGGTGGCTGGCGCGAAGTACGAGTTGCAGCCGGTGCTACCCGAGATCATGCCGTTCTGGAACGTGAGCGTGGGCGCCGAGCCTGCTATCGGCGGTGCCTGCCCGGCACCCCAGGAGCTGAGGACCCACTTCGTCCTGGTGAACGGCATGGTGCCGTCGATGACGGCCACTGCCACCCGCTCGTCGGGGCCCACGACGGTGCCCTGGTCGCTCAGGCGCGCCAGCGTCACGTAACTGGTGGGGTACTCGTCGGCAGCGTCCCGCACCAAGGTGCCGAGGACCACGTAGCGTTGACCGTTGACCTCGCAGTCGTACGGCGCGGGGCGGTCGTCGCCCGCCACGGTGGTGGAAGCGGCGCGCACGCACACGCCGCCGTTCTCGAGGACCAGCTGCTGCACGTCGAACAGCGCCAGCTGCGACAGGCCGGCGGCGCTATCCTGCGCTGCTTGACCGCCGTCTAAGCTAACGACCTCGAAGCTCACCTGACCGGCGCTCTCCAAGATGCCGCCCACCAGGCCGCGGGGCACGCCGTCGCCACAGTAATGCTCTACGCGAGCGCCTGCGACGCTCTCCCGCTCCGAGGGGGGTAGCGGCAGGCAGCGCGAACCGTCCGGCAGCACCACTTGGGTGCCCTGAGTGACCTCCACGGTGACGCCGCCGTTTTGGGCGAACGCCACGCTGCCCACGGCGATCAGAACGAGCGCCAAGCCGAGCGCCACGCGCACAACACCAGTACCTCGCTGCGCGTGGCCGTGTGAGCGTTCCTGCTGCTGCCACCTTGTTAAGAACGTACGCCTCATGGCTACCTCCAACTGCGTGATGTGAGTTCGGCGCCCCAACGCGAGGTGCCCCCGAGCGGTACGGCTCGCATGCCACGACTCTAGGACGGGCCGCATGAGCCGCATGAAGCTCAGCCGCTTAGGCTGAACACACCGTTCATGTATGGCCTGGTGCGGTGCGGTAACGTTACTGCATCACCAAGTCAGGAAAGGACATCGCCGTGGCATCCATCCCCACCCTTCCAGGCATCCAGTCGCGCCGCGTGACCACCCCCCGACTCACCATCCACGCCCTGTTCTCCGGCCCCGAGGACGGTGTGCCCGTGCTCTTCGTGCACGGCAACGCCTCCTCCAGCACGTTCTGGGAGGAGACCATGCTGGCGCTCCCAGAGGGGTTCCGGGCCATCGCCCCGGACCTGCGCGGTTACGGCGACACCGACGACGTTCTCGTCGACGCCACCCGCGGCGTGATGGACTGGGTGGAGGACCTCTTGGCGCTCAAGGCCGAGCTCGGCATCGACCGCTACCACGCCGTGGGGCACTCGCTCGGCGGTTCGGTGCTGTGGGGCCTCCTCGCCGCCGACGGCGGCAACGTCATAAGCGCCACGGTGGTGGCGCCGGGCTCGCCCTACGGCTTCGGCGGCACGCGCGGCGAGAACGGCATCCCTTGCTTCCCCGACTTCGCTGGCTCGGGCGGCGGCTCCGTCAACCCCGACTTCGCGTCGCGCATGGGCGCCGGCGACCGCAGCAGCGAGGAGGCCAACGCCCCTCGCAACGTCATGAACACGTACTACTGGAAGCCGCCCTTCAGGGCCGAGCGTGAGGAGGAGCTTCTCTCCGGCCTGCTCAGCGAGAAGGTCGGGCCGCAGAAGTACCCCGGCGATTACGAGGCCTCGGCTAACTGGCCCGGCGTGGCGCCCGGGGCGTACGGTCCGGCTAACGCCATCGCGCCCAAGTACGTGGGCAACACGGTCGAGCGGCTCCTCGCTTTGCCTGATAAGCCGCCCATCCTCTGGGTGAGAGGCGAGGACGACCAGATCGTGTCCGACATGTCGTTGTTCGACTTCGGTACCCTCGGCAAGCTCGGTGCGGTGCCCGGCTGGCCAGGCGACGACGTGTTCCCACCGCAGCCCATGGTGAGCCAGACCCGCCACGTGCTAGAGCGCTACCAGGCCGAGGGCGGTGAGTACGAAGAGGTGGCTTTCCCCGACGTGGGCCACACGCCGTACCTAGAGCGGCCTGAGGAGTTCATGGCTGCGTTCACCGCGCACCTCACGCGCTAGCTCGCGGCGCCCGTCTAGCGGGGCCCGCAGTGAGCGGCACCCGCGGACCGCTCTCACGCTGTTCGCGGCGCCCACCTCGCGGTGCCAGCAGGCGCATGCCGTTGAGGATCACGAGCAGCACCGAGCCCTCGTGCACGAGCATGCCTACGGCCATGGTCACGCCGCCGAAGAGCACGCCAAGCAGCAACGCTGCCACCGTGGCCAGCGCCACGACGATGTTCTGACGCATGTTGCGCACGGTGCGCTTAGCTAGCAGCAGCGCCTCGGGCAGCTTGCTAACGTCGTCGGCCAGCAGCGCCACGTCGGCGGTCTCAAGCGCCACGGCCGAGGCCGCCGCACCCATGGCCACGCCCACGTCGGCGGTGGCGAGCGCGGGTGCGTCGTTCACGCCGTCGCCCACCATGGCAACCACATGACCACGCGCCTGCAGCTCCTTCACCACCTGCAGCTTGGCTTCCGGCAGGAGGCCGGCGTGCACCTCGTCCACGCCCGTACGAGCCGCCACGGCGGCGGCCACGCGGGGTGCGTCGCCCGTGAGCATCACCACGTGCCGCACGCCCGCCCGGTGAAGCTCCTCTACAAGGCGAGTGGCGCCCGGCCGCAGCTCGTCGGCCACGCCGAGCACACCCACTGGGCGCTGGTCCACGACCACGATCATCGGGGTGCGGCCCGCCTCAGCTAGGCGGTCCGCGGCGGCAAGCGCCGGCGCCAGCTGGGCGCGCGTCACGCCTTCCCGCTCGAGCAGCCGCGCGTTACCGACGGCCACGCGCCGGCCGTCCACCGTGGCCACCACGCCCATGCCGGGAACGGGTTCGGACCCCTCAGGTAACGCCAGCGGCGGCGCCCCCGTGACCCTAACGGCCTCGATGATGGGGCGCGCCAACGGATGCTCCGAGCCCAGCTCGGCGCGCGCGGCGAGCGTGAGAACCGACCCCTCGCTCAGTTCGGGTGCGAGGACGACCACGTCCGTGAGCTGAGGCTTGCCTTCTGTGATGGTGCCCGTCTTATCCAGCGCCACCGCGCTCACGCGGGCCGTGGTCTCCAGGTGCTCGCCGCCCTTGATGAGCACGCCGTCGCGGGCGCCGCGGCCGATGCCAGCCACGATGGAGACAGGTATCGAGATCACGAGCGCGCCCGGGCAGCCTATGACGAGTAGGGTCAGGCCCAGCTCGGCGCTGCCGCTGATGAGCCCCGCCACGAACGCCAGCACGATGATGGCGGGCGTGTACCAGCGGGCGAAACGCTCCATGAAACGCTGCGTGCCCGCCTTCGCCTCCTGGGCCTCCTCCACGCGGTGGATTATGCGCGCCAGCGTCGTGTCGGCGCCCACCCCGACCGCGCGCACCTGCAGGAAGCCGCTGGCGGCTACGGTGCCGGCGTACACACGGTCGCCAAGCAGCTTCTCCGCCGGTAGCGACTCGCCCGTGATGGTGGCCTCGTCCACGCTCCCCACACCGCCTATCACCTCGCCATCCACGGGCACCCGCGCGCCGTTCTTCACGAGCACCGTCTCGCCGGGCAGCACCTCGGCTGCGCCCACCTCCACCTGCTCGCCGTCGCGGAGGACCACCGCCACCTCGGGTGCCACCTTCACGAGCTCCGCCAGCGCCGCGCGCGTCTTATCGAAGGTGGCGCCCTCCAGCGCGTTCCCGAGCGCGAACAGGAACGTAACAGCTGCGGCCTCCCAGACCTCGCCGATCACTAGCGCCCCGCCCGCCGCGATGGTGACGAGGAGGTCGATGCTCACCAGGCGCGTCAGCAGCGCGCGGTACGCCTTCATCGCGATGGGCACGCCAGCTACCACGGCCGCCGCCACCATCAGCAGGCGGTAGGGCCCGGCAGCGTCATCACCGAGCGTCCACGACGCCACCAACGCGGCCGCGATAAGCGCCCCGGAGAGCACCACCACCGCGCGCGAAGCGCCGAGCCAACGGTCGAAGAAGCTCACGTGCCCACCGCCCCTAGAACGCGGAGGCTCGCGCCTTGTAACCGGCCTTGGCGACCTGGTTCACCAGCGTCTCGACGGTGGTGCTCGGGTCGTGGTTAACGTCGATGCGCGAGGTGGCGAAGCTCACCTTCACGTCATGAACGCCCGGAACGGCGGCCAGCTGCTTCTCGATCTTCGCCACGCAGGAGGGGCACGAGAAGCCCTCCGCGCGCAGGATGCTCCGCTTGGTCGCCTTGTCGGTCGGGTTGTTGCTCGTCATCGTTCGCTCCTTTCGGCGCCGCGTGGCGCCCGTACACGAAGGCTAGGCCGCCGCAACGGAGCGTTCCTTGATGCTCATCAAGTTGGCTCAGGCGTTGAGGTGCTCAACCTTCACACCCACTTTTCGGTTCTCGTGCGATGCTCCGTGCCAAGAGGGACACCAGTGCCAGCCCGTCCCCAATCCTCCGGCTCTTCCGAGGCCTAGAAGGGCAAGCGTTTGGCTGAGCCGATCGGCGTGGCAATCGACATAGAGCGACAGCTCCGGCGCTTCAAGCGGCCCCTGTACGTGGTGATCCTTTGCCTCTTGGCCGTGCAGGTGCTAGTGGCCGACCGCATCGTGGGCTCGTCGCTGGAGATCTACGCCCGCTACCTGCTCACCGCGGTGCTGCTCGGGGCGTCGGCGCTCATCTTGCTGGCACCCAAGCTGTTCCGGGCGGTGGAGCTCGGCATCCTGGTGGTGGGAGCCATCACCAGCCTCGCGTTCCTGTTCCTAGCCCTCGAGGGCTCCACCCAGAGCCACATAGGGGCGGTGCGCTCGTACACGATCTGGCTCTCGCTGCTCATCGTGTGGGTGTTCCTCGCCGTCAACAGCCGGCTCGCGCTCCTCCTCTCGGGGCTGCTGCTCGCGGTCGGCGCCACGCAGGTGGCCGTGCATCTCGTGGTGGTGGACCGGCTTCCAGCGGGCGACCGGGAGCTCGGCGCGCTAGCCGACCTATTCCTCATCGGCGCCGCTCACATCCTGCTGCTGTTCGGCCTCACCAACGCTGTGGAGCGCCGCAGCGCCGCGTTAGCGAGCGAGGAGACCGCGACCCGCATCGCTGCCCTCGACCCCGTCACCGGTATCACCAACCGCGCTGCTTTCCACCGCGTGCACCAGCAACTCACGCGCGGGCGGGCTGGTCGTTCGCTCGGCCTCGTCCTCGTGGACCTCGACGACTTCCGCAACGTTAACGAACGCTTCGGGACGGCGGCGGGCGACGAGGTGCTGCGCCAAGCGGCCCTGCGGCTCGCCAACACGGTGGGGCAGGACGCCCGCGTGCTCGCCCGGCTGGGCGGCGACGTGTTCGGTGTGCTGCTCGACGGCCCACTCGACGAGCGTGAGGCGGCCGCGTTGGCGGCGCAGGTCTCGCGCGCCTTCCAGGCGCCGTTCACCGCGGGTGGCGGCCCGCTACAGGTGACGGTCACGATGGGCATGAGTCACTTCCCAACGGACGCTCAGACGCCAACGGAGCAGGTCTCGCAAGCGGAGACCGCCGTGGCGTTGGCCAAGGAGCGCAGCGAGAAGTACCGGCTGGCGGCGACCGGGGCTCAGGAGGCTCACCGCAGCGCGCTGGCGCGTGACCTCCGCGAGGCGCTCGGTAAGGGCGAGCTCGAGCTCTACTTCCAGCCCATCGGTACCGTGATGGAACGCTCGAGCGGTCAGTCCGACCAGGCGAAGGTGGCCGTGAAGACCGTGGAGACGTTACTGCGCTGGAACCACCCCGAGCGCGGCAGGTTACGACCAGAGGAGTTCATCCCCCTCGCTGAGCGCGCTGGCCTCATCAACGCCATCGGTAACTGGGCTCTAACCGAGGCCTGCCACCAGGTCCTTCGCTGGGAACGCGCTGGGCATGGGGCCTTCGCCGTGTCGGTGAACGCGTCGCCGCGTCAGTTCACGGAACCGGGCCTGGTAGAGACAATCCGCAACGCTCTGCGGTCGTCGGGCCTACCTCCCCACCGGCTGCTGCTGGAGGTCACCGAGACCGGCGTGGACCAGCCTGCAGTGGAGCAGCGCCTGGCGGAGATCCGCCAACTGGGCGTGCAGGTAGCCATCGACGACTTCGGTTCCGGTTACTCGTCGCTGAGCAGGCTACGGCAGCTGCCGATCGACTGCGTGAAGCTCGACCGCTCGTTCGTGCGCGGCCTCGACGGCGACGTCCGCGCCCGCCTCGTCGTGCGCGCCGCCGTGGTGCTAGCGCACGGTCTGGGTGCCAAGGTGGTAGCCGAGGGCATCGAGAACGAGTCGCAGGCCGTGGCCGCAGCGCGCATCGGCTGCGATTACCTGCAGGGCTACCTGCTCGGCACACCCGTGACCGCCGAGCACATCGGCGAACTGTGGAGCAGCGGCGACGTGGTGACGTGGTCCGAAACCGGCAGCGGCGACGCCGCTCCACTAACGCCCTAACGGTACGCCTGCCTACTCCCCAACGGCACTAGCCAACCTCCCCAACCCCCCTGCAACCCCGCCTCCCTAACCTGGCCTCACCCCCCAGGAAAGGAGGCCCACCGTGCGCCCCCGCTCGTTGAAGCTCTCGCTCAACCCGCTCCGCCTCATCGCCGTGGCAGCCTCGCTCGCGCTGGTGTTCGTGCCGGGCGCCTGGGGAGTGGCCGCCAGCGCCAGCTGGAACGGCGAGCCGCGCCCGCTTCAGCACCTACCGGTGGTGCGGCAGTCACAGCGCGCCAGTTGCGGCCCCGCCGCGCTGGCCACACTCAGCAACTGGTTGGGCCAGCCGCGTACAGAGGCGGAGCTCATCGCGGAGGCCGACATGGGGCCCACCGGCGTCACGCTGGGCGAGTTCGCGCGCCTCGCAGCGCACACCGGGCTCCCCGGTAGCTGGTACCGGGTGGGGGCTGCCCAGCTGCACCTGGTGCCGGCGCCGTTCGTCGCGCATCTCGACGATGGCGCCGCCGGCGGCGAGCTCGGTCACCTCGTGGTCGTGGCCGGAGTTGGCCACGGCTACGTGGTCGTAGCCGACCCGGCCGAGGGCGCCTACGTCGGTCCCGTTCGGGCGTTCGCTCGCCGCTTCACTGGTCGCGTCTTCGTGTTGGACGAGCAGCCATGACGCGCCTCGCCGCCCGTCACCCCTGGCTCATGGCTCTAGCCAGCGCGGCCCTCCTCTCCGTCGCGGGCCGCCCTTGGGGCCTCGGGCACCTCGTTTGGGTGGCCTTCGTTCCGCTCTTCGCCGCCCTGGCTGTCGCACGCAGCTGGCAGCAAGCTGCGGCGCTGGCCTTCGTTAGCGCGCTCGGCGTAGCCGCCCTGGCTTACGAAGCGGCCGCGGCGCTCGGCCCGTTCTGGCTCCTGTTCGCTGTGGCTGTTGGTGCGCTACCGTTCGCGGCCGCCGGAGCCGGCGCCTGGCTGGTGGCGCGGCGCCTGCCAGCTGCCCTGTGCTACCTCACGCCGGCGCTCTTCTGGGTCGTGGCCGAGCTCCTACCCGCCCAACCCTGGCTGCTGGGCCGCTACGCGTTGCCGCTCACCACCATCGGCTACACGCAGGCCGAGCTGCCCGCCATGCACCTAGCCCGCTTCGGTTCTGTCACCGCCACCAGCCTGGCGCTGCTCGTCGGCAACGCGCTGGTGGCGCAGTTGCTGGCGGGCCGCGGCCAGCACCGTTTAGTGCCGATCATGGGGCTCGCTTGCCTGGCCCTCACCGTGGTGGCGGCGTGGCGTACGGCGCCGGTGGTAGCGGCACGCGCGGTGCCGTCGCTCGAGGCGGCGTTGTCCGAGGCAGAACCGTTCGGGGCGCAGCGCACCTCCGCTCCACAGGGCGCCGCGACCGGTGTCGACCTGGCGGTCATCCAGCCCAACCGCGCCACCGCTGTGCTGGCGGCGGCGCTGCGGTCGCCGGCGGTGCGCGACGGCGTGGTGGCGGAGCTAGCGGCGCAAGCCGCTCAGCCACCGGTAGGCGGCGAGCTGCTCGGGGCGCCCCAACTGCTCGTGTTCCCGGAGGGCGCCTGGCCGCACCCGCTAAACGTTCAGGCGCCCGGTGATGGGCTCCCGGCCGCTGCCACGGCGGCTCTCGCCACGTTGCCGCCCGCCATCATCGGTGCGGCCGGCCGCACCGAGAACGGGCAGCCCACCAACTCGGCCTACTACTGGAACGGCGTAGAGCTCACGCACGCTTACGCCAAGGTGCACCTCGTGCCCGTCACCGAGGCCGGGCTCGTACCCGGCGCCGCTCCCACCACGGTGGCCCTCCCCACACCTAGCGGAGAACCCCTCCTGGTGGCGCCGTTCATCTGTTACGACATCGTTTTCCCCGGCACGGTCCGCGCCGCCGTCTCCAGCGGCGCCGAGCTGCTGGCCGTGCTCACGGACGACGCCTTCGCTGCGAAGAGCGGCGTCCCTCATCAGCACCTACGCCTGGCGCGGTTCCGCGCCGTCGAGAACGGGGTGCCGCTGGCGTTCGCCTCCAACACCGGACCCAGCGCCCTCGTAGCTGCCGACGGCAGCACCGTCGCCGCCACCGTCCGCGGTGAGGCGGCGGCGGCACGCGCCTGGCTGGGAACAGGGACCGGCTCAACGCCGTACGCGCGGTACGGCAACTGGGTCGGTGCGCTCACCTGCCTCCTGGTGGCCTTGATGGCTGCCTGGGCGGCTCTGAGCGCAGCGGGATGGAAGGGAGGTGTTCCCATCGCAAGCCCGCCCGTCGTCTTGAAGCCCCCGCACCCTAAGGAGACACCGTGAAACGCTTACTGCTTTGGCTCAGCAACTTGGTCTTCCTGATGTTCGTCTCAGCCGCCACGGCCCTACCGGCCACAACGTCCCTCGAGGCGCTCGACGCCGCCGAAGTGGCGGCCGTCACCGCCGGCAACTGCCCTACCTGCTCCGACCCCCACCCGTACGTGGAGTACGAGGGCTGGGACCTCATCAGCCAGCGCCAGTCGGCCCACACCTACCTCACGCGCCACTCCGTACGCGAGTACGTGAACCCGTCACGCTCCACCACCGCCCACTACTCGTTCACCTACAACGACGGCTGCAAGCGCGTTTGGACCGGCGGCAGCATCTCGCTCGGCCGCAGCCTTGGCATCTCCTTCAACACCACCTACCACTGCTCCTCGGCCTCCACCCTGAACTTCTCCATCCCGCCCCTCGGCAAGGTGCGCCTCTACGACGGTCAGAAGCGCTACTACATCACCTACACCTACCGTCACTACCTGCACTGGAGCGACGGTTACCGCGAGTTCTCCGGCCTCACCGACACGGTGCGGGCCGAGTACACCTACTACTACCGCGAGATCGAGTAACCCCAAGCCCCACGGAACGGAGCGGCCCGTACGGGCCGCTCCACCAGAACCCGCCTCCCAACGCAGCAGAGGAGAGCAACATGCAGCAACCACGCACTCGAAACCTTCGGTCACTTCATGCCGGCGCCGAGGTTACCGGCGGCTCCGTGTGCCGGCCCCTGCGCTGGCGCGCAGTCAGGGGCCTCATGGGCGCGCTAGCGCTAACGCTCACGTTCATGGCGCTGGGCTCCCTAGCCGCCGCCCAGGGCAGCAGCGCCGCCACCGAGGCCGACCCTCCCATGGTGGCCCTCCACTACCAAGACGTCCTGGCCTCCGAACCGCCGTTCATCGACCTGTTCGTGCCGCCACCCGCCGTCAACTGGCATGAGTTCACCTACTCAGCCGCCGACTGTTTGCGGGCCGACGGCGTGCATACCGGGCCGCCCGACAAGGTGATCATCGTCCGCTTCGAGGTGCTCGAGGTGGGGACCTGCGCCACTAAGGTCGACCTGCTCTTCTCCGACGGCGCGTCGTCGTGGGCAGCCTCCGCCATGGTGGTGGCCAACCGCCTCCCCGACCTACCCGCGCTCGACGACCTGCAGCCGCGCTTCAGCCGCGAACGCGTGACCCTGCCCGGGAGCGGCATAACGGACCGGCCTGCCGACCTCCTCCTGTTAGGGCTCACCAACCCACGCGCGGAGCCGCTCACGGTCCTGGGCCTAGGCAACGACGAGGGGTTCGAGGCCCTGATCGGCAACCTCGTGAGTTACGACCCCGCTAGCCTGATGGGCCGCTACTCCGAGCTGGCACGCTCAGGTGCGGCGTTCGAACCCACCGAGGTCGCCCCTGGCGACGACGCGGCCTTCGCGCTCGTGGTCTCCGCCGCTCAGAACCTCCCCTCCGGCGTGGGCACCGTAACGGTCAGGCCGGTCGCCATGGTGGAGCTCGCCGGTCAGCTCTACACGCTCGAGTTCCCCCGCGTGAGCGCCGCCTGGGGCACCGAACTGCCATGAGAAGCCGACCCTGGCGTGCCGCCCTCCTGGTTTGCCTGGTGGCGGCCACCTGCGCACGGGCACAAGCGAACCACTCCGAAGCGTGGCTCACCGACCTGCTCGCTGCCTTCGATCAGAACTACGCGCCCAGCGCACAGCTGCAAGACACCGAATGGCAGGTGGCCACGCTCCGCCAGCAGCTCGAGCACGAAGCCCTGCCGCGCCTAGCCTTCACGGAGCGCGTTACCTGGAACGAGTTCTCGCAGCTAGGGCTGGAGCTCGACCTCAGCGCCACGGTGCCGCTCTACCGGAGCCGCAGCGAACCGCTCACCGCCCTCCAGGCGCAACGTGAGCTGTTGAACCGTACCGAGGCCGGTTTCGCAAGGCAGGAGGCGCGGAACCGCTTCACGCGCGACCTTCTGGCGCTAGCCCTTCTCCGGCAGGTGCACCAGTACCTGACAGCCGCCCTCCACGGCGCCACCGCCGCCGGGTGGCAACAGCCACGCCGCGCGGAGGACGCGCTCACCTTGTCTCCCGAGCTACGCGAACTCGCGCTCGTTTACGGAGGCGTGGAGAGCGTGCAACTGGTGGTGCAGCAGCAGGTTCTGGAGTTGGAGCGGCAGGTCGCCGACGCACTAGGCGCCAGCGGACCTCCCGGCGACGTACCAACGTTCGAAGCGCTGGCCTCGTACGCGCTGCCCAGCTCCACACCGCTAAGCACGTGCCTAGCGCGTTCGCCGCTACTGAAACAGGCCGACCACCACCATGACCTCGTGGCCCTAGAGATCGCGGCCCAGAACGCGCTCGACGTACGAGTGGAGCTCCACGGCGGACTGCACTACGCTGCGGGCGCTGGGGGTTTCGGGAGCTTCGGGGGCTCACCCAACCAGCTTGGCGCCACCATAGGCCTCGAAGCGCGAGTACCGTTGCCCGCCACCTGGCCCGTGGGCGGTCAGCTCGGCCTGACCCTAGACCCTGCCAGAGCCGAACAGTCGCTGCGCCTGAACTGGCCGCCGCCCGAGCCGCTCGCCCGCCCCCGCACGGCCGAGGAGCTCGCCGCCGCCCGCGAGATCGAGCGCGCCGCGGTGGTTCGCGAACTGCGGACAGCCCTGGAAGCCGCCGAGGCTGCGGCGGCCGAGGTTCACTTGGCGGAGGTTCAGCTCCTGTGGGCTGCGGCCGACCTTCACGGGTCCGCAGCCAGCGCCACCGGTAGCGCCGCCGACCTGGCTGCTGCGCGCTCGCTGGCCAACACGCCGGTGACCGACCCGTTCGGAGAACTGCAGCGCGTGCGCTACTGGAGCGAGCTGGCCTTCGCCCGCCTCACGCACGCGGAGCAGCTGCTTACCGTGGCGCTGGTGTGCGGCCTGAACGGCTGATGGCGACCCCCGACCGCCCCGTCAGGGCACGCGCGGCGCGGCCCGGTTTGCCGGTTCCGACCCGCCGTGCGCGCCGGCCGCTACGGCTCACCACCTGGCTGGTGGCGCTCCCGGTAGCACTGCTAGCCCTCGTGAGCTGGGGCGCCTACGACCCCCGCGTGCCCCGCGCCGTTCCGTACCTCCCCAACCTGCTCGCCGCCATGGCGTCGCGGCTGCCGGCCAGCGTGGCGTGGTTACACGACACGGGAACCCCGCTCCTGCGGCCGGGGGCCTACTTCGGTTGGAGCGATGGGCGTACCGGCGAGCTCCACCTCTACGGCGAAGGTTGCTCGGCCACGGCGGGCGGGGAGGTAGCGTCCCTGGTGCTCGTGGGCACAACTGGGCGCCTGGAGTTCAAGGGTGAGGAGGTACAGCAGCTCACCACCGACTTCGACCTCACCCACCAGCACCCGCACCTCCGCCTGCCCGCAGTGGTGAGCCGAACACAGCACTTCCACCGGGCGTTCCTACGCTGCCGCGACGGCACGGAGGCGCACGCCCGGGTCACGGCCACCGTGCAGTTCGTGCCGCCACAAGCGGTCGGGCCGCCTACGAACCACACCCAGGAGGCGTTGCGGGCGTACGCGCCCAGGCCCACAGACCCGCGGTCGGCGCTGGACCACACCGAACCGGTGCCAGACGGCTCCAGCCCGGTCGCCGTGATCTACGGCCCGAGCGCCTACCCGGGCCTGGGGCTAGCCGGCGAGTACACGCTGCTCACCGCCGACAGCCCACTAGTGCTCCTACGCGTCGCTTACGCACCTCCCAGCGCTGCAACTGGCAAGGTGCAGGTCGCAGCAGGGCACCCAGCGGCGCGTGCGAACTGGCGCGCCGCCGTAGTGGCGCCGGTGGCACCCCACCACCAGGAGCCCGACGCGGGACCGCTGAGCCCTTGGCACCCCGGCTACCAGGCAGCTGACGATCCTCGCGCCCTCCGCGCGCGTGAGGCCGCGGACCTACACCTCCCCGTCCACGCCGGCGAAGCAGCCATGCTGTTCCTCGACCCCACCGCGTTCCGCCGCACGCCGTGGCAGCGCCCGCTCCTGCTACAGCCCGTTATCTGGTACCAACAAGGCGAGCAGGAAAGCGTGCTCGTTTCGCCCGGGTTAGCGTTCGGCTGGATGGCGCCCCCTTGAAGGTCTGCGCTTAGGGGAGAGCCGTGCTCAGCTGTGCTATCATCTCTATTTGCCGCGTCGCCGCTACCTGCGGGCGAGAGCCTAAGGGCGGTACGTGGTGGCGAGTCTACGCTGGGAAGGGCAAGCACCGGCCGGTAAGCGGCCCGGTGCGTTGTGCCGTCACGCGGAGCGCGTGGCGGGTGCAGCGCGGGTCACCGGGCTCCCGGAGCTTCGCCACCAGCCTGGAAGGAGGTGCACATGCCACAAGAAGTCAAGTACGACCTTAACGTCATCCTCGACCCCTCCCTGAGCGAGCAGCAGGTTCAGGCCGAGAAGGACGCCGTCGCACTCCAGGTGGAGCGCGCGGGTGGAGAGATCCTCGAGCTCGACGAGTGGGGCCTGCGCCGTTTGGCCTACCCCATCCGCA
>CAZFFG010000038.1:0-16275 GCA_964518275.1 uncultured bacterium | reverse complement strand
GTCCGATATGGAGAGAGAGCCTGCCCGGCTCGCTAACATCTCCGGGTTGACCGCTTCAGGAGCGCGGCGACGCGCTTCGCAGACAGATGGCCAGACGTGCGCCGCCTCGGCGGCGCCAAGACAGAACCCGGCTTATCAGCCCACCTGCCACGCGGCCCCCTTTCGAGGGGGCCGCTTCTCTTTCACGCGTTCATCCTTGCGATCTGGGTGGAGCTCCCACGCCTCAACGGCCGCCGTTGGGGCGCTAGAGTGGGAGGAAATTTACTTCGGGCCCAGAATCGAAAATAATTGTGGGAAATCGTGGGGCTTTGTGGTAAAGTTGCGCATTCCGCCCAGTGGGGGCGCGCCAGTGCGTGCTGCACGCGCGAACTGCGCTCCCCGGCCGCAACAACTACCTCAGGAGCCTGGCTGACGATGCCGTTCGGTGAGTACCAGTACAGCGTGGACGACAAAGGGCGAGTCATCGTCCCGCCGGCGTTCCGCGACTTCGTGGAAGGCGGCATGGTCGTCACCCGCGGGCTCGACACCTGCCTCTTCGTCTTCCCCATGACCTCCTGGGACCGCATCGAACGCCACCTCACCGAGCTCCCCCTCACCGACCCCGACTCGCGCAAGTTCGTGCGCTTCTTCTACTCGGGCGCCGCCAAGGCGAAGCTCGACTCCGCCGGCCGCATCACGCTGCCGCCCCTGCTGCGCAGCTTCGCCAAGATCGACAACAACGTCGTGGTGGTAGGCGCGCCCAACCGGCTAGAGATCTGGAACGAGCAGCTGTGGCTCGAGGGGCTCGACGAAGTCCAGGAGCAGCCCCCCGCCCCCGAGCTCTTACGGGAGCTGGTGGGATGACCGAGGCCCCGCACGTGCCCGTCATGCCAGACGAGATAGTCGAGGCCCTGGCCGTAGCGCCTGGCAGCTGGGTGGTCGACGGCACGTTCGGTGCCGGCGGTCACTCTCGGCTCCTGCTGCAAGCGGGCGTGAACGTCCTCGCCATCGACCAGGACCCAGGCGCCCAGCAGTACGCCCAGAGCTTGAGCGCTGAGGGCCACCCGGGCGAGCTCCGCTTCGCGGCGGGCAACTTCCGCGAGATGGAGCGCCTGGCCGCCGCGGCCGGCGTGCCCGCCGCGAGGGGCGTGCTCCTCGACCTGGGCGTCTCCAGCATGCAGCTCGACGAGGGCGAGCGCGGCTTCGCCTTCCGCCACGACGGCCCGCTCGACATGCGCATGGGCGACCAAGCCGAGTCGGCCGCCGACGTGGTGAACGAGTACGGCGCCGACGAGCTGGCCGCGCTCATCTACCGCTACGGCGAGGAGCGCCATAGCCGGCGCGTGGCCCGCAACATCGTGGCCGCCCGCGAGAAGGCGCCCATCACCACCACCGGCCGGCTGGCCGAGGTGGTGGCCAGCGCCTACCCGGGTGGGCCGCGCCGCGAGCATCCCGCGCGGCGCACCTTCCAGGCGCTCCGCATCCACGTCAACGACGAGCTGGGCGCGCTGCAGGAGGGCCTGGAGGCCGCCGCGCGCCTCCTCGAACCGGGTGGTCGGCTGGTGGTGCTCAGCTACCACTCGCTGGAAGACCGCATCGTGAAGCAGTACCTGCGCGAGTCGCCGCGGCTCACCCCCGTTACGAAGAAGCCGCAGGAGGCTAGCGAGGAAGAGACCGAGTTCAACCCCCGCGCCCGCAGCGCCAAGCTGCGCGTGGGCGAGAGGAGCGCGGTGTGAGCGAGCCGAGCGCCACCCTGCCCGCGCTCCTGCGCCTGGCCGTGCCCGCCTACGTGCTGCTCCTGCTGGTGCTGGCGGTGCTGGGCAGCGTCAACCAGTCGCACTACCGCACGCAGCTGCGGCTCATGGCCGAGAAGGAGCAACTCCTCTCAGAGGTGGCCGCCACGCGCCGCCTCGCCGCGCTCGTTAGCGGCCCCACCGCCGTCGCCAACTGGGCCGCCGCTAACGGCATGGTGCCCGTGCCGGAAGCCCACGATTCCACGCTCGTAGCCCCCGACCCCGCCTCCCTCGACGTCCTTCCCACCCCCAGCTTGGAGATCCGAACGGTATGGCGCTGAACGCGACCCCCTTCAACGGCAACGTCACCTACGGTCCGAACGCCACTTCCGATCACGGCGCCGCCAGCTACCTGCCGCGGCCTGCCGAGGATCCCGTCAGCAGGCGGGCCGGTAGGGAGGCAGGCAGCCAGACGCTCCACTTCCGGCGCGGCTGGCTCCTGCTACCGGCCATCGCCCTGCCGCTCATTGCCGCCCTGCTGGGCTTCGCCATGAAGCGGCCCGTGGTCAGCGCCCTGCCCACCCCCCCGGTGGAGCCGGTCACGCGCGGCCGCATCCTGGCTGGCGACGGCACCGTGCTTGCCGAGGGCGCAAGCACGGCCCGCTACTACCCGCAAGGCAGCCTCGCCGCCCCGCTGCTGGGCTTCACGGGCGCCGTGCAGCCGGACGGCAGCTACGGCCTGGAGGGGCTCGAGTACCGCCTCGACGGCACGCTGCAGGCGGGTACCGACGTGCAGCTCACACTCGACCCGGTGCTGCAGAGCGCCGCCGAGCGTCACCTCGCCAACGCCGCCACCACCCACTCCGCGGAGAGCGGCGCCGCGGTGGTGCTCGAGGTGGGCACGGGCCGCATCCTGGCCGCCGCCTCCTACCCCAGTTACGACCCCAACGCCTGGCAATCCGCCGACCGCTCTCAGATGGTGAACCGCGCCTTCCAGCAGGTGTACGAGCCCGGCTCGGTGGTGAAGCCCATGGTGGTAGCAGCGCTCATGGAGGCGGGCCTACTCGCACCCGACGAGATCATCGAGTCGCCCATGACCTTGCGAGTGGGCCTCAAGACATTCCGTGACGTGGCCTGGCACGAGCCGCTCCTCAGCGTGCCCGACGTGCTGGCCTACTCCAGCAACTCGGCCATGATCCACCTCGGGCAGCGCTTCCAGCCGGCCCAGCTGCACGACTGGCTGTGGCGCTTCGGCATCGGCCGCGAGCTCGACCTCAGCAGCGCCTTCACCCGCACTGGCATCCTCAACCCGTGGCACCAGTGGGTGCCGCAGGACCAGGCCGCCAACTCGCTGGGGCAGAACCTCTCCCTCACCCCGCTGCAGCTGGCCGCCGCCTACTCCATCTTCGCCAACGACGGCGTGTACGTGCCGCCCGTGCTCACCAGCGACGAGGTGGTGCCCGAGCCGCACCGCGTGCTCTCGCCCGAGGTGGCGCAGAGCGTGCGCAGCATGATGGTGCACGTGATGGAGAACAGCGGGCTGCGCAACTCCATCCTGCCGGGCACCAACGTGGCGGGCAAGACAGGCACCGCCGACGTGTACGACCAGGCCACGGGCACCTACCCAGCCGACGACTACGCCCTCACCTTCGCCGGCATGTTTCCCGCCGAGTCACCGGAGGTCGTGGTGGTGGTGATGCTCATGAAGCCGGACACCGGCAGCACCTCCACTTACGTAGCGGCTCCCGTGTTCCGCGCCATCGGCAGCGAGATCGTGGCCCACTGGGGTCAGCGGCCGCAGGCGCCCCTGCTCGCCACCGGGCGCTGACCCGCCCGCAGCACGAGGTGTATGCGCCGCATGTTGTGTAAGATGTTCATCATGTGGAGGATAGGCCGGTGACGCTGCTCGACCCCAACTTCGTAGCGCACACGTTCCAGGCCGACCTCCCCCCAGCCAAGCTGGCCGCAGGCACCGGCGTGGCCTTCAACAGCGCCGCCGTTGAACCTGGCCAGGTCTTCTTCGCGCTGCCAGGCGCCACCACGCACGGCATCCGCTTCGCGGACGACGCGCTGAGCCGCGGCGCCGCCTACGTGGTCTCGGACGAACCTCACCCCCACGGCGTGCGCGTGTCCGACCCCGCCGCCGCCCTCCTCCACCTGGGCTCGCTCGCCCGCCAGCGCCTGCGGGGCGCGGTCATCGGCATCACCGGCACGGCAGGCAAGACGAGCACCAAGGCCATGCTCGCCGCGGCCATGGCAGCGCGCAGCACCCCCGGCAACTTCAACACCCCCTACGCGCTAGCCCAGGCGCTGGTGCACGCCCACCTCGCGGAGGCAGCCGCCGACCCTGGTGGCGCCGAGTGGCCCGCGCTCGTGCTCGAGCTCGGCATAGACCACGCCGGCGAGATGGCCGAGCTCACCGCCCTCACCCGACCGGACCACGCCATCATCACCACCATCGGCGCTAGCCACCTGGCCGGTCTCGGCGACGTGGCCGGCGTAGCGCGCGAGAAGGGCGCCCTCCTCACCGCCGCCAAGGGAGTGAAGCTGGTGAACGCCAGCGCCGCCGACCACCTGCCACCCGAGCTGCTCGAGGGCGTGAGCCTGGTGGGTGCACACATCGAGCTGAACGGCGCCGCCGGCAGCGTACTAGACGCGTTCGGGCGCCAGATCGCCCTCCCCTGGCCCGGCCGCCCCGCTGCCGAGAACGCCCTTCTGGCGCTGAGCATGGCCACCCGGCTCGGCGTGCCGATAGAGACGGCGGTGGAGCGCCTGCTGGCCGCCAACCTCGAGGGCGCCCGGCTGGAGCGGCGCCTCCTGGGCGACCTCACCCTCATAGACGACAGTTACAACTCCAACCCAGTCTCGCTGCGCGCCGCGCTTGAGCTCCTCTTCGCCGCACCGCCCCCGCGGGTGGCGTTCCTCGGCGACATGCTAGAGCTGGGCTCCTTGCAGGACGCCGAGCATCGCGCCATGGGCGCCGCCACCGTGGGGCTCGACCTGGTGGTGGCGGTAGGCGAGGCCAGCGCGCTCATGCGCGAGGGCAACCCAGCGGTGCGCTGGGCGCACGACGCCGTGGCGGCAGCCGCGTTCCTACCCGACGTGCCAGAGGGCGCCACGGTGCTCGTGAAGGGCTCGCGCGGGGTGGGCCTCGAGCGCCTGGTGGCCAGGCTCGAGGAGCGTGCACGGCTCGCCGACGGGAAGGACAGAACGTGAGCCAGCTCCTGCTCGCCGCCCTCCTCGGCCTGCTCCTCACGGGCACCTTCATTCAGCTAGCCAAGCGGTTCGGCTGGGGCAAGGCCATCCGCAGCGTGGGCCCCGAAAGCCACCTCAGCAAGGCGGGCACGCCCACCATGGGCGGCGCGGCCTTCCTCATCGCCGCGGCGCTAGCGTGGGCGCTGCTCACCGACCGCGCCAGCCTCGCGGCCGAGCTGCCGCTGCTCCTGCTCGTGTTGGCCTCGGGCCTCCTGGGCCTAGCCGACGACGCGCTGGCGCTCAGGCGTAAGCGCGCTGCCGCCCTCGGCCTCGAGGTGGGCACGGGCCTGCTGGCGCGGTACCGGCTGCTGGGCCAGGGCGCCATCGCCGTGGGCTTCGCCGCGTGGGCGGTACAGAACGACCACAGCCTGTTCGGCAACGCCTGGCTCGACGTGCCCGCCTTCGCGCTCGTCATCGTGGGGGCCATCAACGCCTTCAACTTCACCGACGGCCTCGACGGCCTGGCGGCGGGCGTGACCGCCATCGTGCTCGTGTTCTTCCTCGCCTCCCCCCTGGCGGCGGCCCTGCTAGGCGCGCTGCTGGGCTACCTCTGGTTCAACGCCCACCCAGCGCGGGTGTTCATGGGCGGCGTGGGCTCCGAAGCGATCGGCGCGGCCGTGGCCGGCTTGGCCATCGTCCAGGGCACGGTCTGGTACCTGCCGCTCGTGGCCATCATGCCGGTGCTGGCGGTGTTGTCTGTCATCGTGCAGGTGAGCTACTTCCGCGCCACCGGCGGCAAGCGCCTCCTCAAGATGACCCCGCTCCACCACCACTTCGAGCTCTCCGGGTGGCCGGAGACGCGCATCGTGCAGCGCTACTACGTGGTGACGGCGGTGGCGCTAGCCGCCGCGCTCTTGCTGCGAGGTGGCGCGTGAGCGGCGGCGGGGCGCCGACCGACCGGCACCTGCTCGTGTACGGTCTGGGTCGCAGCGGGCTGGCCGTGGTGCAGCGCGCCCACGCGGAAGGCGCGAGCCTTAGCTTCTTCGAGGCCCGCGCAGAAGGCGCCGACGTGGAGGCCGCGCTCGGCCTCGGCGCCGAGCGCGTGCAGGACGTGAACCGCTGGCTAGCCGCTCGCCAGGCGCCACCCCTCGTGGTGGCCGCACCCGGCGTGCCGATAGATCACCCCGACCTCGCCACGCTGCGCGCAGCTGGCGTTGAGGTAATCGGCGAGGTCGAGTGGGTGTGGCGCGGCGTGCCCGGCCGCTACGTGGGCATCACCGGCACCGCCGGCAAGGGCAGCGTGACCCGCTGGTGCGGCGACACGCTGCAGGCCGCCGGAGAGCCGGTGGTGGTGGGCGGCAACATCGAGCCCGCCCTGGCGGCGGTGGCGCGCCCGGGCGCCACGCACGTGGTGGAGATGTCGTCGTTCCAGCTCGAGCGTTGCCCCACCTTCGCGCCTGAGGTGGCAGTGGTGCTCAACCTGGGCGAGGACCACATCGACCGCCACGGCAGCGTGGCCAACTACCACGCCGCCAAGAAGAACCTGCTCGCCAACCTGAGGGTGGGCCACACCCTCGTCGTCAACCAGGACGACGCCGTGCTGGCCAGCTGGGGCGACGAGCAAGCGGCGCGCGGCGTGAGGGTGCGCAGGTTCTCGTTGCGCGGCGCCGGGCACGCTCACCTGACGCAGGACGGCTGGCTGAACCTCGACGGGGCGGCTCTGCTGCATAGGAACGAGCTGAAGGTCAGGGGCTACCACCAGGTGGCCAACGCCCTTGCCACGGCCCTCGTTGCAGAGGCGCTGGGGGTGGCGCGCCCGGCGCTGCTGGCGGGGCTGCGGGCCTTCGAGGGCCTCCCGGGCCGGTACGCGCCCGCCGGCCAGGTCGGTGGGGTGCGCTTCGTGGAGGACTCCATCGCCACCCGGCCGCTGGCCGTGGCGGCGGCGCTCACTGCCACGCCGCGCCCGCTCGTGTGGCTGGCGGGCGGACAGGGCAAGGGCGCCGACGTGAGCCACCTGCGGGAGCTGGTGGCCGAGCACGTGGACCTGCTGCTGGCGTTCGGTCAGAGCGGCCCCGACTTCGAGGCGGCCTACGGCGACCTCACCCGCGTGGAGCGCGTGAGCGAGCCAACCGGCGAGGCCACCATGCGCGCCCTGGTGACACGCGCCACCGCCTACCTGCGCGAGCATCACGGCGGCAGCGGCCACGTGTTGCTAGCCCCCCTTGCGACCTCGTTCGACCAGTTCGCCGACTACAAGGCGCGCGGCGCCGCCTTCCGGGCGGCGGTGGCGGAGCTCGCTTCCGCCACGCTCGTCGGCGCCGAGCCCATTGACCGGCGAGGCGAACCGCCCGCACCGCGTTCAGCCGGTCGGGAGGGCAGCGCGTGAACCGGCGCCTCCTCACCGTGCAGGTGATCCTCGGCGCCCTGGGACTGGTGGGGGTGGCGGCCGCGGCGCCCAGCCTCACCCTCGAGCAGTTCGGGCGCGTGCTCTTCGCGCTCCTCATCACGTTCTTGGTGGCGCGCCTCAGCGAGCGCCACGTGGTGAAGCTGAGCCCCTTCGTGTTCGTGTTCCTGGTGGGCATGCTCATCCTCGTGTTCGTGCGGGGCGTGTCGCCCGACGGTTCCGACAGCCGGCGCTGGATAATGCTCTTCGGGGTTAGCTTCCAACCCTCCGAGTTCATGAAGGTGTCGGTCATCGCCTACCTGGCCACCTTCTTCCACAACCATCTCGGCAACTGGCACATCTGGCGCCCCATGGTGGTCATCGGCATCGCTGCGGCGCTGGTGGTGGTGCAGCCCGACATCAGCACCGCCATCTTCATCTTCCTCCTGGCGCTAGCCATCATGGTTGCCGCTGGCGCCACCATCACCCGCATCGTCTCCATCTCCCTCGCCGCCGCCATCGTGGCGGGGCTGCTGGCCGCGCCGTTCCTGGGCGAGTACCAGTACTGGTCGAACCGCATCGCCGCGTTCTTCGACATGTGGGGCGCGCAGGCGCAGACGGCCGACATCAGTTACCAGGCCAGCGTGGCCGAGACGGCCGTGCAGCGCGGCGGCCTCATCGGCATCGGCGCCGGCCGCCCAGTGCGGGTTCCAGAGGCCGACACCGACTTCATCGCCGTCTCCATCCACCAGGCGCTCGGCTTCGTGGGCATCGCCTCGCTGTTACTGCTCTACGGCCTCCTGGCGGTGGAGGGCCTCCGCATCGCGCGCGGGGTCTCCGGGCCGGCGGCGCTGCTGGCGGCCGGCTCCACCACCTACATCGTGGCCCAGGCAGGCCTCAACCTGCTGGTGGCGTCCGGCATGGCGCCCGTAACGGGCATCCCCCTACCGGGCGTGAGCTACGGCCTCAACTCCATGTTCTCCGTGGCCATCGCCTTCGGTTTCCTGCACCTAGCCGCGCGTCAGGGCCGGGTGCAACAGCAGGTGCAGGCCGCACCGCGCGGAGCCGTGGCCAGGTGAGCGCGCTCACGCGCCTGCTCTTCGCCACCGGCGGCACCGGCGGACACATCTACCCCGCCCTAGCCGTAGCGCAGCTCGCGCGCAGCGAGGGCCTGGAGGTGAGCTTCATGGGTCAGGCAGAGGGCATGGAGGCGCGGCTGGTGCCGGAGGCCGGTTTCTCGTTCCACGGCGTGGCGGCCGGCAAGTGGGACCGCGGCCGCCCCGACCCGCGCCAGGCGCTGCGGGCGCTGGCGGGCCTGAGCGGCGCCGTGCGCCACGTGCGCGCTACCAAGCCGCAGCTGGTGGTGGGCTTCGGCGGTTTCGCGTCGTTCCCGGGCTGCGTGGCGGCGCTCCTCACCCGCACCCCGCTCGTGCTGCACGAGGGCAACGCCTTCCCCAGCCGCGTGAACCGCTGGTTCGCGAGCCGCGCGCGGCTCGTCATCAGCGCTCACCACGAAGCCCTGCAGCACCTGCGCGCCCGCGCCGCCACGGTGGTGCCGTTCCCCGTGCGCGAGGAGCGCGTGGAGCGCGCGGCGGCCAGGCGCGCCCTGGGCCTACCCGACCACGCGGTGGTGACGCTGGTGATGGGCGGCTCGCAGGGCTCGCTCACGCTGAACCGCGAGGTGCCCGCCGCCTTCGAGCGGCTCCCAGAGGAGCAGCGCGGCGTGGTGCTCCACGCCGCCGGTGAGCGCTGGGCGGAGCAGCTGCGCGCCAGCACCGCTCACCTGGCGGGTTACCACGTGACGCCGTACGTGCACGCGGCCACGGCCTGGTCGGCGGCCGACCTGGCCATCACGCGCGCGGGCGTTGGCACCATCGCCGAGGCCGCCTTCCACGGCGTGCCGCAGGTGCTGGTACCCCTCCCCTCCGCCGCGGAGGACCACCAGCTGCACAACGCGCGCGCGGTGGAGGCGGCTGGCGCGGGCGTGGTGGTGGAGGAGCGCGAGCTCGAACACCATCCCGAACGCCTTAGCGAAGTATGGTTGGCGGCGCTTGCAGCCAGCTGGCGCGAGGGCGCGGCCAGCGCGGCCGCTGGCAGGTCGCCCGCGGGGGCGGCGGCGCGGATACTCTCCGCCTTGAGAGGAGCGACGGTCAGATGAGCACCATCCATTTCGTGGGCATCGGCGGCGTCAGCATGCAGGCGCTAGCCTTGTGGTGCCGCCACGAGGGGTTCGAGGTCAGCGGTTGCGACAGCGGCACGTTCGACGCCACCCGCCTGAGGGCGGCGGGCGTGGAGGTGTGCACCGGTCACGACCCGAGTCACGTCGAGCGAGCCGCGATGGTGGTGTACAGCATGGCCGTGCCGAACGATCACCCGGAGCTGGTGGCCGCGCGGGCCAGCGGCGCCCGCGTGCTGCGGCGCATCGAGCTCCTCGGCGAGCTCTTCGCTAGGCGTCGCGCCATCGGCGTCACCGGCACCCACGGTAAGAGCACCACCACGGGCATGGCGGCCACGCTGCTCCTCGCGCTCGACCCGCAGGTCTCCGTGCAGCTGGGGGCGTCGCTGCCCGCCATCGAGGGCGGCTTCCGCTACGGTGCGGGCGAGTGGTTGGTGGCGGAGGTGGACGAGTCCGACCCGGGCTTCGCGCGGCTGCGCTCCGCCGTGGCGCTGCTCACCAACCTCGACGACGATCACGTGGCGGGCGAGTACGACGAGCGCCGCAACTACTACGGCAGCTACGACGAGCTGAAGAGCGCCGCGCGCTCCTTCGCCGACCTGGGCGAACAGGTGGTGTACTGCCGCGACTGGCAGTCGCTGCGCGAGCTGGTGGCGCACCACCAGAACGCAGTGAGCTACGGGGTGAGCGACGACGCCGACTACCGCGTGACTCAGGTGGAGCTCAACGAGCACGGCAGCAGCTTCACGCTGGAGGGGCCCGGCCTGGCACCGTTCACCGTGAAGCTGGCCGTACCCGGCAAGCACAACATCGTGAACGCCGCCGGCGCCATCGCCGCCGTGCACCAGGCGGGTTACGACCCGCGGCCCGCCATCCCGGCACTGGAGAAGTTCCTCGGTGTGGGCCGCCGCTGGCAGGTGTGGGGCGAGAAGGCGGGTGCGCTCATCGTGGACGATTACGCGCACCACCCCACGGAGGTCGCCGCCATCCTGGAGGCGGCGCGCGGCACGGGCCGGCGCGTCCGCGCCGTGCTGCAGCCGCACCGCTGGATCCGCACGGCGCGGCAGTGGCCGGAGCTGGCCGCCGCCGCTAGCGCCGCCGACGAGGTGCTGGTGCTCGACATCTACGGCGCCGGCGAGCGCCCCATCGCCAACATCTCCCCCGGCCTCATCGTCAACCGCCTGAAGGAGAAGGGCGTGGAGGCCAGGGCCGCCAACATGGAGTCGGCCACCGACTACCTCAACCACAGCCTGGCGCCGGGCGACCTCGTCATCACGCTGGGCGCCGGCGACGTGTGGCGGGTGGCGGCCGCGCTGGCAGGCGTGCGCACGGCAGACGGCGGCCTGCAGGTGAGCGGGGGCGATGGCCAAGGTTAGACGGGTCGAGCTGAAGGCGTTCACCACCCTCAAGGTCGGCGGCCCAGCCGAGCTGTGGGAGGTGGAGGACGAGGCCGACCTCAGGGAGGCCACCGCCGAGCCGTACCGCGTGCTGGGCGCAGGCTCGAACCTGCTGGTGGCCGACGAGGGCGTGTGCGACCGCGTCGTACGCCTGGGTCGGAGCTTCAACGACCTTCGCAGCTTCGGCGACTCAGCCGACGTGTGGTTGGGCGCCGGCACCCCCCTACCCGGCCTCGTGCGGCGTGCGCAGCGCGCGGGCCTCTCGGGCCTCGAGGGCCTGCTGGGGGTCCCCGCCGTGCTGGGCGGCGCCGTGGCCATGAACGCCGGCACCCGTTACGGCGAGCTGTCGGACACCCTGCAGGAGGTGGAGCTCTTCCTCGCCGGCGAGCTCGTGCGGCTGCCGGCCAGCGCACTCAACCTCTCTTACCGCCACGCGGAGCTGCCCGAGGGGGCGGTGGTCACGCGGGTGCGGCTCAAGTTCACACCCTCCACGCCGGAACGGGTGGAAGCGGCCATGCAGGTGGTCGACGCCGCCCGCGCCGGCCAGCCCAAGGTGAAGTCGGCGGGCTGCGCCTTCAAGAACCCGCCTGGCGACTCCGCGGGGCGCATCATCGACCGCGCCGGCCTGAAGGGCCTGCGTGTTGGCGACGCCATGGTGGCGCACGAGCACGGCAACTTCGTCCTTAACCTCGGCAACGCCACCGCTGCAGACGTGGAGGAGCTCCTCACGCTCGTTCGCGCTAAGGTGCCCACTCCGCTCGAGATGGAGTGGCGCCGTTGGAGCTGCTGACGTGGCGCCCAGCCAGCGCACCGCGCCGGTGAGGCACGAGCCGTGAGGACCGCCGGCCTCGTTCTGCTCTTCGTGCTGGGCGCCGCCGTGGTGGTGAGCCTCTTCTACCCGAAGGTGGCGCTGGTAACGGTGGAGGGCGCGCAACACCACAGCCCGGAGGCCGTGGCCCTGCTGGCCAACGTGCGTGTGGGCGACCCGTTCCTGTGGGTCACGCGGGGGCGCGTGAAGGGGCTGGAGCGAGACCCGTGGATCCTAAACGCGGTGGTGGTGCGCAGCTGGCCGGACCGGGTGCACATCGCCGTGCGTGAGCGCACCGCCGCCCTCACGGACGGCGCTGCCACCTGGGCCGACGATGGTACAGTCCTACTCGGCGCAACGCCCGCTGAGACCGAGGGCCTCCCCCAGCTGAGCGGTTGGGGCGAGCCTCGCACGGCGGAGGCGCTCGAACTGCTGAGGCTGCTGCGGCCATACGGTGTTCGGGTGATAAGCTACTCGCCAGAAGGATTCGAGATACTCTTGGACGACACCGAGCTTTACACACCTGATGCAGAGGCCCTACGAGAACAGTGGTCGGCTTTCACGAGCCACCGCGGCGGCCGCATCGCGGTCTACCCGTGGGGAGTGAGCAAGGCGAATGAGTGACGAAAGAATCATCGTCGGCCTCGACATAGGGACCACGAAGATCTGCACGGTCATCGGCGAGGTCGCCTCCGACGGCGTGCTCGACATCATCGGCGAGGGCACCGTGCCCTCCGACGGACTGCGTAAGGGCGTGGTGGTGAACCTCGAGCGCACCATCGCCGCCGTGCGGCAGTCGGTGGCCGCCGCGCAGCGCGTGGCGGGCGTGGAGGTGAGCTCCGCCTGGGTTGGGGTGGCCGGCAGCCACCTGAAGGCCCTCACCAGCCACGGCATGTCGGCCATACGGCGCGGTTACGACGTCACGCGCACCGACGTGGAGCGCACCATCGAGAACGCCCGCGCCGTGCCCATGGAAGCCAACATGGAGATCCTCCACGTCATCCCGCAGGAGTACGTGGTGGACGGCAACGACGGCATCAAGGACCCCATCGGCATGTCCGGCGTGCGCCTCGAGGTCGACGTGCACATCGTGGCCGGCGCCCAGGGTCCCCTGCAGAACCTGCGCCGCTGCGCCACCGACGCCGACATCGTTGTCGACGGCATGGTCGTGCAGGCGCTCGCCTCCGGGCTGGCTGTGCTCAACCACGGCGAGCAGGAGCTCACCACGCTCCTCATCGACATCGGCGGCGGCACCACCGACGTGGGCGTGTTCCGCCGCGGCACGCTGGCGCACTCAGCCGTCATCCCCTTAGGCGGCGACCACATCACGCAAGACATCAGCCAGCTCCTGCGCATCCCGCCCGACGAGGCGGAGCGCGTGAAGCGCCGCTACGGCGTGGCCCTGCCCGAGCTGGCGGACCGCGACGTGGAGCTCGAGGTGGCCAGCCCCAACTACACGGCGTCCATCTCCACCTTCGAGCTGGCGCAGGTAATCAAGCCGCGCGTGGTCGAGATCCTCGACTTCGTGAGGCGCGACATCGAGCAGCGCATGGGGGCCCTGGAGCTCCTCGCCGGCAACGTGGTCATCACGGGCGGCGCCTCGCTCATGCCGGGCGTGGAGCAGGTCGCTAACGAGCGTTTCCGGCTGCCGGTCCGCATCGGCAAGCCCGATGGCGTGTCGGGCCTAGCCGACGTGGTAGCCAGCCCCGCACACGCCACCGCCGTAGGATTGGTACGTTACGGGATGGCGCACGGGCAGGCCTCGGGCGCGGTCAGCCGCCGCGAGGGTCGGCGACCCGCCGCCACCGAGGGCGATAACCTCTTAGGGCGCATCAGGAACATACTTAAAGACTTCTTCTGAACGAAGAGTCGGGGAGCGAGAGGCGAGCATGGCCATGTACAGCACGGACAACGCGGTCATTCGGGTCATCGGCCTGGGTGGGGGTGGCAACAACGCGGTGAACCGCATGATCGACAACGGTCTACGCGGGGTGGAGTTCATCGCCGCCAACACCGACGCACAGGTGCTAGCCACCAGCCTCGCCGACATCCGTATCCAGATGGGCGACCACCTCACCAAGGGTCTCGGCGCTGGCGCCAACCCGGAGGTGGGCGAGATGGCGGCGCTAGAGGACCGCGACCGCCTGGCGGAGGCGCTGCGCGGCTCCGACCTGGTGTTCATCACGGCCGGCATGGGTGGCGGCACGGGCACGGGCAGCGCGCCCGTGGTGGCCGAGGTGGCGCGTGAACTGGGCGCACTGGCCATCGCCGTGGTTACCACCCCGTTCCAGTTCGAGGGCCCGCGCCGCATGCGCCAGGCGCAGGAGGGGCTCAGGCGCCTGGAGGACAAGGTCGACGCGCTCATCGTGGTGGAGAACCAGCGCCTCACGTCGGCCCTCGATAAGAAGACGCGGCTCACCGACGCCTTCCGTGTGGCAGACCGGGTGCTGTACCACGGTGTGCGCGGCATCAGCGACGTCATCAACGTACCGGGCGAGATCAACGTCGACTTCGCCGACGTGAAGGCGCTCCTGCAGGGCGCCGGCACGGTGCTCATGGGCATCGGCTCCGGCCGCGGCGACAAGGTGGCCGAGGAGGCCGCCGAGAGCGCCACCCACAGCCCGCTCCTCGCGCGCGGCATCGAGGGCGCCCGCAACCTGCTCATCAACATCACCGCCTCCGAGGACCTCACGCTGGCCGACGCCACCGAGATCGCCGACAAGATCTCCGAGTCCACCGAGGTCGACGACGTGAACGTGCTCTTCGGCCTCACCTACGACGAGGACGCGGGCGACGAGGTGCGCGTGACGGTGCTGGCCGCCGGCTTCGACCAGGAGCCACCCACCCGCGTGCTGCGCACGGCGCAGTTCCGCGGCGTGAAGACCAGCCGCACCTACGACCCCGGCAACTACGACATCCCCGCCTTCCTGCGTTACGACCCCGATGAGGACGACCGCTGAGGCGCCTTACGGGGTAAGCGCTAACCACGGCGTCCGCTAGTTAACACGCTGCGGGCGTTAGCCAAGCGAACGTAACCAACCAGCCTGTGGCCGCACGCTATGCGGCCACAGGCTTTTCCGTATAGGCTCGGGAGCGTGCGAAAAGAGATCTACGACGGCCGCATAGTGCGGCTCGTGATACTTGACGGTAAGTGGGAAGTGGTGGAGCACGCCAGCGCGGTGGCGGTGCTCATCACCGACGGCTCTAAGGTGCTGGGCGTGCGTCAGGAGCGGGTGGCGGTGGGGCGCAGCACGTGGGAGATCCCCGCGGGCCTCATAGACGCGGGCGAGGAGCCCGCCGCAGCAGCCGCGCGCGAGGCGGCCGAGGAGGTGCAGCTCGGCGGGCGCCTGGAGTTCATCACGCGCTTCTACGTGTCGCCGGGCTTCACCGACGAGGAGGTCTTCCTCTACGAACTGCACGACGCGGTGGCCGCCGACGGCACCCCCGACCCCGACGAGCGCCTCACCCCGGAATGGCTCGACGCCCGCGAGGCGTGGCGCGCCGTGCAGGCGGGTACGCTCGCTACCAGCGGCGTGACGGTGGTAGCGCTGCAGCACGTGCTAGCGCGGTTAGGAGAGCCGGTATGAACCTAGCGGCTCCGCACGGCGCGGTCATCAGCATCGGCAACTTCGACGGCGTGCACGTGGGCCACCGCGCCCTGCTCACGCGCATGGCAGAGCTGGCGCGCGCCAGCGGCGCACCCGCCGTGGTGGTCACCTTCTTCCCGCCCGCTAAGGTGTTCTTCACGGGTAGCGACTACCTCAGCAGCGCCGAGGAGAAGCTCATCCTGCTGGAGGAGTTCGGACCCGCCGAGGTCATCGTGGTGCCTTTCGACGAGGAGTTCCGGCAGACCAGTAAGGACGAGTTCCTGGCCGCGCTAGCCGCCCTAAGCCCCACGGCGTTCGTGGTGGGCGGCGACTTCCGCTTCGGCAAGGGCCGCGCTGGCGGCGTGAGCGACCTGGCGGAGCTGGCGCCCGTGGAACCGTTCCAGCTGGTGAGCGTAGACGGGGAGGCGGTGGGCTCGAGCCGCATCCGTGAGCTGCTAGCGGCCGGCGACGTAGCGGCCGCCAACCGGCTGCTGGGCGCGCCGTACATGGCGCACGGCCGGGTGGTGAAGGGCGTGGCACGCGGCATCACGCTCGGTTACCCGACCGCCAACCTGCGCCTGAGCCCCCGCAAAGCGCTGCCGCCGGGCGTGTTCGCGGTCACGGTAGACACCCAGGGCGGCACCTTCGGCGGCATGGCCAACGTGGGTTCCAGGCCCACCTTCCCGGACGACCCGCCCTCGCTAGAGGTGAACCTCTTCGGCTTCACGGGCGACCTCTACGGGCAGCCCATCACGGTGCGCTTCCGCGCCAAGCTACGCGACCAGGTGCGCTTCGGCTCGCCGGAGGAGCTAACGGCGCAACTAGCGGCTGACGCGGCGGCGGCTAAGCGCGTGCTAGCGGTGGGGTAAGAGCAGCCGCGGCACGCGCGCGGGTGCCTTCGCCGTCTCACCGGCCGGCCCGCTGCTGTGCGCCCCCAGCCGTATACTCGCGCCATGTGGATCTACGGCAGGAACGCCGTTCTGGAGGCGTTACGCGAGGGTCAGGTCGAGAGCGTGC
>CAZFFG010000037.1:0-16631 GCA_964518275.1 uncultured bacterium | reverse complement strand
ATGTGCTCCGTGAGCGACTGCGCCTTGAACTGCGTGAGCACGTAGATGCCGTAGACGCCCGAGTTGATCATGTTGTTGAGGGCGAAATCGATGATTCGGTACTTGCTGCCGAACGGCACCGACGGCTTGGTGCGCTTCCAGGTGAGGGGGTGCAGGCGTGAGCCCTTACCGCCCGCCAGCACCATCCCGATGGTCTTGACCTTGCGCGTCAGCATGAGCCCTCCTGACAAGGGTGCAACACGAGTGGGGGCCAGTCCGGCAGGTAGGCGCCCGGGTCCGTGCTGGCCTCGGTGCGCCCGCCGATGTTCGTTGAGGGCATGATATCGCGCCCTGTGAGCGGTAACCTCTGCGGGATGAAGGGTGAGACACCGAGCACCACCACCGGCGAGCTGCCCCAGTACGGGGTGAGCCGGGCGCGGCGCGCCGAACCGAGCCTGTACGACCTGGCGGTCGCCGACCTCCCGCTCCCCGACGGGCAACCGGCTTTCAGGCGGGCGCAGCTGGCCAACTGGCTCTACCGTCAGGCCGCCGACGACTACGCCACGATGACGAACCTGCCCGCCGCCATGCGCGCGGAGCTGGCGGCAACCTACCGGGTGAGCCCCTTCGTAAGCGCCGAGCGTTTCGCGTCGTACGACGGCTCCGTGCGCTACCTGTTCACGCTGCAAGACGGCAAGCAGACGGAGGCCGTGTACATGCCGTACGCGGGTCGTCGCACCGTGTGCATCAGCTCCATGGTCGGCTGCCCGGCTGGCTGCGCTTTCTGCGCCACCGGCGCAATGGGCTTCGGTCGCAACCTCACACGGGGCGAGATAACAGCGCAGCTCGTGGCCGTAGCGCGCCTGGAGGGAATCGACCCCACCAGCATCCGTAACGTGGTGCTCATGGGCATGGGCGAGGCGCTGCTCAACTACGACAACGCGCTCGGCGCCATCCGCACGCTCATCGACCCGGCCGCGCTCGACATGTCGCCGCGGCGCATCACACTCTCCACGGTGGGCCTACCCAACCGCATCCGCAAGCTGATAGGGGAGGGCTTACCCCTCGTCCTGGCGGTGAGCCTGCACAGCCCCGACCAGGAGACGCGCGAGCGCATCATCCCCACCGCGCACGCGCAGCCCATCGAAGAGATAATGGCTTCGCTGCACGAATGGCAGGCCAAGATCGGCCGGCGCGTGACCATCGAATACACCATGCTGGACGGCGTTAACGACAACGTGTGGCAGGCTCAGCTGCTGGCCAAGCGCCTACAGGGGCTGAACGCGCACGTGAACCTCATCCCGTTCAACCCGTGGACCGACTCCGGCTTCAGCGGTACGCCGCGCGGGCGTTTAGCTGAGTTCGAGGGCACGCTCAAGGGGCTCGGGGTCAGCGTCTCCGTACGCTTCAGCCGCGGTCGCGACGCTGGGGCGGCCTGCGGACAGCTGGCGTTGCAGGGCGGCGGCGCGGCCGGGGAAACCCGCCAGGGAACAGCCTCTAGCCCGCTCTGACCGCCCCCTTCGGGTAGCCCTTTTCACACGCCGCCCACCGCGGCTCGTTATAGACTTGGCACCGATTCTCGCGTAGCACACGCTGCCTTGGGCTGCCTTCGAGCACGTTCTCCGGTGGCGTCTGGCACCGCGATCTGGAGGCTGGAATGGTTCTAGGTAATCGCAGGTGGAGCAGTAGGGCGGTCCTCACCGTCCTGGCTGCCGTGCTCCTGCTCTCGCCTGCTTGGGGGCAGTCGACGCTCGCCGAGCTACGCGCAGAGGTCCAGGCCAACCCCGGCAGCGTCACGGCCTGGGTGGCGTTGGGGAACGCCCAGTACGAAGTCGGCGACTACGACCAGGCCCGCGAGAGCTTCCTTGAAGCCATTGCCCTCGACTACCTGTCGGGCGACGCCCATTACGGTCTAGGCATAGCGCAATTCTCACGGGGCGACTACCAGGCCGCCCTGTTCGAGTTCAACGAGGTCGCTCGTCTCTACCCCGAACGCTTCGATGGTCAGTTCAACCGCGCGGTTACCCTGGCGCGTCTGCGCCGACCGGCCGAAGCTGCCGACGCCTTCCGCGCCGCCATCGATCAGGCCGAGCCCGAGGCTTCCGCTGAGGACCGCGTGCGGGCCTACCTGGGTCTGGCTGGCCAGCTGGAGCTCACCGAAGAGTGGGGCGAGGCCGCGGCCGCGTACGCCGCTGCGCTGGAGCTGGAACCCGCCAACGCGGAGTACATCCTCAAGCGCGGTCAGGCGCTGCACCTCGCCGGCCGTGGGCTGGAGGCGCTGCCCGAACTCACCGCCCTGGAAGCCGAGAGCGGCGACCACCGCGTGAGCTCGCTCATGTCCGACATCTACGTAAGCCAGGGCCAGATCGATTACGCCATCTGGTCCCTCGAGCGCGCCCTTCAGAAGGCCGAAGCCGCCGGCGACGCCGCCGCGCAGGCCAACACCCTCGTGAAGCTCGGCACGCTACAGCGCAGCCTCGGCCGCGATTCTCAGGGCACCGCGTCGTTCGAGCAGGCGGTCGCCATCGATCCTTCCTCCTGGGAGGCGCAGTACAACCTGGGCGTGAGCTACCTGGAGGCGGGCCAGACCCGCGCCGCGCTGGCTCCGCTCGAGCGCGCCCAGTCGTTGGGTGGCGACCGTGCCGAGGTCTACCTCGCGCTGGCGTCCGCCAACGACCTCCTCGGTCAGCACGCGGCGGCCCTAGCTAACGCGCAGGAGGCCATCCGCCGCCTGAGCGACCCCCAACTCCTCACCGAAGCGCGCTTCATCGCCGGCCGGGCGCACTACCGCACCGGCGACTTCTCCGCCGCCGACCTGGAGCTGCGGCACGTGCTCGACGCCCGCCCCAACGACGCGCAAGCGCAGCTGTGGAGCGGCCTCGCTGCCTACCAGCTGGGTGAGTACGCTGCGGCCGTGCGTAGCTTCGAGCGCGCCGTGCAACTGAACCCCAACAGCATCGAGTCGCGCGTAAACCTCGGCGCTGGTTACCTGGCCGCCCAGCGCTACTCGGACGCGCAGACCGTTTACGAGCTCCTCATCGAGCAGAACCCGTCCGACACCGAGAGCCTCTACAACCTCGGTTGGGCGCTGTTCTCCCAGGACCGCCGCGCCGGCGCGCGCGACGCCTGGGTGGCATCGTGCGAGCAGGGCTTCGAACCAGCCTGCACGGCCATAACCACGTACCTCTGACCGGCCGTCCGGCCTCGCTCGCGTGAGCGCGCACAGCGCACCCGCGAGCGAGGTTGGACCAATCTCACTACGCAAGCCTTAGAATGGGAACCATGGACTGGCTTAGGCGCAACTGGCCCGACTTGCTGATCGGCGTAGCCCTGGTGGCCGTCATCGCCGGCATCATCGCCACCCTCATCTCCGGTGGCTCGTTCTTCCCGTTCAACTCGGGCGGCGGCACCTCCACAGGGTCGCAACCCTCCACGCCTATCACCGGCCCTACCACGCCGGGGGCCAGCACGCCTTCCACCAGCACACCGGGGACCGCAGGCACCACCGTGGGTGGCCAACAGCCCACCACCACGCCTTCGGGCGCGGTCGCTACCCCGCCGGCGGGCAGCACCCAGTCAGGCACCACCGACGACGGTGCGCAGTCGAGCGCCACCACGCCCACCGAACCGAGCGGGGAAGGCATCGCCGTTCTCCCACCTAGCGGCACCGGTACCACGGCCGCCGGTGCAAGCGACGCTCCCGCCACTGGCGCGTCTTCGAGCGACGTCACCGCGCTGCCACCGCCAGGTGCAGCTGTGCCGCAGACGAGCACCTCGGCCCCGGCCGCCACCACGCCCGTCACGCCGGCGGCGCCCGCCACCAGCACACCTGCGCCGAGCACCGCCATCGCCGCCAGCGCCTCCGACGATGTGGCCTCGTACCGCGTATCGGTAGGTGCGTTCGGCAACGCCGACAACGCCCAGCGCCTGGCACAGGAGTTCCAGAGCGCCGGCTACCCGGTGCTCATGGGCACCCAGGGCAACCTCACCATCGTGCTCCTCGGGCCCTACGCCACCGACGCCGAGGCGCGCCGCGTGGCCAGTCAGGTCGCCGCTGGTAACTTCGGTGTTGTGGATCCCACCGTCTACCACTTCGAACCCGACGACGTGACGGCCAGCCCGGCCACCACCGCGCCGGCCGCGTCCGCTACCCAGACCGCTGCCAGCACCGCCGCCCCAGCTGCCAGTGCCACCGCTACCGGCCGTTACCTGCAGGTGGGCGCCTACGCCAACCGAGAGAGCTCGTTGCCGCAGCGGCAGCGCCTCGAGGGCATGGGCTTCACGGTCACGGAAGTGCAGGAGGGCACGCTCCTCAAGCTCCTCGTGGGCCCCTACCAGGGCACGGCGCTCAGCGACGCTCAGAGCCGGCTCGCCGCGGAGGGGATCGAGAACTTCGCTCGCGGGCTCTAGATGAGCAGCGAGGTGCAAGACGAACCAAGGCACACCCATGCCTAAACAGATCCCGTCTGTAACCATCAGCCGGCTGGTGGGCTACCTCCGCGTGCTCACCAACCTGGAGCAGAGCGGCGTCGATTACGTAACGTCCGAGGAGCTCGGCGCCGCCGCGCGAGTGAGCGCGCACCAGGTGCGCAAGGACCTCGTTCACGCCGAAGCGTCCGGCACCCGCGGCCGCGGCTACACCGTGGCCATCCTCAGGCGCGAGCTGAGTAGCCTTCTCGGGCTCACGCGCCACTGGAACGTGGCCATCGTGGGCATGGGGCGGTTAGGGCAGGCGCTAGTGGATTACCCCTACTTCCAGAACTACAACTTCCGGTTGCGGTGCGGCTTCGACACCGACCCCGCCAAGGCCGGTAAGCAGATCGGCGAGCTGCCTGTGTACGACCTCGCCCGGTTGAGCGAGCAGGTGGCGGAGCAGAAGCTCGACATCGCCTTCCTCACCGTGCCCGTGGCCGCTGCGCAGGGGGCCGCCGACGCGCTCGTCGCCGCCGGCATCCGCGGCATCCTCAACTTCACCCCCACCGTGCTGCAGGTGCCGCCCAGCGTGCGGGTGGAGCCCATCGACTTCGTGGCGGGCCTCAAGCGCCTCGCCTACTACCTACAGCCTCAGGAGTGAGCCGCGGGCGGGCGCCCAGAGCCCGCCAGCGCCGCCGTGAACCCGGCGAGCAGTGGTTATAGTTGACCGGATGTTCGACCTCATCGCAGCCGACCTGCGCCGCTTCGAGGAGCGCCTTCCCCAGGAGCTGACCTCAGACGTGGCCTTCATCGAGGCCATCGGTGCGGACCTCGTGGCTGCGGGTGGCAAGCGCCTCCGGCCCAGCCTCGCCTTCCTTACCGGCCGGCTCCTGGGCGCCGACGAGGAGGCCACCATGCAGGTGGCGCTCGCGGTAGAACTGCTCCACTCGGCCTCCCTACTCCACGACGACCTCATAGACGACGCCGACACCCGCCGCGGCAGCGAAGCGGCGTTCAGGCGCTACGGCAACGTGGTGAGCGTCATGTCGGGCGACTTCATGCTGGCGCGCGTGCTCGGCCTGCTGGCCCGCACCGGTAGCTCGTCCTTCACCAGCCTCATGTCGCACACCGCGGCCGCCATCTGCGAGGGTGAGGTGTTGCAGTTCCAGGTGGCTTCGCTCACCGACTACTCCTACGAGAACTACCGTCGGGTCATCGAGGGCAAGACCGCCGCGCTGCTGGCGGCGGCGTGTGAAGGCGTGGCGCTGCTGGCCGGGGCGCCCCAGGAGCAGGTGCGGGCCCTACGCGACTTCGCCCTGGCGTACGGTCGCGCCTTCCAGATGCAGGACGATTACCTAGACCTGCTGGGCAGCGCCGAGAAGCTCGGTAAGCCCGTGGGTGGCGACCTGCGGGAGGGCAAGGCCACCTACCCGGTGCTCGTGCTCATCCTCGACCACGGCTCGCAGGAGGCGCGGAGCATCCTCGAGAGGCGCGCCAGCCAGCCTGGCGACGTGGAGCGCATGGTGGCGCTCATACAGGAGCACGGGGCGCACCACAAGGCGCGGGGTCAGATCGGCGCCGAGGCAGAGGCCGCCTTGGCGGCGCTGGCGGCTTTCCCGCCGTCCCCGGCGCTCAGCGCGCTGACCGCCCTGGCCGAGAGCGAGACCCTGCGGGTGGGTTGAGGGGCGCGGGGGCTGCCCTCCTGACGCAAGCGTTAGCCTTCGCGCCTTGCACCCCGCGGGCGCCCCGCGGCGGCCACATAGGCTCGGCGCGCTACACTTGGCCACGATGGCTGATACCGACAGCGAACAGGTCATGCGCTTCTTCCACGATCACCCAGAGCGCCCCTGGCACGTACAAGACATACAACGACGCCTGAAACTCGACGACAGGGGCACCCTGCGTAGTGTGCTGGCGGACCTCGTGGACCGAGGCCAGCTCGTGCGGACCAGGCGCCGCACCTACGGCTTGCCACAGGAGATGAACCTCGTGGTGGGCAAGCTGCAGGTCGCCTCGGGTGGCTACGGCTTCGTGATCCCAGACGCTGGGGGCAAGGACCTCTTCATCCCCGCCGACCGCCTCGGCGGCGCGTGGGACACGGACCGCGTCATCGCCCGCCCCACTCCTCAGAAGAGCGACGACGACCGCGTGAGCGGCGAGATCGTGCGTATCGTGGCGCGCGGCTACGAGCAGGTGGTGGGCACGCTGGAGTACGCCCGCGGCTACGCCATACTGCGCCCCGACAGCGTGCGCCTGCGCGAGCGCATCCTCCTCACGCCCGAGTCCGTTGGCAAGCTCGAGGGCGGCTCGCGCATCGTGGTGCGCATGGTGTGGCCCGAGGTGTCCGGCGAGAAGGAGCCGTTCGGCGAGGTCCTCGAGTTCCTGGGCGACAGCGACGATCCTGAGGTCGAGACCCGCGCCGTGATCGTGAAGTACGGTCTGAAGGCCGAGTTCGACAAGGACACCATGGCCGAGGCGAAGGCCGTGCCCGACCACGTGACCGCCGAGATGATGGGGGGCCGCACCGACTACCGCAAGGTGGCCACCATGACCGTCGACGGTGAGGACGCGAAGGACTTCGACGACGCCATCTCCGTGGAGCGGCTCGACCGCTCGCGCGACGGCATGCTGCGGGTCGGGGTGCACATCGCCGACGTGAGCTACTACGTTGCCGAAGGCACCTCCCTCGATGAGGAAGCCCTGGCCCGCGCCACCAGCGTCTACCTGCCCGGCCGCGTGCTGCCAATGCTGCCTGAGGAGCTGTCTAACGGCATCTGCTCGCTGGAGGAGGGCAAGGCGCGCCTGGCGCTCTCCGTGCTCGTAGACATCACGAGGAGCGGCGAGGTGAAGGGCTTCAAGTTCAAGGAGACCGTCATCCAGTCCCACGCGCGTCTCACCTACGAGCAGGTGCAGGAGTTCGCGGACGGCGGCCGACTGCCGCAGGGCAAGCGCAAGCTCGAGCGCGACGTGAAGGTGCTCCTCAACCTCACGCAGGAGCTGCGCAAGGCGCGCATAGGTGCCGGTGCCCTCGACTTCAGCTTCACCGAGGCCAAGGTCGACGTCGACGAGGAGGGCACGCTGCACGTGACGCCGGTGCGCTCCGACTCCGCGCGGCAGCTCATCGAGGAGCTGATGCTGCTGGCCAACCGGCTGGTGGCGCAAGAGCTCACCCGGCGCGACGTACCGGCGCTGTTCCGGATCCACGAGGACCCCAGCAAGGAGAGGATCGACGCGCTGCAGAAGGCGCTCGGGCGGCTGGGGTACGTGCTGGACCTCGAGCACACCACACCGCAGGACCTGCAGGCCATCCTGCGGCAGGCGGCCGGTAAGCCGGAAGCGCAGCTCGTTAACACGTTGCTCCTGCGTAGCCTCAAGCAGGCGCGCTACTCCAGCCAGGACCTGGGGCACTTCGGGCTGGCGTTCCCCAGTTACCTGCACTTCACGAGCCCCATCCGGCGCTACCCCGACCTGGTCGTGCACCGTGTGGTGCGTGGCATGCTGCAGCACCGGCTCTCACCCACCTTGAAGGAGCGCATGCGCACCGACTTCCCGCTGCTCGCCGAGCACGTGAGCGAGCGCGAGCGCGTGGCTGAGGACGCCGAGCGCGACCTCACCCGCTACTTCCACGCGCGCTGGGCCAAGGACGAGGTGGGGGTGGCCTTCACGGGCACCATCGTGGGCGTTACCAACTTCGGGCTGTTCGTGGAGCTCCCCAACGGGGTGGAGGGTCTCATGCACGTGAGCCACCTCATGGACGACTACTACCTCTACCTCGAGGACTCGCTCATGCTTATGGGCAAGCACACGCGCAAGAAGTACCGCCTGGGTGACCGGGTGGAGGTGCGCATCCTCGCCGCCAACCCCACGCAGCGGCAGATCGACCTCATCCCCGCCGACATGGAGATGCCGGAGGTGGAGCCGGAGGAGCGGGTGGTAATCACGCGGCCGCCCAAGGTCCTCAAGAGCCCGCAGCAGGCCGCCGCTGAGGTTCAGGCCGAGAAGCAGACGGATAGGAAGCCCGTCAAGCAGGGCCGTAGCGGCGCTACCCAGACGGGCGGACGAACGAGGGCCGCTGGCGCTAAGGAACAGCTGGCGAAAGCCGCCAGTACCAAGCAGGCCGCTACTGGTAAGGCGGGGGCGGGCAGGGCAGACAAGGCTAAGGCCGAGAAGGCCGCTGCGCCTGCGGGTAAGACCGGTGCGAGCAGGACCGGCGCGAGCGGTGCCGGCAAAGGCAAGGCCGCCGCAGACGAAACCGCTGCGGGCCAGGCCGCTAAGCGCGAGGCCGCCGCCACCAAGCCGGTGGAGCGTGAGGCTGGCAAGGGCGGCAAGCGCAAGAAGCGCCGCGTACTCAAGTTCGGTTGACAACGGGAGGTGGCCTACCTCTCGTTTGGTAGACTTCGCCCCTAAGCGAAGCCAGGAGAACTGACCATGGCCCAGGAGTACCGCTACCCGCTCACTCGAGTCTGCCTGCGCGGCGGCAACATGACGCTGCCGCGCACCATGATCGACCTCTTCCCTGAAACGGGCGACGTCACCGTGGTCGATGCCCTAACTGGCGAGGAGCTCACGGCGCATATGAGCGGTCCACGTGTGGTGTCCGGCCTGGGCCCGCTCTACCGCACGCATGACCTCGACGTGAACGACGAACTCGTGGTGGAGAAGCTCGCCGAGCGCCGCTTCACCATGACGCCCATCCTTCGGCCTTCGGCCGCGCCTGTGGAGAGCGCGGGCGAGAGCGGCGGAACCGAGGTACCTCCGGCAGAAGCGGTCGAGGCCGCCACGCCTACGGTGCGTGACGGCGCCCAGGCCACCGACGGCGCTGAGGCGACCGCTGTGAACCTCGATCCGCGCCAGGCCATCCACGAGGCCGAGAGCGCGCTCTCGGAACTGGAGGAGAGCCACGACGGGCGCCCCGCTGCGCACAACGACCAGCAGCAGGCGTCCCTCTGGGAGGCCAGGCAGGACGACGCCTTCGAAGCGGCCGCCACGCCACCGGTGCCGCAGGATGCCGCGCCCCCGGTTGGCGACACCCGGCCCGCCATCGCCCCCGCTCCAGAGGCGCGGAGCAGCCGAACGCCCGCCTACGTGGAAGACGAGGACGCCGCCGCAGCGGTGGCTGCCGTGGCTCTCTCGTCTCGCTTGCGGCGAGTGTTCAGCAAGCTCGGTTACCGCATCGAGCCGCTAGCGACGGGGGTGCATCACCTGCATGCCGACCTGGGGCGCCGTCGTTACAAGGTCCTGGTGCACCTGCTGCGTAGTGGGGAGCGGCTCGACTGGGCCGGGCTACTGGCACGGCGCCGTAACGCGCCGGCCAACTACATGGCGGTGGTGGGTGACCGCGACGACCTGGTGAGGCTCGCTAACCCAGCCGACCTGGCCCGCGCCACGCTCTGGAGCTGGGAGGCGTTGGCGCGGCTGGAGGAGCTACACGACAGCGTGCCCGTCACGCCGCTCGACCTCGAGTCGCACTTCGGTCGCGATGGCCTGTTCGAACAGGGCCTGAAGCGCTTCGAGGAGGGCGTGGCCGCCAGGGTGGCGGAGCGGGGTGCGGCGTCCGAGGTGCTGACCAGACTGGCCCGCCACCGTGCGCCGTCGGTGTTCCTGCTCGAGGAGTTAGCGCAGGACGTGAACCTCAGCCGCGACGTGGTGTTGCGCATACTCGACCGCTTCTCGGAGGCGCCCATGCACCTGGTGGCCAAGGTCGATAGCGGCGAGTTCCTGCTGCGCCAACCGGTCGGGGCTGCGCTCAGTGCCCTCGCCTCCTACGCCGATTCGTTGCGTCAGCGCCTGCCCGTGGGGCGCCGTGAGGTCGTGACGGGCTTGGGCGACGGGGAGTTCGGCGCCGACCTGCTCGACGCCACCGACCAAGACGGTTCAGACGAACACGAGTCAGTGGAGCCTAACGCCAGCCTGGTGGACGGCCCCGAAGCGCAGACCGCGGAAGGCTGAGCGCCTGCCGCGCTGGGGGCGAACGGGGACAGGGCGGTCAGTTAGCTGCGGTGGTGACGGCGCCAGCCTGCAGGTCCTGCAGCGCGTTGACGCCGGGTTCGGTGGCCGCGCGAGCAGCGAGCGCCCGCACGGTCCAGCGCGCCGCCTCCAAGGTGGTGCAGTACGGCAGGCCGCTCTCCAGGGCGCGCCTGAGTTCGGGCGTGTGCTCGACGTCGAACAGTAGCTGGTAATCGGGCGCGTCCGTTGGCGCCGCACCTAGTAACACCGTGAAACCTTGACGCTCGAGCTCCGGTGCTAGTTCGGCCAGCGGCGCGCCGATGAGCCGCACGGTGGCTGGTGTGCCTGGCGCAGGGAAGCGTTGCCCCGCCGCCACGGCGGCCTTGTAGTAGGCCAGGTACGGGTCGGCGTCGATGCCCATGGTCTCGCCTGTGGAGCGCATCTCCGGCCCCAGCACGGGCAGCACACCACCGAACTTGAGGAACGGCAGCACTACCTCCTTCACGCTGTAGACCTTCGGTTCGGGCTTGCTGGTGAAGCCGATCTCCTGCAGGCTGCGGCCCGCCGCGATGAGGGCGGCGTACTTGGCAAGCGGGTGGTTCACCGCTTTGGAGAGGTAAGGCACCGTGCGACTGGCGCGTGGGTTGGCTTCCACCACCAGCACCTCGTCGCCGCGCACCACGTACTGCACGTTGATCAGCCCGCGCACGCCGATGGCCTCTGCCAGCTTGACCGTGTACTCCTCGATGATGCTAACTGCCCGCTCCGACAGGTTCACGGGTGGGGTGATGGTGGCGCTGTCGCCGGAGTGCACCCCAGCCAGTTCGACGTGCTCCATGATGCCGGCCACCACGGTGGTGACGCCGTCGGAGAGGGCGTCGACGTCGACCTCTACGGCGCCTTCGATGAAGTCGTCGATGAGGATGCTCGGGTTGCCCGGCAGCTCGGCGTAGACCACCGACAGGTAGTCGTCGAGCTCGGCGCGGTCGCGCACCACGCGCATGGCGCGCCCTCCCAGCACGTAGCTGGGGCGCACCATGACGGGATAGCCGATGGCCTCCGCCAGGGCCGCCGCGGCAGCGGGTTCCTCTGCCACCCCGCCTGCAGGCTGCGGCACCCCGATCCGTTCGCAGAGCGCGTGGAAGGCGTCGCGATCCTCAGCCTCGTGGATAGCGGCTGCCGGGGTGCCCCAGATGGGCACGCCCGCCTCCTCCAGCGCCCGCGCGAGCTTGAGCGGCGTTTGGCCACCCAGCTGAACGATGACGCCGTCGGGCTTCTCGTGATCCACGACGTTGATGACGTCCTCGAAGGTGAGCGGCTCGAAGTAGAGCCTGTCGGCCGTGTCGTAGTCGGTGCTCACCGTCTCGGGGTTGGAGTTCACCATGATGGTCTCGTAGCCCGCGTCCTGGAGCGCCCACACGGCGTGCACGGTGGCGTAGTCGAACTCAACGCCCTGGCCTATGCGGTTGGGGCCCGAGCCCAAGATCATGACCTTCCGGTCGGTGGTGGGGGGGAGCTCGTCCTCCCACTCGTACGAGGAGTAGAGGTACGGCGTGAACGCCTCGAACTCGGCCGCGCACGTGTCGACCATCTTGTACACGGGTTCGCCGCGCTTGGCTAGGCGGTAGCGCCGTACGCTCTCCACCGGCACGCCCTTCAGCTCAGCGATGTCGCGGTCGGAGAGCCCGATGCGCTTGATCTCGCGCCACTGCTCCCACGTCCAGGCGCCTGGCTCGGGTAGCTCCCTCACCTCGCGCTCTACCTGCGCTATCTCGCGCAGCTGGTTGAGGAACCAGGGGTCTATCCGGGTGGCCTCGTGCAGCCACTGCACCGAGCGGCCGCGGCGTAGGAGCTCCAGCACGGCCAGGAGCCGGCGGGGGTTGGGGTAGAGGCGCGCCTCTAGCTCCTCCTCGGTGAGGTGGCTCGTCTCGCTACGCACGTCGAGCTCGAGCGAGCGCAGCGCCTTGAGGAGCGATTCCTTGAAGGTGCGGCCGATGGCCATGACCTCGCCCACGGAGCGCATCTGCGTGCCGAGCGTGTCGGGCGCGTCGGGGAACTTCTCGAACGCGAAGCGCGGCACCTTAGTGACCACGTAGTCGATGCTGGGCTCGAAGGCGGCCTTCGTTTCGCGCGTGATGTCGTTCGGTAACTCGTCTAGGTGGTAACCCACCGCCAGCAGCGCCGCGATCTTGGCGATGGGGTAGCCGGTGGCCTTACTGGCTAGGGCCGAGGAGCGCGACACGCGCGGGTTCATCTCGATGACTATGACCGCGCCGTCTTCCGGGTTGATGGCGAACTGGATGTTGGAGCCGCCCGTGTCGACCCCGATCTCGCGGATGATGTCGATGCCGTAGTTGCGCAGCCGCTGGTACTCCTTGTCGGAGAGCGTCTGCGCGGGCGCCACCGTTACGCTGTCGCCCGTGTGGACACCCATGGGGTCGAAGTTCTCGATTGAGCAGATGATGACGACGGTGTCGTTGCTGTCGCGCATCACCTCCAGCTCGTACTCCTTCCAACCTAGTACCGACTGCTCCACCAGCACCGTGCCCACCGGCGAGTCGTGCAGGCCCTGACCCACGATGGTGCGGAACTCCGCCTCGTCGTACGCGATGCCGCCACCGGTGCCGCCGAGCGTGAAGCTCGGGCGGATGATGGCTGGGTAGCCGATGGTGGTGACGAAGTCGAGCGCCTCGCCTAAGCTTCCCACCATCTTGCCGGCTGGTGTGGCCACGCCGATCTTGGCCATGGCCTCCTGGAAGAGCTTGCGGTCCTCGCCCTTCTGGATGGCCTCGTAGTTAGCGCCGATGAGCTCCACGCCGTGCTTCTCGAGCACGCCCAGCTCGTGCAGCCTTGAGGCGAGGTTGAGAGCCGTCTGGCCGCCCAGGGTGGGGAGGAGCGCGTCGGGCCGCTCGAGGGCTATGACCTTCTCCACGAACTCGGGCGTGAGCGGCTCCACGTACGTGCGGTCCGCCACCTCCGGGTCGGTCATGATGGTGGCCGGGTTGGAGTTGACCAGCACCACCTCGTAACCGGCGCTGCGCAGCGCCTTGCAGGCCTGCGTGCCGGAGTAATCGAACTCGGCTGCCTGGCCGATGACGATAGGGCCGGAGCCGAGTATCAGGATCTTCTTTATGTCTTCGCGTTTGGGCATCTACGGTAGGGGTGTCGCCATTTCCAGGTGCGGAGTCTAGCACGCAGTAGCGCGCTTGGGCTCCCGGGCAGGCGACGGGGGAGGGCGTCGGCCCACGGCCTCTAGGCGCTTGTCCCAGGGCCCGCTGCAGCGCTCCACCCACCTCGGCAACCTGGGGGCATGAAGCGCGGAAGAACGCCAGCACGCACCCGCCGCCAAGGTGGTGGCAACACGGGCCCCGGCAGGGCCTCCCGGGCACACGCCGCTGCGCCGCGCGCTGCGGCCGCACCAGTTAACGGTGCGGAGTTCGTCACCATGTTGAAGCGGGGCGAGGTGGCCGACCCGCACAACGCCGAACTTAAGCACGGCCGCCCTGTGCGGTTGCGTCCGTTCACGGGTCAGGCGGCCAGCGTGCTGCTGCGGCTGGAGAGCTTGCTGGTGGCTGCCTGTGCCGGCACCCAAGTGCAGGTCCGCGCCGGGCCACTCGTGCGGCTGGGCCCGCAAGACATGTGGCGGCCGCACCTGGCGCTCGTTCAAGGCCGCCACCTCAGCGCTATCCACGCTGAGGGCGCCACCGCTGAGGCGCGCGATGTGCGGCTGGTCGTCCTGCTCCATCGGGGTGAGCCCAGCCCTGAACGCCTGGCCGGCTACGCGGCGGCTGGGGTGAGCGAGCTCTGGAGCGTCACCCTCTGCGAAGGCTGGACCGTGCGGTACCGCTCCCCCTGGTCGGGCAGGTACCAGTCGCGCACGTTGTGGTACCCGGGCGAGAACGTGCCGGTGGCGGCTCTGGCCGGTACGCCTGTCGAGGCGCTCGAGGAGGGCTTCCGGCCCGCCGGGCTCTTCGCGGGTGGGCCCGACTGCGGTAGGCGGCTATAAGGCCATGAGGCCCCTACTGGTCGTTACTCCTCCGGCGCGGGTGCCAGCTCCACGACGAAGGCTTCGTCGCCCACTTCCACCGTGTCGCCGTCCACGATGCGCCGTTTACGCCGCGTCTCTATCACGCCGTTCACGCGCACCTCCCCGGCCTGGATCATGTGCTTGGCGTGCCCGCCGGTAGCCGCGACCCCGAAGAACTTCAGCACGTCGTCGAGGCGCATCATGGGTTGCTCCATCAGCCCAGCTCGAGAGGTTCGGCCGCAGGGTAGCTGCCGAGGAACTTCACGAACGCCGCCTTGCGCATGAGGTCGGTCATGGCCGCCGCCACGTTCGGGTCCTCGATGTGGCCGTCGATATCGATGTAGAAGAGGTAGCTCCACGGCTTGTCGCGCCGCGGGCGCGACTCGAGCTTGGTCATGTTGATGTCGTGCTTAGGGAAGACCTCAAGGCACGCCACCAGGTCGCCCGGGCGGTGGCGCGTGGCGAGCACGAGGGAGCTCTTGCTGTGGCCCTCCGGAGCGGCCGGCTCAGTGGTGCCCAGCACGAAGAAGCGCGTGTAGTTGAACGGCAGGTCCTCGATGTGCTCGGCGATGATCTCCAGCCCGTACGCTTCCGCAGCGCGCTGGCTGGCTATGGCGGCGCGCCCCTCGCCGCCGTTCTCGGCCAGCAGCTTGGCCGCACCGGCCGTGTCGAAGTCCGTAACGGCCTCGAAGCCGTGCCGGCGCAGGAAGCCCTGGCACTGCGCGAGGGCCTGCGGGTGGCTGTACACGCGCTTCACCTCGCTGAGCTTCACACCGGGCTTCACGAGCAGGTTGTGGTGAACACGCACCACCTGTTCGCCCACCACGTTCAGCACCGAGTCGGTGAGCAGGTCGTAGGTCTGGTTGATGGAGCCGGCGATGCTGTTCTCCACCGGCAGGCACGCGAAGTCGCACTCGCCGGTGGCGGCGGCCTGGAACGCCTCCTCGAAAGTGGGGAAGCCGACGGTCTCCGCGCCCGGAGCGAAGTTGCCGGCGGCCTCCTCGCTGAAAGCGCCCGGCACACCCTGGTAAGCAACGCGGACACGTCTCTCGGTCATGCGGGAGTCTAACAGGCGCTCAGCTCAAGGCCTCGACCTGACGCTGCAGGTCCGTCACGCGGTTCGCCGTGGCGTTCAGGTCGGCGCGCAGCTCGTGCAGGTGCTCCAGCTCGGCGCCAACGAAGCGCGTGTAAGGGCTGATAGCGCCCGTGAGCTTCTCTTGCGAGCGAGCGAGCTCCAACTCGAACTGCTGCCGCACGCTCTTCTCGATGGCGTCTTGCAGCTCGTTCATGCGTTCGCGCAGCTCCCGCTTGGCCTTACGCTTCTGCCCCGGCAGCACCAGCAGGCCCGCACCCATCACGGTGAGGCCGAGCGCGATGCCTGTGATGTCGAGCGCGGCGCCCGTCATCATGGCCACCAGCGCGGCCGAGAGGCCCAAGCCGCCGACCTCCATGAGGCCCGTCTGCACCACCGCGCCCTGCAGGCGTTCGGCCAGGCGGCTGGCTTCCGACTTGGGGTCGTACTCCTCCAGCGCCTCCTCGGCCGTTTCGCGCAGGCTGCGTACTAGCGCCTGTCGGTCGTACTGGAAGCGCCCGCCCACCTCACCTATCACGTTGGCCTGCTCGGCCGCGCGGCGCTCGTTCAGGTAGCGCATGACGTCTTCCCACAGCTGCAGGTTGCGCTGGATGAACCAGTCGGTGAGGTCGTGCATTGCAGAGTCGATCTCTGCCTCGGCCTTGCCTACCACCTTCTGCTGGAAGGCTTCCTTCACGCGCTCCGAGTTCATGAGCTTAGGGATGCGCGTGAGGCGGATGGTCTCGTCGAAGAAGTCCTCACCGCGTTTCTCGATCTGCTGCAGCACGCCCTTCAGGCGCGCTATGTAGAGGCTGAGGTCGCGCTGCATGTCGCGGTCGAACTGCTTGCGTTGCCTGTCGATCTCGGCCAGGGTGGTGTTGTCGTCCTGCAGGAGCTCCAGACGGTTGTCGAGCACGTCGAGGTACTGGTTGCTGGCGTGCGCCGCCACGCCCAGCGGTGAGGCGAGCTTGAGCTTCACCCGGTCCGTGCCTAGGCGCGCGGCGATGGCCTTCTCGAGCGGGATCATGCCGCTGGCCGCGTAACCCGCCTCGTCCTTACCCTGACGCGCAGCTAGCCCCAGGCGGGCGCTGACGCCGTACACCTCAACGCTGTTCACGCCCAGGGTCTCGCGCGCGTTGTCGCGCACGTAATCGAGCACCTTGCGGCGCTCCTCCTCCTGCTCCAGGATGTCGA
>CAZFFG010000036.1:0-17364 GCA_964518275.1 uncultured bacterium | reverse complement strand
GCCAGAACCCCGTGGGCACCGGTCCGTTCGTGCTCGACGAGTGGGTGCACGGCGAGTTCCTGCGCGTGGTGCGTAACGACAACTACTGGCGCGCGCCCGCCACGCTCGACTCCGTGACCTTCCGGCCCATCTCCGAGGGCGGCACCCGCATAGCCCTCGTGCAGACCGGCGCCGCTCACGTGGCCACCAACGTGCCGCCGCAGGACGTGGCGCGCATCGATGCGCTTGACGACGTGACCGTGCACAAGGTCGACAGCATGCGCACCATCTACATCTTCTTCAACAACTACCGCGAGCCGTTCACCGACGTGCGCGTGCGTCAGGCCATCAACCACGCCGTGGACAAGGAAGCCATCGTGGAGTTCGTGCTGGGCGGAGCGGGCCGCGTGTCCGACGCCGCCATCGCTCCGGGCGTCTTCGGTTACACCCCCATTGGCGTGTACGAGTACAACCCCGAACGGGCCCGCGAACTGCTAGCGGAAGCTGGTTTCCCCGACGGTCTCGAGATCACCCTGCATAGCCCCACCGGCCGCTACATGCAGGACATCCAGGTGGCTGAAGCCGTGCAGAGCCAGCTGGCCGAGGTGGGCATCACCGCCACCATCATCACGCGCGAGTGGGCCGCTTACCTGGCCGACATCGGCCGCCCCGCCGAGGAGAGCATCTCGCAGCTCGGCCTGATGGGCTGGGGCGTCTCCACCGGCGACGCCGATCAGGGCCTCTTCAACGTGCTGCACGGCTCGCAAGTGGTGCCGTTCGGCTCCAACCGTTCGCTGTGGGACTACGAGCCCTTCAACGAGCTCCTCGACCGCGGTCGCGTTGAGACCAACGAAGAGGCGCGCCGCGCCATCTACGCCGAAGCACTGCAGGTGGCCTTCGACCAGGCGCCCTGGCTGTTCCTCCACACCGAGCGTCAGCTCGTGGCCATCCGCGACAACGTGGAAGGCCTGCGTGTGCTGCCCACCGAACGCCTCGACGCGTACGGCGTGTCCATCCGCTAACCAGAACTAACCGGGCCTCGAAGCCCGATTCAAGAGAAGCGCGGCGCCCTGTTACTGGGCGCCGCGCTTGGTTTCGGTCCTACTGCTGGCAGGATCAGTCGCCCAGGCGCCCCTCCAGCTCAACGTTCACCACCGACAGCCAGTAAGCGATGCCCCACGGCAGCGCCGCGTCGTTGAAGTCGTAGAGGGGCGTGTGTAACTGGCCGCCGCCCGGGCCCGCGTGGGCGCCGTTGCCGAGCCACATGAAGTTGCCGGGCCGCTGCCTAAGCATGTACGAGAAGTCCTCGCCGCCCGTGCTGGGCGCCACCTCGGGGTCAACCGGTACGTTCTGGCCCAGTTGCCGCGCGGCGCGCACCGCTGCTTCGGTGGCGGCGGCCTCCGTTACGGTGGGCACGTTGTTCCACCACAGTTCGGCCTGCGCCTCGGCGCCCATGGCGGCCGCGTGGACCTGCGCCAGGTCGCGGATGCGCGTCTCGAGCAGCGCCTGCACGTCGGCGCTGAAGGCGCGCATGGTGCCGCCCATGGTGAGTTTGCTGGGCATGACGTTCAGCGCAGCTGGCGACCCCGCCTGCAGGTGCCCCACGCTGATGATGGCGGGCTCGAGGGCCGACACGTTGCGCGCTACCACGCTCTGCAGCGACTGTATGTAGGTGGCCGCCACCACGGTCAGGTCCTGCGTGAGGTGCGGACCGGCACCGCCGTGCCCGCCGGAGCCCAGGAACTCAACCGTCCAACGCCCGGACGCCGCCATCATGGGGCCCGTGGTAGTGCCGAACTCGCCCACCTCCATCTGCGGCGCCGAGTGCATGCCGAAGATGCGGTCGCAGTGGAACTTCTCGAACAGGCCCTCCTCCAGCATCTTCGCGGCGCCGCCGCGGCCCTCCTCGGCCGGCTGGAAGATGAGGTGCACGGTGCCGGCGAAGTCGGGGTTCCGGGCGAGCAAGCGGGCCGCGCCCAGGAGCATGGAGGTGTGCCCGTCGTGCCCGCAGGCGTGCATCTTGCCTGGGTGCTTCGAGGAGTACTCGAAGCCGTTGGCCTCCTCAAGCGCTAGCGCGTCCATGTCGGCGCGTAGTCCCACCGCTCTGGTGCCGGGTCGCGAACCGCGCACGGTGGCCACCAGACCGGTGCCGCCGAGGGGCGTCACGTCGGTCAGGCCCCACTCGGCCAGCTTCGCGGCCACCAGGGCGGAGGTGCGCACCTCCTCGAAGCCAAGCTCGGGGTGCGCGTGCAGGTCGCGCCGCACGGCGACGATGTCGTCTAAGCCGTCGTTGGCCAACCGCAGGAGGCTCCCGGTGCTGGCCGGGGCTGAGGTAGAGCTTTGCGTCATGGGCGTTCCTCCGCTTCGATCCGGCACAACAGTTCAGGCTCTAGTGGACCTCCTGAGAGCTTGGCCATGGTGCTGCATGTATAGCACTTGGTTCGTGCGTATTGGCGCCGTGTAGTCATGGGTGGCGTACCCTGCCACTACGTATGCTTCACGTGAAACATCTGGCTGTGGGCATCGGCCCGCGCGGCTCCACCACCGAGGGTGAGCGGCGGGCCGCCGACTACGTGGCTGGCGTGTTCGAGGGGGCCGGGCTACAGACCACGGTCGAGCCGTTCACCTCCACCGTGTCGGGCTGGCGCCCGTTCGCGGTGGCGGCGCTGGTCGCGCTGGCAGCCACGGCGCTCTTCCTGTTCGTGGGCCGCGGCCTGGCGGGCGTGCTGGGCGTGGTGATGCTGGCCACCACTGTCTCGGTGTTCCTAGAGATGTACTTCCGCCCCAACCTGCTGCGGCCGTTCATAGGCAAGGGATCGAGCCAGAACGTGCTGGCCAAGGTGGCGGCGGTGCGCCGCGCGGCGGCTAGCCAGGCGACCGGCGCGGCGACCGGCGGCGTTCGCGCTAAGGCGCCCCGCAAGGTGGTGCTGGTGGCGCACATAGACACGCACCGCACCCCGTGGGTCTTCACCAGCCCGGGCCGGCTGGCGTTCTTCAAGACCATGACCACCTTAGGGGTGGTGGCGTTCGTGCTGTGCGCGCTGCTGTTCCTGGCGTTCGCGGCCACTGGGGCGGGTTGGCTGCGCTACGTGGCCCTGGCGCTCACGCCTGTGCATCTCATAGTCTTCTGGCTCACCTGGCAGCCCGACACCACGCCGTACACAGCCGGCGCCAACGACAACGCCACCGGCGTGGGCGTGCTGCTGAACCTGGGCGCAAGGCTAGCGCAAGAGCCCCTCGGCAACACCGAGGTGTGGCTGCTGGCATCCGGCTGCGAGGAGGTGGGCTCCGTTGGCGCGCAGGCGTTCGTTAAGCGCCACCGTCATGAGCTGGCCGACGCGGTGGCCATCAGCATCGACAACGTGGGCGGCGCCGGCGCCGGCGTCTGCTACACCAGCGTGGAGGGCATGGTCATACCGCTCAAGCCCTCGCCCGAGCTGTTCGGCTTGGCGGAGGAACTGCGAGCCGCACACCCCGAGCTGAACGCCTACTCGCTGCCGTACACCACGCTCCACACGGACGCTACCTGCTTCATGGCTAACGGTGTGCCGTCGTTATCGTTCGTGGGGCTCACCCCGGACGGCCGCATACCCAACTGGCACGTGGTGAGCGACGTGTACGAGAACGTGGACGAGAGCACCGTGGCCAAGACGGAAGAGTTCGTGTGGCGGTTGCTGCGACGGTTGGACGAGCGCTCCGCCTGAGGCTCACTCGCGTGTTGGCTGGTCCTCGCCGCCCAGCGTGCGCGGCACAGGCAGCTTGAGTTTGAGGATGCGGCTGCCGATCCTCACCACGGCCGTTACCAACACCGCGGCGGCCAGCGCCCAGGACGGGCTCAGGAAGCTGACCAGGTAGAAGGTGAGGGCCCCCAGCGCCGCGGCCGACGCGTAGAAGTCGCCGAAGCGGTAGAAGATGCCGGGCACCTTACCCGACAGCACGTCGCGCAGCACGCCGCCGCCCACGCCCGACACGGCGCCCGCGAAGACCGTGCCCCACATGCCCATGCCGTACTCCACGCCGCGCTCCGCCCCCAGGGCCGCGAACACGGCGAGGCCCAGCGTGTCGAGCACGTAGAGCAGGCGGCTCTCCTCACGGATATTGTGCGGCAGGAAGAAGACCGCCAGCGCCGTGGCCGCCACCACCCACAGCAGTGGCTCGTTGGTGAAGTTGGAGGGCGGCAGCTGGCCCACGATGACGTCGCGGATGGAGCCGCCGCCGATGGCCGTAACGGAGGCCAGCACCAGCACGCCTATGAGGTCGAAGCCCTTGCGCACGGCGACGAGGGCGCCCGTGGCGGCGAACGTGAGCGTACCCACCCACACCAGCAGTTCTACTAGCGTCACGCAGGCAGCATAGTTGACCGACAGCCGCGCCGCCGTCCGCTGCGAGTGCCCGTATCACCAGGCGGTACGTGAGTGGCGCGCGTGCCAGACGGCTATACTGGCCCCACGGAAAAACTGGAACTGGAGGGTATGAGAATGGTGCCTATCGGTAAGCGCGTCTATCTGGTTGCGTCGTCTCTTCTCGTCATCGCCTGTCTGCTGGTGGGCGTGGCCTTCGGGCAAGGACGAGCAGCCGACGCCCTCAGCATCGAGGTGGCCTCGGGGCCCGCCGAGTTCGTGTCCGGCGGCGAGGCTAGGCTCGTCATCAACCTCCCCGACGGGGTGAAGTGGTCGAACGTGAGCGTGTGGGCCGGCACCCGCAACGTGACCCGCGGCTTCGTGGCCAACGGCGCCGGCACGCAGCTGCAAGGCGTGGTGAGCGGTCTGCCAGAAGGGAACACGGTCATCACCGTGCTGGCGGGCATGTACAAGGAGCAGCTCACGCTGACGAACTACCCCATCACGGGCCCCATGTTCGCTGGCCCCAAGCAGGAGGTGTTCCTCTGCGCCACCGACTCGCACCGGGGTAACGCCATGCTCGGCCCCATCCTCGACGCGGACTGCAGCGTGGAGCGCCAGGTCGACTTCGTGTACTACTCGGCGGAGAACGGCTTCCAGCCTTACGACGCCGCCGCCGGTCGACCCGCCGACATGACCACCGTCACGCTGGCGAACGGTGCCGAGGTCGACTTCATCGTGCGTTGGGAGCGCGGTACCATCAACCGCTTCATCTACTCCATCGCCATGCTCTCGCCGCGCAGCCAAGCGGAGGAGCGCCCCGACCTGAGCGGCTGGAACCGGCGCCTCGTGTACCAGTTCCAGGGCGGCGTGGGCGTGGGCCACTACCAGGGCAACCCCAGCCGCAGCAACATGCTCAACCCCGAGCTGCTGAGCCGCGGTTACGCCGTGGCCTACTCCACAGCCAACAAGACCGGCGAGCACTACGACCTCATCGTGGGTGGCGAGACCGCCCTCATGGTGAAGTCGCGCTTCGTTAACGCCTACGGTGTGCCCGAGTACACGGTGGGCGTGGGCGGCTCCGGCGGCGGCATCCAGCAGTACGTGTACTCCCAGAACCACCCCACGCTCCTCGACGCTGCCATCCCGCAGTACTCGTACCCCGACATGGTCACGCAGACCATCCACGTGGGCGACTGCGAGCTGCTGGAGTACTGGTTCGACTCGCAGGTGGCGCGCGACCCCAACTCCAGATGGGCCGACTGGGAGCAGCGCACCCTCATCGAGGGCATGGCCGCCTGGAACGACATCCCCAACGTCTACTTCGGCGGAGCAGAAGGCCTGTCCGAGTGCGTGAACGGCTGGCGCGGCCTCTCGCCCCTGGCGCTCAACCCGCACTTCGGCACCGCCCCCGGCGTGAGCGCCGAGCAGCAGGCCGGCACGCACTGGACGCACTTCGAGGACGCGGTGAACGTGTACGGCCGCCGCGACGACGGCTACGCCCGCAGCACGTGGGACAACGTGGGCGTGCAGTACGGTCTCGGCGCTCTCGTGAACGGCGACCTCTCGCCCGCGGAGTTCCTCGACCTCAACGCGTTCGTGGGCGGCTGGAAGGATCAGGCCGACATGGTGCAGGAGGGCTGCCCGTTCATAGAGCAGCTGTGCGAAGACGCCGCGCAGTTCGACCCGTGGAGCTCGCGCAACATGATGCTGAGCACCGACGGAGTGACCCCGGCGCCGCGCACGGAAGCAGACGAGGGTGCCATCCAGGCCGTCATGGAGTCGGGCCTGTACTACACGGGCGAGCTGAACATCCCCACCATCGACTGGCGTAACTACCGCGAGCGCGAGCTCGACATGCACAACACCGTGCAGTCGTTCGCCACGCGCGCCCGCATCCGCGAGGCTGGTTCGCCCGAGGGCAACATGGTCATCTGGTTCACCGACATCGTGCCGTTCGAGTACCGCCACGACCAGACCATGCTCGCCTTCGAGGTCATCGACGAGTGGATGGCGAACCTCAAGAAGTTCCCCGGCATGAGCGTGGTGGGCGCCCGGCCCTCCCGAGCCGTCGACAGCTGCTTCGACGCCGCCGGCGAGCTCATCTACGCTGGTGCCGACGCCTGGTGGGGCATCCTCGACGACCGCCCCGCCGGCCCCTGCACGGAGCGGTTCCACATCTACTCCACCAGCCGCATCGTGGCCGGCGCTCCCATCACCGGCGACGTCTACAAGTGCGCGCTGCAGAGCGTGGACGAAGCCATCGCCAAGGGCCTCTACGGCGACTGGCAGCCCAGCGCCACTGAGCGTGCGCGCCTCATGGAGATCTTCCCCACGGGCGTGTGCGACTACAGCCAGCCCGGTGTCATCTGGTAGGTCGCCGCTAACCCCTGCTGGTGCAACGGCCCGGGTTCGTGTCTGAACCCGGGCCGCCGCGTCAGGTGCCGTGTTCAGATCGCGCTACGGCGGGCACCGCACCGAACCAGCGCTGCGGCGGGTGCCCGCCACCACCTGAGTCAACGCCGCTTCGGGGCGCGGGTGCCATGCTGGCGGGCGTGGAAACAGTCGACCTGCACGCCCTCACCAGCCAGCACGACCTGAACGCCGCCTTCGCACCCGAGAGCACCGACGCTAAACCGAGCCTGCTCTTCAAGGGCGGCGGCATGACGACCCTCTTCCTCAACCTGCCTCCCGGTAAGGGCATGCCCGTGCACGACCACGTGGGCTGCCAGGTGACCATCGTGTGCATGCGCGGCGAGGCCAACGTGGTCCTGATGGGCCAGCCCAACCCCTTGAAGGAGGGCGAACTGCTCACCTTCTCCGGCGAGCTGATGGTGGAGCCCCGCAACGACAGCCAGGCGCCGTGCGGCCTGCTCATCATGCTGGCTGAGACGGGCACACCGCAGGGCTGACCCCTGGGCTTGGCCGCTCGAGCACCAACTCGGTTCGGCGTGGGGCCTGCTGGCGAACGCTAGCGCCCGTCGTCCTCCCGGTACCTGCGACCCATGGGCCACAGCATGGTGGCCACGATGCTCACGGTCATGATGCCGCTCACCGACACGCCCACGCCGGCCACCAGGCGGATGACGAACAGCTCCGTGCCGCTGACGATGTCGGACAGCGGCGCCAGCAGCAGCAGCGACGAACCGAGCAGTAGGCCCGCCAGCGAGATGCTGAGCACCATGCGCCTGAAGCCGCGTTCGAAGCTGCTCTGCACGTCGTTGATGCGCCGGTTCACGCTGCCCACGTCGAGCTGCAGGGCGGTGCGGCCATGTTCGAAGTCGTCAAGCAGGCCGGTCATGGCCGACACCAGGTTCGGCACGCGACCCACGGCCTCACGCGCCAGCGGCAGCACCGACTCGCTGCCGAACCTCAGCGGCTCAAGGCGCCTCAGCAGCATGTTCCTGATCGTGCGGAACGCGATGTCGACGATGGCGCCCGGCTGCTCGTCGCCCATCAGGGTGCGCATGAGCGCCTCTCCCTGGCCGATGCTCTTGAACGCCATGGTGAACTCGGGCCGCAGCAGCAGGCCGTGACGCACCAGCAGCCTCACCAGCTCGGTGAAGAGCTCGGAGATGCCGTCCACCTGGCTATCTAGCACCAGGTGCCGGTTGATGAGCTTCTCCACGTCGCGCCGCAGCCGCACCATGCTCACGGGCTCCCGCGGGCGCTCGCACAGCGCCAGTACCACCTGGGCAGCGGGCGCGGCGGCGCGGTCGTGCATGGACCAGATGAGCTGCCCCAACCGCACGCGGTCGCTGCGGCTCAGCTGCCCCACGGCGCCCAGGTCGAGGAACAGGATCTTCTCGCGCGCCACGTCGTACCAGACGTTGCCGGCGTGCAGGTCCGCGTGGAAGAAGCCGTCGAACAGCACCTGCTTGATGAGGGTGCGGAAGAACTTGAGCGCCAGCTCGCGGCGGTTCACGCCCGCGGCCTCCAGCGCGGCCACGTCCGTGATCTTCACGCCCGACACCCGCTGCATGGTGAGCACCCGCCGCGTGGTGTAGGCGGGGTGCACGGCGGGCACTTCCACGAAGTCGAACTCAGCCAGGTTGTGCGCCAGCATGCGCGCCTGGTACGCCTCGGTCTCGTAATCGAGCTCGCCCACCAGCGTCTCGGCGAACTCGTCGAAGAGCGGCAGGAGGCCCAGCTGGCGGAAGCGCCTGAAGCGCGTCTCCAGCATGAGCAGCAGGTCCCGCAGGATGTTCAGGTCGGCGCGGGTGATGACCAGCACGTTGGGGCGCTGCACCTTCACCACCACCTGCGTGCCGTCCAGCAGCGCCGCGGCGTGCACCTGCCCCATGGAGGCCGAAGCCAGAGGTTCCGGCTCGAACGTCATGTAGAGGCTCTCCAAGGGGGCGTCCAGCTCGGACTCCACCACGCGCTCCACCTCGCTGTACGGGAAGGCGCGCACCCGGTCCTGCAGGAGCTCAAGTTGACCCCGCCAGCGGGGTGGCAGCACCTCCACGCGGCTCGCTACCAGCTGCCCGAACTTCACGAAGGTTGGTCCCAGCTCCTGCAGCATGAGCCTGAGCGTCACGGCGGGATCGGGTTCGTCGAGGCGCGGCCTGATGCGGTAGAGGAGGCGTTTGAAGAAGCGGCGGACGGGCGCTATCGGCGTGCGAGCGGCAAGGATCTCGAGCGCGTACGAGCGCGCGGTGCTGACCAGCTGCACCATGCGCAGCCCTTCCACCGCGCGGTTGCGGCTGCCCGGCAGGAAGGAGAGCCAGCGCCAGTAGCGCGGCGTGGTGCGGACCTCCGTGTCGCGCCGCGGTGAATCGAGCCCGGTGACGACCTCCAGGAAGGTGGCCAGTAGGCCCATGAGCAGCGTGCCGAGAGCGGCCGAGAAGATCTGTCCGCCGGGCATGGCCAGGGGGTCGGGGCTGAGGTAGGCGAGAGCGAGGAACAGTAGGCCGTTCACCACCACTGCCGCGATGCCGAGCGACCAGATGTAGAGCCTGCCCGCGAAGAACAACAGGAACGGGCGCGCCACCGCTTGCAGCGCGCCGTACAGCACCCCTAAGGCTAGGAACGAGACGAGCGTGGCGTAAGGTGCCGCCACGAACGGCGCGGGCGGTAGCGCCAGGCCCGGCACGAGCTGCAGGACCGCCCAGGCTGCCAGCGTGTAGACCAGGACGCGAACTACGAAGTAGATCATCGGGCGGCTCCTCGCAGGTCATCTTGCCACGCGCTGGGCAGCGCCCTCAGGGAGCCTGCACCACGCCCGCCACGGTGCGTGGTGAGGGGGGCGGTGGCTAGCGGCGATGCCGGGCAGGTGGCCGCAAGCGGGTGGTGGTCGCAGGGGGTGGCCGCAAGGGGGATGGTCGCCTCATCCCAACGACGGATGTGCCAGGCAGGGTGCCGGCACTACCCTATCGTCAGTGGGGCAGAAGCGCCGGTAGGTGCTAGACCCGCCGCCGGCTGACCCGATAACCGCTGCCCACGAACGGCATACACGACCACTAGCAACGCCCAGAAGTTAGAGAAAGAGGTACTTAGATGAACGACGAGCGTAAGACCACCGAGACCAACACCGGCACCAACCCCACCAGCGGCCGCACCGTCACCGAAGAGTTCCGCGTCTCCGGCGAGGCCGTGGTGAGCAAGGTCAAGGAACTGGTGCGCGAGGGCAACGTGCGCCGCATCACCATCAAGAACGACGAGGGCAAGGTCCTCATCGAGATCCCCCTCACCATCGGCGTGGTGGGCGCGGTTCTCCTGCCCGTGTGGGCCGCCATCAGCGCCATCGCCGCGCTGGTCGCCAACCTCACCATCAGCGTGGAGAAGGTCGCCGACGGCGGCAAGACGGCCGACAACAAGCCGGCCCCCACCGCCCCTACCGACAACGGCGCCGGCACCGACATAACCCTGGGCTGAGGCCCAGACCTTCGCAGCTAGTGCCCAGCGCGGCCGGGCAGCTGCCCGCCACCCAGCCGCGAACAGGTAACAACGCAGCGCCGCACCGCCCAGGATCGCAGTGGTCCCGGGCGGTGCACTGTTAGAGTCGGTGCTTAGAGTGAGCACATCACGGAACTCAGCCGACCCGGCAGTAGCTAGCGCTGGGAGCGACGCCCCACCCATCAGCACCGACGAGCTCTACGTGAGCCTCGGCGGCGTGAACATAGTGGAGGACGTCACCTTCACGCTGGAGCGCGGCGAACTGGCGCTGCTCACTGGCCCGAACGGCGCCGGCAAGAGCACCCTGCTGCGCGCCCTGGTTGGCCTGCTCCCCAGCCGCGGCAACATCGATCTGTTCGGTCGCCCCAACGGCAGCTTGGCCGTGCGGCAGCGCTTCGTGTTCGTGCCCGATGAGCCCGCCCTGTACGAGGACCTCACCCTGCGCGAGCATGCGCGCTTCAACGCGCTCGTCTACCAGGTGCAAGACGCCGACGACCGCGCCCTCAAGTGGCTGGAGCGGTTCGGGCTAGAAGAGAAGCTCGACGAGTTCCCCGGCACCCACTCGCGCGGCATGCGCCAGAAGCTCTCGCTCTCGCTGGCGTTGGGGCTCGAGCGGCCCCTCACGCTGCTGGACGAGCCGTTCAACGGTCTCGACATCGAGTCGCAGGAGCTGCTCGCCGACGCGCTGCGCGCCCGCGCCTCCGCCGGGGGTGCGGTGATGCTGACGGGGCACCAGGTCGAGCTCGTCGATAGGCTCGAACCGCGGCTCCTGAGGCTCGATAACGGGCTGTTGCACGGATGAGCGCGCGGCTGAGCGCTAACACCGGCGGGCCTGGGCGCACCGGCGCCGTCCCGTACTTGCGCCGCCGCACCGTGGGCCGCGCCGCGGAGTCGTACCGGCGCTGGATCGGCCGCGCGGTGGGCTGGTGGACCATCCTCTACCTCATCTTCTGGCTGGTGGTGTTCGTCATCGCCGGGGTGGAGACCATCGAGCCGCTCCCAACGTTCCTGCCCTCGCCCGCCGCCGTGCTCGCGGCCGCTGGCGCCGTGGTTCTCGTCCTCACGCTCATCGGGGGCCGAGCGCCGCCGCTCACCCTCGACAAACGTGACCTTTACAGGCTCGCCCTCGGCCCGCAGCAGCCCTGGGCGGTGCTGCGCTGGCGGTACCGCGTCAAGCAGGCGGGCGCCGTGGTGGCCGCCCTGATCATCGGGGCCGTCTGGTCGCTGCTGGCGCCGGCGCTGTTCGGGCTCCAGGCCTGGTACGCCGCACCCGAGCTAGCCATCCTGGCCTTGCTGCTCCTCGACCTCAGGTGGTTGCGGTACGTGAGTCACGCGCACCACGGCCCGCACGCGGCCCGGGCGGCCGCGAACCGCACCTCGCTGTTGGTGGCGGGGGTGCTGGCCTTCTTCATGGCTGGTGTCGCAGTGCTCAACTTCACCAGTGGCGTAGGCGGTGCCGAATCGCCCGTATTACTGCCCCTGGCCGGCCTCACCATCAACTCGCCGTGGGTGCTGCTCATCCCGCTCATCGCGCTCTTCAACACGCAGCTGGCCGTGGTCAACTCGTTGCGTACCGAGTGGCCGCCACGGTTCGCGCCGCAAAGCCTGGTGCTCAGCCAGCTGCAGGCGCTGCGCACCTCACAGCTCATGGCGGTCATGGCTGGCATGAGCGGCGGCTTCGGCGGCGGCATGGGCCTAGCTGGTATCGGCGACTCCGGCCAGCGCCGCCGCCTGCTCGACGCCCTGCACGACCGGCCCGGCGCCACCAAGCCGCGCCGCTCGCTGCCGCTGCCAGGCAGCCAGGCGCCGCAATGGCTGGCGATAGCGTGGCGCTCGGCGGTGGCGCTGTACCGGCGACCGCTCTTAAGGCTTGGCTTCACGCTGGTGGCTGCGCTGTTAGCGGTGGTGGCTGTGCTGGCCGCGCACGGCGGCGGGCCCTTACTGAACGCGGCGGGTCTTGACGGCACGGCCGCACCCGCCTCGAGTACCACCGGCATGCTCGGCGGTGCGCTAGGTGTGCTGCTGGCGGCTCTGCTCCTGGCGCGCACGGCCAGCGGCTTGCTGGGGCCCCACTTCGACATCGGCGTGAAACCAGTAGATCCGCTCACGCGCTCCTTCGGCCGCACCCTACCCGCCATCGGCATCCTGGTCGTGCTGCTGGTTCCCGCCGCTCTGCTGCTCGGGTGGCTAGGCGCCAGCGCAGGCGCGGCCGTTAGCCTCGACTCGCTGCTGCCGGCCCTGATCGGCGCCGCCTCGCTGCTCGGTCTGGTGGTTCTGAGCCTCGAGAAGTACTCGAGCTGGAGCGGCGCCGCCGCCTCACGTATCGAGCCGCAGCTGGTGGCCGCCATGCTGGCCGCCCTGCCCGCGCTGCTGCTCGGCGCTTTCGGGGTGGGCGACTGGACGCTCATCACGCAGTTCCTGCTCCTCGGCCTGGTGGCCATCATCCCCGTGTGAGGAACCCCGCCCGCTACCGACCGCGCAGCGTGGCCCCTGTGGGCGGGTCGATGCCGAGACGCCGCTCCTAGACGCGTTCCGAGTGAGCAGCACGTAAGAACTTGACTGATAGACTCTGCAGGGGTGGAGCGCCTCCTTCTAGACGACCTCACCGGCGCCTATCTACGAGCGGGTCTGAACGACCTGCTCGACGAACTGGCCCTCGAGCGAGCGCGTAACGGTACGCATTACGCGCTGGCCATGCTCGACGTGGACCACCTCAAGACCCTCAACGACGTGTACGGGCACGCCACCGGCGACGCCGCCCTGAGAGCCGTGGCCGAGCGCGCCAGCCGCGTGCTGCGCGCGGGCGATAAGCTCTTCCGCTACGGCGGCGACGAGTTCCTGCTGGTGCTGCCCGGCACCACCCACGACGTGGCCGAGGCGGTGGCGCGGCGCGTGCGCGACCAGGTGGTGGCCAACCCCGTAGAGGCCGCCGTCTGGGTGAGCGTGAACGTGAGCCTGGGCGTGGCCGCCACCGATGAGCCCGGCTGTAGCGGGACTAGCGAGGAGCTCTTCGAGCGCGCCGACAAGCGCCTCTACATGGCCAAGCGCGCGGGTCGCAACACCGTGGTGGCCGGCGATACGCCCCTCAAGCTCACGCGCGAGGGACCGTTGCGGCAGACCCGCCTGGTGGGCCGCGAGTCGGCGCTAGAAGCGCTCGACGACTTCCTAGTCGCTGGCGCGAGCGTGCCGCAGGACCGCGTGCTGCACCTGACGGGTGAACGCGGCGCCGGCTTCACGCGCCTGCTGAACGAGGTGGAGGTGCGCGCTGGCATCGCTGGCAAGGTCGTCAGGCGCGTGGTGGCCGAACCGGCCGACACGGGCGTGCACCTTAGGGCGCTAGCGCGAGCGTACGGCGAGTTGCTACCGCCCGACCCCGCCGAGGAGGAAGTGATGGAGCGGCTCGCGCAGGACGCCGAGGCGCACGGCCTGGTGCTCCTGGTGGAGGGCGGGCGCTGGCTCGACGCGGGTAGCCGCATCCTCCTCACGAACCGGCTGAAGCGCGGCGGCGCCAAGCTGGTGGAGGTGGTCCTGGCGGGCGAAGCGGCGGTCTTCCAAGCAGGCACGTCGGTGGAGCTCACGCCGTTCACCACCGCGCAGGTGAGCGAGTGGCTCTCCGCGGCGCTCGGGCTGAGCGTGGAGGCGGCGACGGCCGAGGCGTTAGCCCAGGCCGGCCTGGGCCTGCCCGCGCGGGTGGCGCGCCTGGTCGATGCCCTCGTGAAGGGCATCAACGCTGAGGGTGGCGTGCCCAGCGCCGAGAAGCTCGCCCACGCCGACCCGGCACGCATACGCGAGCTAGCGCAGCTTGACCAGGAGCCGGAGCAGGTCATCGACCTACCGGAGTGGGACGCCCCCCTGGTGGGCCGCGCCCAGTGGCTGGAGGGCGCCAAGTCCGCCGTCGGCGGTGCCAGGCTCACCGTGCTGGTAGGCCCGGGCGGCGTCGGCAAGTCGCGACTGGCGGCGCAGCTGGCGCTCGAGTTGGCTCACGACGCGCCAGGCGGTACACACTGGATCGACCTGCGTGCGGTGAGGGACGCCCGGCTGGTGCCAAGGCTGGTGGCCGAACGGTTGGGGCTCGAGCCGACCGACGACGTAGGAGCCATGGCTAGCCAGTTGGGCGAGACCACTAGGCGCCTCGTGTTCGACGAGATGGACGGGGTGGCCGACCAACTGGGTTGGGTAGACCAGCTGCTCGCGGCCGCGCCCAACCTGCGGCTGCTGGCCACGGCGCGCATGCCCCTGCGCCTCGCGGGCGAGGTCAACCTGAACGTCCCGGAACTGAGCGTGACCGCTGCAAGCGAGCTCTTCCGGCGTGGCATGCACCGCGTGGCCGAGGTCGGTGACTTCGGGTACGAGCAGGACGAGCAGATCGAGGCCCTCGTGCGCCGCATAGGCCTGAGCCCGCTGGTCGTGGAGCTAGCGGCGGCGTGGACGCGGGCCTTCAGCGTGGAGGAGCTCAGCGAGCGCCTCGCCCAGACACCAGAGTTCCTCACCGCCGCGCCAGGCACGGCGCCGCTAACCACGCGCTTCATCGACGTGACGCGGGACCTCATGAGCGAAGCGGAGCGCGAGGCGCTGGGTACCCTCGCCCTCATACCAGCCGGCTTCACCGCCGACGTGGCGCGCAGCGCCGCCAACGCCTCCACCTTCTTCCTGCTGGCTCTCCTAGAGCGCTCGCTCATCCGGCGCGAGGGCGAGCGCTACACGGTGCACGCTGCCATCGCCGAGCGCTACCGCGACGGGCTCGCCGACCCGGCCGGAGCGCGGCGCCGCGTGGCGACGGCGTTCGCGGAGCTCGCGCGGCAACTGGAGGGGATGTCCGGCAAGGAGCGCACCCTCCGCGGCTACCGGACGGCGGATTCAGAGCGTCCCAACCTCGCCTTCGCGGTGCGCGAGGCGGCCGCCAGCGGCGATGAGCAGGCAGCTTGGCCGCTGGTGCGGCTGCTACGCGGCTACCTCGACGTGCGCGGGTGGGCGCGCGCGGGCTTGGACCTGTTCCAAGAGGTCGAAGGGCTCCTGCCACCGCGCACGGACCCGGAACTGCGCGCCTGGGTGGGGGAGACCATCGCCCTCTACAAGCTTCAGCTCGAAGACCTGGTCGGAGCTTCCGAGCGCATAGCGGGAGCGCTGGCGCTGCTCAAGCCGCTCGGGCCCACCAAGACCGCGGGGCTGGCGCTGAACACTTTCGGCATGATCCTCGCCACGCAAGGTGAGTGGCAGGAGGCGCTGCGCACGTTCGAGCGCTCGGCCGCTGTCCGCGAACAGATCGGCGACAGCGTGGGCGCCGCGCAGGCACGCGGCAACCTGGCCATAGTCCTGCTGCAGATGAACCGTCATCCCCAGGCGCTCTCAGCGCTGCGCGCCGCCCTCGTGAACTACCGCAAGGTGCAGCACTACACCGGCGTGGCGCTGACGCAGTTGCACATCGCTAGCCTCGGCCGCGAGAGCGGTTTGCTGACGCTCGAGGAACGCAACGAGCAGGCGCGCGCCGCGCTGGAACTAGCTGAGAGCATCGGCTACGCCCAGGTGGCGCGCGACGCGGCCGGCGAGCTCGCCACCGGCCTGGAGGAGGCGCGACTGTTCGCCGACGCGCAAGAGATGTTGGAGCGCGCCCTCGAGTGGGCGCAAACGGGCGAGGACGAAGCCCAGCGGCGGGAGTACCTGGAGCGGATCCAGCGCGTGAGCCAGAAACGCCAAGCGCTCACCGAAGAGCTAGCGCAGAGGAACTAGCCTGCGCCCACCGCCTGCGTGACGCGCGCCGCTGCCTCAGCGGCCTGCAGCACGTCGGCCACCAGGTCGCCTGCGTCCTCGATGCCCACGGAGAGGCGCACGAGCCCCTCGGTTACGCCCTCGGCGTCGAGCATCTCCTTCGGCAGGAGCTGGTGGGTGGTGGAGGCCGGGTGGCACGCCAGCGACGCCACGTCGCCTAACGACACGGCGTGATCGAAGAGCTTGAGCGACTCCAGGAAGGCTGCCGCGGCGGGCCGGCCACCCTCGAACTCCACCGAGACCATGCCCCCGAAGTCGTCCATCTGCCGCGCCGCTACCGCGTGGCCGGCGTGACCCTCGAAGCCGGGGTAGTAAACGTTCCTAACGCCCGGCCGCCCGGTCAGCGCGGTGGCCACCTCACGAGCGTTGGCGCAGTGCGCGGCCATGCGCACGTGCAGCGTCTTCATGCCGCGCAGCAGCAGGAACGCCACGTGCGGGTCCATGGTGGCGCCCAGATGCCGCAGGCCCTCCATGCGCACCGGTTCGAGCAGATCAGCGGGGCCAGCCACCAGCCCGCCCAGCAGGTCGCCGTGACCGCCCAGGTACTTGGTGGCCGAGTGCAGCGAGATGTGGATACCGTGCTCCAGCGGCCGCGTGAGGTACGGCGTGGCGAACGTGCTGTCGGCCACGCTGATGATGCCGTTCTCCCTGGCCACCCGCCCCGCCAGCGCCAGGTCGTGGATGGTGAGGTTCGGGTTGGTGGGGCTCTCCACGTAGATCATGGCAGTGTTCGGGCCCACCGCGGTGGGTAGCTCCGCGTCGGTGACCGCGCGCGAGGTGACGCCGAAGCGCGGCAGCATCTCCTCCAGAAGCCCGCGCGTGCCGCCGTAGATGGGGCCGAGGATGAGCACCTCGTCGCCGCTCTTAAGCAGGCTCAACAGCACCGCGGACGATGCGCCCATGCCGGACGCGAACGCCACCGCCGTCTCGGCGCCCTCCAGGTCAGCGATCTTCTGCTCCACCGCCGCCACCGTGGGGTTGCCGATGCGGCTGTAGACGTTGCCGCTCTCCTCACCCGCGAACAGCGACGCGCCCCGGGCCACGTCGCCGAGGATGAAGGTGCTGGTCTGGTATATGGGCGTGGCGTGCGCACCGGTCTTGGGGTCATGCCCCTGACCGGCGTGCACGGCGCGAGTTGCGAGCGAGCGCCCGCGCTGGTGCTTTGTCATGCCTCATGTAAGCACGGAACGACGCTAGTGTGTGGGGCCAACCGCACCGTTGTAGGCCACCACTCTCAGGTCAGTGGCCGCCCGGCTCGCCGGGACCTGCCTTGGCCGCTTCGCTCACGTCGCGCCACGAGACCACGCGCAACTCCAGGATGTTGAACGGGTCGAGCGCCGGGTCGTTCAGCACGGTGCCGGCGGCGCCGTAAGTGCCCTCC
>CAZFFG010000035.1:0-18338 GCA_964518275.1 uncultured bacterium | reverse complement strand
GCACCAACGTCATCGCCTTCACCACCGGCTTCCACGGCGTCACGCTCGGCGCCCTCGCCGCCACCGGCAACCTCTACAACCGCGGCGGCGCCGGCCAGCAACTGGGCGGCGTTACGCGCATGCCGTTCGAGGGGGCACTGGGGCCCGACATCGACACCGCCGAGGTCCTCGCCCAGATGCTCAACGAGCCCTCCAGTGGTATCGAGCCGCCCGCCGCCATCATCTTCGAGACCGTGCAGGGCGAAGGCGGCCTCAACCCCGCCAGCGCTCAGTGGGTCAGGCGCGTAGCCGAGATCGCTAAGCAGCACGGCGCGCTCCTCATCATCGACGACATCCAGGCCGGCATCGGCCGCAGCGGCGGGTTCTTCTCCTTCGACGGCATGGGCGTGCAGCCCGACATCATCACCATGGCCAAGTCGCTCTCGGGCCTCGGCTTGCCGTTCGCGGCCCTGCTGGTTAAGCCTGAGTACGACGTGTTCAGACCCGCCGAGCACAACGGCACCTTCCGCGGTAACAACCACGCCATGGTCACCGCACGCGTGGCGCTCGAGAAGTTCTGGGCCGACGACAGCTTCCTGGAGCAGGTGAAGGAACGCTCCAGCTACCTCGAGTCGCGCCTCACGCGCATAGCCGAGAACGTGCCCGGCGCCAAGCTGAAGGGCCGCGGCATGTTCCTGGGCGTCGACGTGGGCTCCGGCGAACTGGCCGGCAAGATCGTGGCCCAGTGCTTCCAGGACGGCCTCATCATCGAGACCTCCGGCTCCCGCGACCAGGTGGTGAAGATCCTTGCGCCGCTCACCATCGACGCAGACACGTTCGCCCGCGGGCTCGACATCGTTGAGCAGGCGGTAGTGAAGGTCACGCAGCGGCAGACGGTGAACGCCTGAGTTCAACACCTCAGTTGGACGAACCACTCCGACGAACGTAACGGGAGGTCGTTGCCCGTCCACCTCCTGGACGGGCTCCGGACGGGCCCCTTATGCCACAACGAGTATGGCGGCGACCACCAAGCAACTTCTGGTGGTCGTCACCGATACGGAGGTGGCAGCAGATGTTCATTCGAAGTGCGTTGGCAGCAACAATCGGAGCGGCGTCGCTGGCCTTGGTGTTGGTGGCTTGCGGGGGCGGCGGCAATGGCGAGCCGAAGGCGCGACCCGCCGCGCCTACCAACGTGACGGCCACGCCCGGACCTGGCTACGTGAAGGTGGAATGGGCTCATTCTGGCGAGGGCGTGCAGAGCTTTCACGTGAACCGAACGGGGGGCGTGGCCGGTCAGCAGTCTGAGCCGTTCGCCACGGTCGGGGCCGGCGACCGTTCCTTCATCGATTATGACGTCGACCTGAGCCAGGGCTACCGGTACTCAGTTACTGCCGTCACCGCAGACAGCACGTCGGACGCCACGCCGCATTCGGGCGAGGAGGCCGTGGTGTCGCCGGGCATCGACCTCGTGATGGGGCACTGGGCGCCGCTAATACCCGCGTTCGGCATCTTCAACTTCTACCTGTTCGTTCCTGAGTCCGACTGGCCGCAGGCCGGCACCACCCACACTGTTACGGTCACGGGCCCGGGCGGTTACAGTCGCACTTTCGAGGTTGCACGCTCCGACTTCGAGAACGGCATCGCTTCCCAGGGGGCTCAGGGCACACTGGCTACCGGTGAGTACACTGCGTCGCTAACCGTGGGCGCCAATACCTACACCGCCGCTCACAGTTACGATTCCAGCACGGTGCTGGAGCGGGTTCAGGTGAACCCCATCGTGAACCCGACCGCCAACAGCGTCGAGGTTACCTGGGAGCCAGTTCCGGGCGCCGTTTCCTACTTCGCATCCCTCTACGAAGAATCGACTGGCCCCGGCTTCAGTAGTGAGCGTACGACTTCCACGAGCGCTCACTTCATAGGACTAGACCTCGCACCCGGCGTCTACTACGCCAGGGTCAATGCGTACACGTGGGACCTGACAGCCTCCGAGCGCGGCCAGCTGCCGGAGAAACCGGCCACGGCTCACGCTTCACAATCGACATTCCGAGGCTTCGCGATCACCGAACCAGGTGCGTGTGCCGACCCAGATGCCCCCATCGCTATTGCCGACGACACGCTGCGGCAACGGATCCTAGAGTTGCATGGCTTAACGGGCCCCACCCCCACGTGCGCCGAGATGCTACAAGTTCTATCGCTCATCGTGCCTGAGCGCGGCATCACGAGCCTAGAGGGCCTGCAGCACGCCACCAACCTCTACAACCTGTCTATCTACGGCAACGAGATAACGGACCTCTCACCGCTGGCCGACCTCACGGACCTTCTGGCCATATTCGCGCACGACAACCCCATCACGAGCCTCGAACCGGTAGCTGGGCTCACTAAGCTCCGGTTCATTGAGGTCTCGGACAACGACCTCGCTGACCTCTCGCCACTCGCGGGCCTCGACGACCTGGTGCGCGTGGGTGCCGCCCGACTGCCGAACGTCACCGACATCAGCTCGCTAGCGGGTAAATCCATCGCGAGCCTCTGGCTCAACGGCAGCTCCAACATCGCGGACTTCTCTCCCATCCAGGGGCTCACGAACCTGAACACGCTGCTGGTAGGCGACACCGGCTTCGACGACACCGACATGCAGATGCTCACCTCGCTCCCGTCCGTGGCAAGGCTCCAGGTGTGGGGCAACCCGGCCGTAACCGACCTCAGCCCCGTCTCCAACCTGCCGCTCTACGAGATCGACATCGGTGGCACGTCAGTCACGGACCTTACACCCCTGCACGGGATGGCCGAAAGCATGCAGAACTTGTCTGCGTACTGGCTCGGGCTCGATGGCGCCGACATTGAGTTCCTAGCGGACTTCACCAACCTCAGCTCGCTCAACCTGGCAGGCAACGCCCTGGTGAACCTCGAAACCCTCGTGACAAACCCAGGCTTGGGAGACGGCGACACGCTGCTAATCGATCACAACTGCCTCGATCTCAGCCCCGGTTCGGAAGCCTCGCAGCAGCTAGAGACGCTGCTCGCGCGCGGAGTGGAGGTGACATACGAGCCCCAAAGGACCTGTGAACCCTGAGCGTGAGCCCTGGGTGTGAGCCCTGACCCCAGCTCAGCCTACGGCCGCGTCGCCCTCAGCGCTCTCGGCTTCGTTCAGGAACCGCATCAGCGCTTCGGGCTCAGAGAACGTGAGGAGGCTCCCGTCCTGCACGCTGCGGAGGCTTGCACGCCAGGCGCTGGGTTGGCCTTGGTCGTCGGGCGCCTGGCTCTCCCTCCATAACCTCAACAGGTAGTGACGTACCGCTTTCGACATCTACTCCCTCTCCCGAACCACCGGCAGGTGCCGTTCACCTCCGTGCGATGACCGAGGTTAGTCGGGTGGCGTCAAAAGGGCGTTAATCTGCTTCTAACTCTGCAGCCCACAACTGCGGCAGCTTGAGGAGGCTCTCTCGCATGTGGCGCGGCAGTCCGGCCGCCTGCTGCTGCAGCGCGTCCGTCACCAACACCCGTTCCGGCGCCGGGAAGCTCGGCGCCGGAACGGCTGCGTGAGGTCCCCGCCGCTCGGTCCAGCGCAGGAGGAGCCACCAACCGTGGGGCCGTTCCATCACTTCCAGCGCTAGCAGGCTCGCGCTCTCGCTGGAAGGCGCTGCGGCACCAACCGAAGAGAGGCGCGTCACTGCGTCGGCGGCCACGCTGGAGCCGGGGGTATCAGCCCCCTCCGACCGTCCCGCCAGCAGGTCGGCTCGCACCCGCGCCAGGTCCGCCACCAGCCGCACGTGCCGGTGAGGTACCACGGCGTCTAGGTTGGCGAGTAGCTCCATCACCTGGTGCGGTTGGGCGGCGGAGAGCGCTAGCTCCGTCCACAGCCAAGGCGTGAGATCGAGTAGGCGCGCCTCCTCCTCCAGCTCCCGCACTACCGCCACCGCTTCGGCTAGCTCCACCTCACCGGCCACGCACCGCAGGACGGTCAGTTGGGCGCCGAGTACCTGCGAGCGGCGGCTGTCGCCTAGCTCGAGCGCCTTCGCCAACGCCGCCTCCTGCAAACCGACCGATTCCGTTAGGAGACCGCAGGCGCGCTTCACCTCCGCCTGCAGTTCCAGGGAGTGAGCCTTGAGCCGTAGGTCGTCGAGCTCCTCAGCCAGTTCCGCTACCTCTACTACCGTGTTCCAGGCGGGCCCGAGTTGGCCCTGACGTTTGTAGATCACCGCCAGGTTCACCAGCAGCTGCGCCTCGATGGCCCTAGCACGATCGCGCCGTGCCAGGTCTAAGCCGGCGCGGAAATGCTTCTCGGCCAAGCCGTAGTTGGACATGCGTTCCGCCGTTGCAGCCAGGTTGTTGAGGGTGGTGGCCACTTCCGGCCTGGAACCCACCGCTCTGGCCATGGTGAGCGCCTCGTTGAAGTGCTCGTACGATTCCTGCAACCTGCCGAGAAGCGCCTCGAGCGAGCCGAGGTTGTTGTTGGCGCGGAAGCGCTCCACCGGGTCCTCCGCGGTCAGGTTGGCGCGGAACGACTCGGCGGCGCCGTCGAGGTCGCCCGTGTAGAACTGTGCGCCCCCCAGCGCGTTTCGCGCCCGCGCGATGAGGTGAGCGTCCTTGAGGCGGGTGCCGATCTCTAGGGCCTCTAGCGCGTGCTCGAGGGCCTCCCCCCGCTGCCCGCGCTTGAGCTGCATTCGCGAGCGCCGCATGCGAACCTCCGCCAGGTGAAGGTCGGACTGCCGGGCCCAGGCCAAGCGTTCCGCCTCCTGCAGAGCGGCGTCCTGAAGCGGGTCGTCACCCGTCTGAGAGGCTAAGCCCTCGAGCAGTAGGCAGCCCTCTAGGCGTACGCCGGCGGCCTCCGCGCCGTCGTCGGCCCAGAGGAGCCGGAACAGTAGGAGCTTGGCCTCCTTCAGGTCGGAGCGGTCGATGGCCTCCCGGGCAGCGCGGAGGAAGCGCGGAGCGGCTGCGGCCGGGTTGCCAGCGGAGAGCAGGTGCCTGGCCACCGTAGACTCGTCCGCTTCCCCACCAGCGAGCAGCACCTCGGCGGTGCGCTCATGCAGCAGGCGCCGCACCGCCATGGGCATCGATGCCAAAACTTGCGCTAGGTGACTCGGCTTCACCGCCAGGTGCGCGTTCACGAGACCGCTGGCCTCTAGCGCCCCCAGGTCGGCGGCCACGTCGAAGCTGGGGCGCTCCACCACCTTCGCGGTTCCCTCCACCCCCAGCTCACCCACGCTCACGGCGAGGGCTTGCAGGATGCGGAGGCGAGGTAGCGGCAGGTTAGACAGGTCGGCGGACACGGGCAGCGGCTCGCCCCGCTCGATGGCGCCGGCAAGCTCCAAGGTCTCGAGTGACGGTTCCGTGCCGAACTCTTGCTGCATCATGGCCACGCAGCGCTTCAGGAGCTCCCTCGCGCCCACCGCGTCGCCCTGGATGTACGAGAGGCGCATGCCCGTGCGGTAGAGAGACTCGTCGAGCGAGTCGATGCGCAGCGCGTCTTGCACGCGCAGACGGGCGGCTCCGAACTCTCCGGCCGCCTCGAGCTGTTTGGCGTCGGCCACCAGCGCGCTGAGGTGGAGGGCCCGCAATCGGTCGCGCTCGAACGCCAACCACTCTTCGAAGGCGGGTACGGCCACGTCGTGCAGGCCGGTGAGGAAGTCACCGCCGTAGTGCGCCAACGCGGCAGCGGGGCGGTCCTCGTTCAGCGCCGTGAGGAAGGCTCCTAAGTCCGTCTCAGCCTCGAGCCGTACCAAGGTACCGTCCTCGACCAGCCAGCTCTCGGCGCCCGGCTGCTTCCTGAGCTCGTACAGGGCTTGGCGCACGCTGGCGAGCTTGCCGGGCTCCCAGAGGTACTCCGCGATCTCGTCGCGTTGCAGGCCAGGCTCGTGCCCAGCCAGCAGCGCCAGGAGCGCGAGCCCCTTGCGCGACGCCGGGGCAACTTGCTGTTGCTCCCACTCGAACTGCGGCACCCCCAACAACCGCACCTGTAGGCGCGCCGTCGCTACTTCCATCTAACTTCGCGGCGCGCGAGGGGTAGCGCCGCTCGACCACCTTTTTTCTCGGGGGATGTGTGGGGGAACCAAGTGCATCACGCACATCCTAGCTGCCGGACGCTGTCTGTCGCTGCTGGCTTTACCTCACTTGCAGCCACCACGACCCCCTCTCATGGCTGCGTCGCGCCGCGGTTGGCCCTCACCCAGCGGGCTTGGTTATGCTCGCTGAATGTCGGTAGAGAGAGTGCGCCGCCACCTGGAACCCTTCGGGAAGGCGGATCAGATAATGGAGTTCGAGGATTCCAGCGCCACCGTGGAGCTGGCCGCAGAGAAGGTAGGCACCGAGCCCGCCCGCATCGCCAAGACGCTGGCGTTCTACGAGCCCGACGACCCGGGCAAGGCCATCCTCGTTGTTGCTGCTGGCGACTCACGCATGCATAACGGGAGCTTCAAGCGGCTCTTCGGCGGCAAGCCTCGCATGCTAGCGCCCGAGGACGTGGAGCCGCTCACCGGCTTCCCCATCGGCGGCGTGTGCCCCTTCGCCAACCCCGCGGGTACCAGGGTGTTCCTCGACGTTTCCTTGCGTCGCTTCGACGTCGTCTTCCCCGCTGCAGGCAGCGCTAGCTCAGCCGTTCCCATGACGCTCGAGGAGCTGCAGGCCTGTAGCGGGGCGCTAGATTGGGTGGAGGTCACGCGCGGCTGGGATGGGGCGCCGGAACCGAGCTGAGCGAACGCTAAGGCGAGCCTCGCTTCAACCCGTGTTGGCGGGCGGCAAGAGCCGCGCCCAAAGCGGTGGCCATGCCCGCCCCCTCCGGGAACACTGGCGGGCGCGAGCCGTAAAGGTCGAACACGCTGCGGATCACGCGGCTCACGGCCGCGAACTCAGCCAGCCTACCCACGAACACGGTCTGTTCCATGCCGACCACCTTGGCGGCGTTCAACGCCACCAGTGCGATGGTCTGCCCTACCAGGGTCACTAAGCCGGCGGCCACGTCGGCGGGCTCGGGGTTAGCGACCTCGGCGAGGCGACCGAGGTTCACGGCCGTGGCGGCGGGCGGCAGGTGCCCCACTCCACCGCCGAGCACCTCGCCCAGCGTGGTGTCGACCCCCGCGGCGTCGCCTTCGAGCGCCAACCACGCCACCCGGCTCGCGTCGCGGATGCCTATGAGGTGCTTAGCGAGCCCTTCCAGCGTGCCGCCGCCCACCGCCGTACCTGAGGCGTGCTGGAAGCGACCTTCGGCGCTATCGGCGGCCACCATGGCCGTACCCGTGCCGCACGACACCACCAGTGCGCGACTCACGCCCGCCAGCGCCAGGCCGCCGCGCCCGATGGCGTCCGTTTCAGCCACGTGCACCACGGGGTGGTCGCTCACTCGACTTGGTAGCGAACGCGAGCGCCCGCCGGTAACGCCAACGGGCACGCCGCGCGACTGGCTTGGCAGCAGCGCGCCGGCCTCGAGGTCGGCCAGCATCTCTAGCAACAGTTCCGGGGTGGCGGGCCCTGGCCGGTGCCTGGCCACATGAGCCTGCGCCTCGTCGCCAACCGCGCGCACCGCGTCGGTGACGCTGAGGCCGAAGTCGACCCCTATGCTCGTGTGTGTCATCTGCCAGCAAGCTACCACCCGTGGCGCCATGCAGGGAGCGTTAGCTTTACCCGGCTGCTACTCGTGGTTAGGCGGGGCCTTGCCGATGGGCAGGAGGCTAACCGCCAGACCGACCGCCAGCAGTATCGACGAGGCCCATAACGAGCCGCTCACTCCGCCGGCCACGTCGCCCGCCACACCCGTGATGCTCGGCCCAAGCGCCTGCCCCACCGCGAACACCGCCGTGGAGAGCGCCATCGCCCGCGGCCAGGCGCCGGGCGGCAGCTTCACCCTGAACAGGTCCGTGATGGCCGTGATGACGCCCAGGAACGAGACCCCGAACAGCAGCGCCGAAGCGAGGGGTGCCACGCGTAGTAGTGGATCCAGGCTCGCCACCAGCAGGAGCAAGAGGGAGAGCCTGATACCGGCGGCGCCACCCCAGCGCGCCACAACCGCGCCCCAGAGGGCGCCGTTGAAGAGGGTGGCAACGCCGAGAACGAGCCAGAAGATGGTGAGCGAGCCGGGCACTCCGCTGGTAACGAACGTCATGTAACCGATGTAACCAGCGCCGTAGAGGGCGTAAACGAGCATGGCTAGGCCGATGGGCGCCAGGCTGCTGCCGCGACCCAGCACCGGCGGCGCGGGCTCTCGCAGGCCGCGGTACGGGAGCAGGCTCACCGCGGCCATGGCGAGCGAGAGGGCGCCGAGCGCCAACCAGCCCATGCGCCAGTCGGCAGCGAACGGCAGGATGAGCACCGACAGCGCGATACCGCCCCCCACGCCGCCGAAGTACGCGCCCAGCGCGCCTGCACGGCCGCCGGAGGCGAGCAGCAGCGCCGCACCCCCAACGAACACGAACGCGCCCAGCACGCCCTGCAAGGCCCGCAGCACCACCATCACGGCGATGGGCGGCCCCAGGCCCATGAGAAGTAGGGCCACGCCCTGCAGCAACAGCGCCGCATAGAAACCGCGCCGGTAACCCACTCCAGCCAGCACCTTGTGGCTGATCACGGCGCCCAGCAGGTAACCGCCCGTGTTGGCGCTACCTAAGGCGCCAGCCTGCGCCAGCGTGAGCTGAAGCGAGGCCTGCATGGTCGGAAGCAGCAGCGAGTACCCGAAGCGCCCGAGCCCAATGGCGGCGCCGGGCCCGAAGCCGAGCAGCATGCCGTTACGCACCGCCCCATACTCGCACAGCTGCGCGAGTGCACTAACTCATCGCCCGAACCCACGCGTAGCACCTTAGAATCGGTGCGAGGGTACGAGCGCCCGAGCCGGGCGCCGGATCGAACCGATTAGCACCAGCGCCCACCCACCGCGCCAGTGGTGGCGTGGCGGCGCCTGCAGGTAAAGGGGTCATTCGATGGCTGCTCCAACTTCCGAACTCCCACAGAGCGTCAAGCGCTCTTCATTAGCTGGCCTGCGCGTGCGCATCTGTGTTCTGGTCGCGGCGTTGCTGGTAGGCACGGGCCTAGCCCAGAGCCTCCCCCGCGAGGCCCGCCTCAACATCCTCGACGCGGTGGTGCAGGTGGTGCCGTGGGACCCGGACGCCGAGTCGCTGGTCAACTGGTCCGGTTCTGGCACCATCATCAGCCCATCGGGTTACGTGCTCACCAACTACCACGTGGTAGGCGACCTCGACCGACGCACCACCTACGAGTGGCACCTCATCGCCATCACCGGCTCCGAGTTCACCGACCTGCCGCCCGAACCGATGTTCTGGGCGCAGTTCGTAGCAGGTGACGCCACCCACGACCTGGCCGTGCTGAAGATCCTCGAGTGGATCGACGAGACGCCCATCGATGCCTCCACCCGCTTCCCGCACGTGCAGGTGGGCGATTCCAACCGGCTCCTGCCCGGCGACTACATCACCATCGTTGGCTACCCGGGCGTGTCGGGCTCCACCATCACGTTCACGGCTGGGCTCATGTCGGGCTGGCTGGGTGAGGACATGGAGACCGGCGGTCGGCAGTGGATCAAGACCGACGGCAAGATCGCCCACGGCAACTCCGGCGGCGGCGCTTTCGACGAGTTCGGCAACCTCATCGGTGTGCCCACCGCCGGTCGCACCGTGCAGTGGGCGGAGCTCGACGTGGAGGAACAGGCGTACGTGAGGCCCATCAGCCTGGCGTGGGCTCTCATCGGCCCGCACGTTCCCGACGTGGCGCGGGCCGGCAGCACCACCACCGCCAGCGGCTCGCAGGGTCAGAGCGGCAGTGGGAGCGGGCAAACGAGCACGCAAACAGGAACGCAAACGGGCAGCCAGCCGGCAACGCAGGGCGGTACCACCACGGGCCAGACCGGCACGCAGGCGCGCGCCTCCTCCACCGGCTGCGAGTTCTGCTTCGTGGGCAGCCTCGCCCTAGGCCAGGCGGCCACGCACAACATCGTGGGGCAAGTGGAAGGCATCAACTTCCACACCTACGCAGTGGAGGTCCCGGCCGGCACCACGTCGCTCTCCATCGACCTGCGCGCCGATTACGACGTGGACCTGGCCGTGAAGTACGGCTCGCACATCGAGTCGTGGGGCGACAGCGGCGACTGGCACTACCGCGACATCACCGAGGCCTTCGGCGGGAGCTTCAAGATCGATAGCCCGTCGGCCGGCACCTGGTACATAGACGTCATCTACTACTACGAGGAAGGCGGCGCCATCTACGACCTGTCGGTGAGGTGAGGCGGCGAGCAGCAACGAACCCGAGACCACCCGGCGCGGGGCGTACCCTCAGCGGTTGAGAGGCGACGCCCCGCACCGTACAATCTGTGCTGGCGCGCGCCCGTAGCTCAGCTGGATAGAGCAGGGGACTCCTAAGCCCAAGGTCAACCGTTCGAATCGGTTCGGGCGCACCACTCTTCCCCCGCATGAACGGTGCCGCAGGCGCCACTCGTGCGGGGCTCATCTTCCCGCAATAACCTCCTGTGAGCGCCTTCCCAGGCTTGGCAGGAGGTTCACCCGCATGAGCGCCCACCACCGGACCGTAAAGTGACCAGCACCCTGAGACCCCTACGATCGTTGCTCTGGCTCGTCGCCGTTCTCGCCAGCCTCCTCGCTACTAGCGCGGCGGCGCAGACCGCCGGCGAGGTCACGGTAGGCGTCATCGCTTCGCGCACCGGCGCTTCCGCTGGGCCGGGCGTGGCGCAGTGGCTGCTGGCAGCCGACCTAGCTGCCGACCTGCGCGCGCAGGGTGGCATCTTCGGCGTGAACGTGCGGTTAGAGCTGCGCGACGACGTGAGCAACCCGACCACGGCGCGCCGCCACGCCGAAGAGCTCATCGCGCAGGGTGCGCTGGCCATAGTGTGCTGCACCACGCCCGTGGCCACCGGGCAGGTGGCGGAGCTGGCCGAGGCGGCGGGCGTTCCGCTGCTGGCTCCCACCGTGCTGCCCGGCGTGGAACCCGCTGCCTACTGGGCGTTCTCGCTGGCGCCCGACGACACCGACGCCGTGGCCGCCATCGTGGCCGACGCCTACCGCGAGAACCGGCCCTCGCTGGCGTTGCTGGCCCTGGAGGGCGCCATCGGCGACGCGGCCGAGGCGGACCTGGCGGCGCACCTCGCCGTGGTCGGGGCACGCTTAGGTCGTGTGGAACGCTACGCGCCCGGTGTGCGTGAACTGCGCCCGGAGGCGCTGCTCCTCGCTACATCGCAGCCCGGCGGCATCGTGGTGTGGGGCCTGTACGACGACCTGCTGGTGGCCGTCGACGCGCTGCAGCGCCGGGGCTACGAGGGCAACGTCTACATCCGCTCTGCCCTGTTAGCGCCCGGTAGCAACCCACTGCCGTGGAGCCGTCTGCTCGGCGCCAGGGTGGCCGTGGCGCCTGCGCTGGTGCCGAGCCCCGCCGCACCCACCGCGCAAGACCCCAGCAGGCCACGCCACGGCACCTGGGGCGCCGCGGGCGCCTGCGCCGCGGCGGGCGTGCTCGACGCCGCGCGGCTGGCCGCAGTGCCGGGCGCAGCTAACCACGCGGTGGCCACGGCGCCGTTCCTCACCGCGCTCGACCTGGTGCAGGCTGGCCTGGAGCAGCTCATCGCCCTGCAGATCCCCAGCCACGACGCGGACGTGCTGCGCCTCGCGCTGCGCGACGCCATGGTGGGTAGACCCGCCACCTGCACGGGAGCTGGGCTGATAGACCTGCGTGACGGCTCCGCCAACGCGGTAGACCCAGCCGGGCTGGCCATCGCCGTGATCACCAACAGCGGCCTAACGCCGCTGCGCTGAACCGCGCTGACTGGGGCCCAGCAAGTGGTCACGGCCAGGGTGCGGTACCGCTGAGTCGTCACGCCGGCGCGCCGAGTGAAGCCTCCGCTCCGGAACCTTTCACGCGAGGCATTAGACTAGCCTCAATGACCGACAGGATGAAGTCCCTCACCTACGAGCTCGAACTGCTGGAGCGCAGTTTGGCCGACCCAGACCTGCTGGCCGACCCAGCCAGGTACCGGGAGACCATGCAGCGCTACAGCGAGGTCAAAGAGATCGTCGACGTGGACGCCGAGAGGCAACAGGTCGCACGGCAACTCGAAGACCTCGAGGAGCTCCAGAAAGACCCGGAGTTCGCCGCCGAGGCAGCGCGGGAGGCTGAGAGCCTCACGGCGCGGCTAGCCGCGCTCGAGGCCGAACTCGACACGCTGCTCCTCCCCCGCGACCCGTACGACGACAAGAGCGTCATCGTCGAGATCCGCGCCGCCGCCGGCGGCGACGAAGCGTCCCTCTTCGCCCGCGAGATGCTCGACATGTACCTCCGTTACGCCGCCAACCTAGGCTTCCGCACGGAGGTCCTCGACTCGCACGCCACCGAGGTGGGCGGGCTCACGAAGGTGTCGTTCGGCATCGATGGCCGCGGCGCCTACCGCGCCTTCAAGTTCGAGTCGGGCGTGCACCGCGTGCAGCGCGTGCCGGCCACCGAGTCGCAGGGGCGTATCCACACCAGCACCGTCACGGTAGCCGTGCTGCCCGAAGCCGACGACGTGGACGTGAACCTCTCCCCCAACGACTACCGCGTGGACGTGTACCGCTCGAGCGGCCCCGGCGGCCAGTCGGTGAACACCACCGACTCCGCCGTGCGCGTCACTTACCATCCCGGCCAACCGGACGAGATCATCGTCACCTGTCAGGACGGCAAGTCGCAGATCAAGAACAAGGAGCGCGCCCTCACCGTGCTGCGCTCCCGCCTACTAGAGCGCGAGCGCGCTAAGGCGGCCGATGCGGCCCGCGAGGCGCGCCTCGTGCAGATAGGCACCGGCGACCGCTCCGAGCGCATCCGCACCTACAACTTCCCTCAGTCCCGCATCACCGATCACCGCATCGGTTACACCACCCGCGAGCTGAACAGCGTGCTTGGCGGCCACCTCGACGAACTCACCGGCGCCCTTCAGGCCGAGGAGCTCGCCCGCTTGGCGCTGGAAGCTGCGCAGGGCTCGCCGGCCGCGGCGCCCACCTCTCGTGGCGCGGCGTGAGTTCGTCGTTGCCGCGGCCATCTTGCTCGACCCGTCCGGTCGAGTACTGCTCGTAGGCAACGACTGGCAAGGGCACGGCCGCGTGCGCTACACCCTGCCTGGCGGCATGGTGGAGCGGGGCGAGTCCACCCTCGACGCGCTCGTGCGTGAGGTGTGGGAGGAGACGGGCCTCGAGGTGACCGAGATCTCGCACCTGGCTTACGCCGTGCACGTGGAAGACCGGCGCCGCAACGACCGCGCAGTGTCGTTCGCGTTCGTGGCGCACTACAAGGGGTTGCTCAACCCGCGCGACCCAGACGGTTTCATCGTGGAGGCGCGCTTCTTCCCCGTGGACGAGGTGGCCACCATCGTGCCCATCCCACCCCTACGCGACCCGCTGGTGGCGTACCTCAAGGACCGCGTGCCAGGCCGCTTCTACTCGTACGCCGGCTGGGACGGCCGCGGGCACCGCCGGGTGTAAGCGGCGGCACGCTGGTGGCTAGGCAAGCTGAGCCCGCCCTCGCTGGTGCCCTGCTGGGGCCGCTCCCGCCGGCGCTACCAGCAGAGTTCTACGCCCGGCCCGCCGATGAAGTGGCGCCCGCGCTGCTGGGGCAGCTCCTCGTGGTGCGGCAGGGTGACGAGCTGCGCTGCGGGCGGATCGTGGAGTGCGAAGCGTACCTAGGCGAGGCGGACCGCGCCTGCCACGCCGCCAAGGGCCTGACCCCCAGGACCAGCACGCTGTACGGGCCGCCCGGCACGGCGTACGTGTACCTCGTGTACGGCGTGCATGAGCTCTTCAACGCCGTGTGTCAGCCTGAGGGCCTACCACACGCCGTGCTGGTCAGGGCCGTGGAGCTATTGCAGGCGCCGGCGGGGGCGCGCGGCGACGGCCCCGGCCGGCTCACCCGCGCCCTGGGCATCGACCGCAGCCACAACGCCACGCCGCTGACGGCGCCGCCCGTGAGCGTTCACGCGGGTCCGGCCGTAACGGACGTGCTGGTGACGCCGCGGGTGGGTGTGGGCTACGCAGGCCTGTGGGCCGACGCGCCGTTGCGCTACCTCGACGCCGGTAGCGCAGCCACCTCGCGCCCGGCGGCCGGCGCCATCGGCAGCGGCCGACGACGTTAAGCCAGCAGGCGCACGCCCACTGTTAGGCGGGACCTTCCGCACCGAACTCCTCGCGCGGGGTGGTGCTGCGGTCGCGCACGCCCTCCACGTAGGGCTCCACATGCACGGTGGTAACGAGGTCGTCGAGCTCTGCGTGGATCTGGTCCTCCAAGCGCGCCACCACCGTGTGCGCCTCCGCCACCGTCATTTCGGGCCGCACGAACACGTCGACCTCAGCGAAGCGCGCCCGGCCGCTGCGCCGCGTCCGCAGCCGGTGGTAACCCTTGATGCCTGGGGTCTTCTCCAGCACCTCGAGGATGACGGCCTCCTCCTCGTCGGGCAGGCGCTGGTCCAGAAGGTTCGACACAGAGCGCCGCATTACCGACACCCCAACGCGCACGATGTTGGCCGCCACGGCCAGCGCGATGAGGGGGTCGAGAACGTTCCAGCCGGTGAGACCCACCAGCACCACGGCGGCGATGACGCCGAGCGAGGTGTACACGTCGGTCATGAGGTGCTGCGCGTTGGCTTCGAGCGCCACGGAGCGCTCGCGGCGCGCCGTGCGGAACAGCTGCAGGGCCAAGCCGCCGTTCACGGCAGTGGCGAGCAGCGCCACCACTACCCCGGCGCGCACGTTCTCGAGGGCCTGCGGTTCGAGGAGGCGCTGCACCGCCGACCAGGTGATGATGCCGGCGGCCACCATGATGAGGGCGGCTTCCAGCACCGCCGACAGGTACTCAGCCTTGGTGTGCCCGTAGGGGTGCTCGTAGTCGGGCGGCGCCCGCGACACGCTAAGCGCGAGCAGCAGCACGCCGGCGGCAACCAGGTTCACCAGCGACTCGGCAGCGTCGGAGAGGAAGCCCACGGAGCCCGTGAGCAGGTAGGCCGCCCCCTTCAGGGCGAGGATGAGCAGCGCCCCGAAGAGGCTCAGCCAGGCAGCGCGGCCCGCTGCCGTGGGCTTCCCTGCGGAGCTGTCAGGCGTCACCTTCGCCCTCGGCGCGCTCGGCCGCAGCGAGGTCCTCCTCGTTCAGGTCTTCGTCTAGGTCTTCGTCGAACTCTTCGTCTAGGTCCTCGTCGTCCCACTCGCCCGGTTCGAGCTCGCCGCGCTCCATCTTGGCGAGCAGTTCCTCGAGTTCCTCGCCCTCGTAGTCGGTGACGGTCTCCGCGATGAGCTTCAGGGCGCGCTCCGCGTCCTTCTCGGGCACCAGCACGTAGGTGGTGGAGGCGGTTATGGAGCCCAGGTGCGAGAACACGTCGCTGAGGAGCTCAGCGCCGCGCACCACCGCCACGAACCCCTCGTCTTCCAGTATGGCCGCCACCATCTCCGCGAGGGGCATGGCGGGGGCTACGTCGACCACGGTCCAGGTATCGCCGTTCATCACTAGGCTCTCGCCCTTCATAAGTCACTCCTCGCAGAGGGCTGTCGGGGCCCTCGGTGACCGACCACGGCCCGCACGCAACAGGCGGCCGCCGGTTGGCTCAATGATACGAAGTTTCTCGCCGCCGCCCGCCCCAGGCTCCTATACTCGGGGCGTGAGCGTGAGCGAAGTGGCCGCCAACGACGCTGCTACCCCGTGGCAGGCCACCATGTGGAGCTGCTCGCTCTGCGGGCATTGCAACCTGATGGGCGAGCAGTGCGAAGCGTGCGGGGTGGCCCGCCGTTTCCTCGACGACCCGCCGCTCGACGTACCGTACACGCCGCGCGTGTCGCAACTGCCCAGTTTCTGGATCGGCCTGGTGTGGGCCGCCGTGGCCGTGGCGGGCGGCTTGGCGTTCCTGTCGCCAACGTTGCGCCAGGCGGTGGGCCCGCTATTCCTGGCTTTCGAGGTCTTCGCGGCCGGCGCCGCAGCCGTGTCGTCGTTCTTCACGGCGGCGTGGGAGCGCATCTTCAACCAGGTCGAGCTGCAGGTGCCGCCGCAGGCGGCCGCTGGGTCGGTGTTCAAAGCGCGGCTGAAGCTGGTGCCGTACGCCACCTTAGAGAACGTGACGGTGCGTTTCAACTTCAGCGACCGCTTCTACGAGGAGAAAGGCAACGAGGTCGGACTGCGCACCAAGCGTCTCGAAGCGTTGCGGGCGCTCACGCGTGGGCGACTGCCGGGGCGGCGCAAGACCGAGCTGACAGCCGAGTTCATCGCCCCCTTCCCGCTCACCAAGCACACCCACATGCAGGCCGAGATCAACGCCGGCTTCCTAGGCTTCGTAGCCAACTTCGTGCCGTCGTTACGGTTCGCGGCCAACAACGTGCGAGAGCATGGCGGTTACTACGTAGAGGCGTACGTGCGGGTGGGTTTCCTGTCGCGCCGCTACCACAAGCGCGTCATCACCTACGCCATCGGGCGCGATATCCACGTGGGCTGACCCGGAGGCTCTGTGCGCCTCGGCCGCTCAGCCGGCGAACGGGGAGGAGCGCCGCGCGTCAGGGTAGCTCCTCGTCGTTAGGCCGCCAGCCGAAACGCGCTAGGTCGACCTGCCTGTCTACCACCTCCACGCCTTCGGACTCGAGGAGGGCCACCTGCAGCTCACCGCTACCCACCTTGAAGGTGGAGATGCCGCCCTGCGCGTTTATCACGCGCTGCCAAGGCACGTCAGAGTCGGTGTGGCGCAGGCCGTACAGCACCCCGCCCACCTGGCGCGCAGCACGCGGGTTGCCCGCTAGCAGCGCCACGGTGCCGTAGGTGGTGACCTGACCGGCTGGCACCATGCGCACCACCGCCAGTACGCGCTCCCTGAACGGTGCGAGCTCCTGCTCGGCACCCTCTGCCGCCTGGTTACTTGGTGTCGTCACCCTCCCATGCTAGCCGCCCCGTGCGGGGCGCGGTGCCACCCGCACACGTTCGCACGGCGCGGGGTACCCTTGCCCGGGAGCAACGGTGCAAGAACTACTCGTACAGATCGCCAGCTACCTCTTCCTGGCCGGGATCCTCCTGGTCTTCGCCTCCATCGTGCCGAGCGTCAGGCGCGCCTGGCCGCGCGGCTTCATGGTGGGTTTCCTCACCGCAGTGGGCAGCGTGTTCCTCGTTCTCTTCGCGGCGCTCGTGTTCAGGTGACGAGCGTGAGGGACCCGTCCGGCCACCCCACGAACGCTACACGTGAAGCCACGCCCAGCCGCGACCTAGCCGTGAGCGTGTTCGTCGTGTGGCGTGGCCAGGTGCTTCTCCACGAGCACGAGAAGCTGGCTCTGTGGCTGCCGCCGGGCGGGCACGTTGAACCCAACGAGCTACCCGACGACGCCGCCGTGCGTGAGGTGTGGGAGGAAGCCGGCGTGGAGGTGACGCTGGTGGGCGAGCGCGCCATCGACGCCGCCGGCCCACGCCAGCTCGTGCGGCCCCGCGGGGTGCAGCTCGAGGACATCGCGCCCGGGCACCAACACGTGGACCTCGTGTACTGGGCGCGGCCCGTGGAGCCGTACGCGGGCGCCATCCGCAGCGAGGGCGCACCGTTCGGCTGGTACGACGCGGCCAGCGTGCGCCGCTTGCCCCTCACGCCCGAGATGGTGGCGTGGACGGAGCTGGCGCTGCGTGAGCTCGGTTAGGTTTGGCGCCACCTGGTCGTTTCGAAGCGTGACGCACCCCCGCCCGACCGGGTATACTCCTGCCTGCACCCGCCTGGGAGCCACAGCAGCCGCGCTTGCGGGTGCGCCAGGTGATCGTCGGGGCGTAGCGCAGTCTGGTAGCGCACCTGGTTTGGGACCAGGGGGTCGCTGGTTCGAATCCGGCCGCCCCGACCACAACGTGCGGGAGTAGCTCAGTTGGTAGAGCGACAGCCTTCCAAGCTGTAAGTCGCGGGTTCGAATCCCGTCTCCCGCTCCATCTCTTTCGTCCCTTCGCGGCGCGCGCCAGTAGCTCAGTGGACAGAGCAGCCGCCTTCTAAGCGGTAGGTCGAGGGTTCGAATCCTTCCTGGCGCACCACGTTCGACCTGCTTCCCTTGCAGCCCAGACCTTTACCCAAGGCAGCTTTATGCGGTAAACTTTCCGCCGGTCGCGTTGGAGCCTTGCCGCTCCCGCACCGAGTGCGTGGTGGGTGTAGCTCAGTAGGTTAGAGCACCGGATTGTGGTTCCGGGGGTCGAGGGTTCAAATCCCTTCATCCACCCCAATGATTACGGGCTCTGCCCCGTGCGCTGAGGGCGGGCCGCCTGGCCCGCCCTTCAAGCGCGGAAGGGCGCCCTTCAGGCGAGGATGGCGGAATTGGTAGACGCGCTAGACTTAGGATCTAGTGGCCTAGCCGTGCGGGTTCAAGTCCCGCTCCTCGCACCACGGAAGCGGCAAGCCCCGGCTTGCCGCT
>CAZFFG010000034.1:0-18541 GCA_964518275.1 uncultured bacterium | reverse complement strand
CGCTGATCTTCGAGAACATCGGTCACTGGGCCAGCCAGGGCCGCATGCTCGTGCGACCCATGCAGAACATCTTCGAGAACCTGCGCGACTTCTTCGTGGCCGAGATCGACGAGGGCAACGGGCCCGTCTTCGCGGGCAACGGTGCGCTGCACATCTTGTGGGGCGACATCGCTGAGGTGCGCGGTCTAGCCGTCGCGCCCGGTGTGCGCGCCCGCGGCGTGGGCAGGGCGCTAGTGGCCGCCTGCGAGGCGGAGGCGCAGCGCGTGGGCATCCCCACCCTGTTCGCGTGGACGTACGAGGTCGAGTTCTTCGAGCGCTGCGGTTTCACCCTCATCGACAAGAGCCGGGACCTGCACCCAACGGTGTGGTCGGAGTGCTTGCGCTGCCCGTTCTACGTGGGTTGCAACGAGAACGGCATGGTGAAACGCATGGCCGGCGTGCCCATGCCCGCCAACCTACCGGAACCGCCGCCCGCGCAGGTGCCACCGGGCATCCGCTGAGCGAGCCTGGCGCCCGGGTACAATCCGGCGTGTCTAGGCGAGTACTTCTAGCCCACACCGGTGGCACCATCGGCATGCACCGCGGCCCCCGCGGCTTCGAGCCCAAGCAGGGGCACCTGGCCGAGCTCCTCAGCCGCATGCCGGAGCTGAACGACGCGAGCATGCCCGCGGTGGAGCTCGTGGAGTTCGAGCCCCTGCTCGACTCGGCCGACAACCGCCCGTCCGACTGGCAGCGGATGGCCGACGAGATCGCGGCCCGCTACGACCAGATAGACGGTGTGGTGCTACTTCACGGCACCGACACCATGGCGTACACCTCATCCGCGCTGGCGTTCCTGCTGGAAGGACTGGGTAAACCCGTCATCGTTACGGGCTCCCAGGTGCCGCTAGGCGAGGTCAGGTCCGACGGGCGTGAGAACCTCGTCGCGTCGCTGCAGCTCGCCGCGCGCACCGACCTCCACGAGGTGTGCGTGTACTTCGCGGGCAGCGTCATGCGCGGCTGCCGGGTCACCAAGGTCTCAGCTAGCGGCTTCGACGCCTTCGAGGCGCCTAACGAGGCACCCATCGGCCAGGTGGGTGTGGACATCGCCCTGCGCGCCGGCGCGGCGCGGCCAGCGCAACCTGGGCCGCTCCGGGTGCCGCACCTGTCGGAGGTCACGGTGGCGTCGTTACGCCTCTTCCCCGGCATCGACGCGCGCTTCGTTCGCAACGTGCTCCAGGCGCCGTTGGCGGGTCTCGTGCTCGAAACCTACGGCACCGGTAACGCCCCCAGCCGCGACCGGGAGCTGCTGGCCGCGCTGGCGGAAGCCACCGAGCGGGGCGTGGTGGTGGTGAACATCACGCAATGCCTGCGCGGCCGCGTGAACATGAGCGGTTACGCCACAGGTGCCGCGCTGCAGGAGGCCGGCGTGGTGGGGGGCGCCGACATGACCCCGGAGGCGGCCCTAAGCAAGCTCATCTACTTACTGGGAAGCGGCCACGACACCGCCGCGGTGAGGCGCCTCATGCAGGAGGACCTGCGGGGCGAGCTCACTAGGCCGTGACCGCACTAGCGCCGAGGAGCACACCGTGAACAGGGCCCGCTGGCCAGGTTGGCTCAAGGTGCTCGGCTGGCTGGGGGCGCTGGTGTGGGCGGTGCTGCTCGTCGTGCAGTCCGGCTCGCCCTCGGTGGGCGGCTTCCTCTCGCGCCTGCTAGCGGGGCTGCCGGTTGGCGCCGACAAGGTCGGGCACGCCGCCGCATACGCCGTGCTGGGCGGGTTCCTCACGCTGGCTACCGGGCGCGTGTGGCTGGCTGTGCTGCTGGCTACCCTCTTCGGCGTCTCCGACGAGGTGCACCAGTACTTCGTACCAGGCCGCCACGCGGACGTGCTCGACGTGGTTGCCGACCTCGTGGGCGCCCTGCTGGGAGCGCTGGGCGTGGCTTTCCTATCGCGGCTCGGGCAGCGCCGCACGTAGAATGGCCGTCGTGACCGAAGTGACCTCTCCGCTTCGCCTCGTCATCGTGGGCGCAGGCCGCATGGGCGGCGCAGTGCTGCAGGGCGCCTTGGGCGCCGGCGTGCTCGGTGCGGGTGAAGTGGGTATCTTCCACCCCAACCCCAGGCGGTTAGCGGAGCTGTCCGAGCGCTACGGCGTTAGCGGCGTGGACGACGCCGCCCTGCACACCGCCGAGTGCGTGCTGCTGGCCGTGAAGCCCCAGACGTTCCCGAGCGTGGCGCCGCTGGTGGCCAACCGCAACTCGCTCTTCGTCTCCCTCATGGCGGGCGTGCCCGCCGAACGGATCGCGGAGCGCGTAGGCTCGCGCCGCGTCATCCGCGCCATGCCCAACCTGGGCGCCGCCCTCGGCATGAGCGCTACCGCCCTCGCCTGGTTACGCGAGGTGAACGACGAGGACGTGAAGATGGCCCGCAGCCTGTTCGGGGCGGTCGGCAGCGTGTACGACATCCGGGAGGAGCAGTTCGACGCTTTCACGGGCATGGCCGGTTCCGGCCCCGCCTTCGCGGCTCTGGTGGCCGAGGGTCTGGCGGACGGCGGCGTAAGGGTGGGCCTCGACCGGCGACTGGCGCGGGACCTAGCCCGCCAGGTATTGCTAGCGAGCGCGCGCCTGCTGGAGACGAAGCACCCCAGCGAGCTCAAGGACGAGGTCTCTAGCGCTGGCGGCACCGCCATAGCGGGTGTTCGCACGCTCGAGCGCCACCGCCTGCGCTTCGCTTTCATCGACGCCGTGGAGGAAGCCACGCGGCGCGCCAGCGAGCTGAGTCGGGAGGAGCCATGAAGAGCGTTCTCGTTCGCGCCGCCACCCTGCTGGCGCTTCTCGTGCCTATGGCCCTCGCCCAGGACTACTACCCAGCCGGGGCGGGGTACAGCTGGACGTACTCCTCTGGCGAAACACAAACGCTGTCCGGCCCACGCGACATGAACGGCGTGAGCGTGTGGGTGCTCGTCCACTACTTCCAGGGCGTGCCCATCTCAGAGGACTACCTGCAGTACGGCAACGACGGGGTGTACAGCCACGGCACCGCCGCGGGTGGTCAGCTCTTCCCGTACGAGCCGGCGTTGCAGGTGTACCCCCCGGCGCCGCTGGCGCCCGGCCACAAGTGGACGAGCACCACCGACCTGCCCGGCTTCACCCTCACGCTCGATTCCGAGGTGCTGGGCCTACGCGGGGTCGAGACGCCGGCGGGCCGCTTCAACGCGCTCCTGATCCGCCAGACCAGCCTCACCAGCACGGGTGGGCAGACGGTGCTCGACCTCTACTTCGTGCCGGGCGTTGGCGTGGTGCGGTTCGTGACCCAGGACGGCAGCGTCATCGACCTCATCGAACGCAGCTTCTAGCCTCAGGCCCCTAGCGTCTCGCGCCGGAGAGCCTCGAACGTTCCGGCGTGGATGGCGGCGCGGATGTCGTCCATCAGGCGCGCCATGAAGCGGAGGTTATGGATGGTGGCCAGCTGTGGCCCCAACTGCTCACCCGCCCTGAACAGGTGCCGCACGTAGGCGCGCGTGAAGTTCTGACAGGTGTAACAGTCGCATCCCGGCTCGAGCGGCCGCATGTCGGTAGCGTAGGCGGCGCCGCGGATGTTGAGCCTGAAGCGGTGAGCCGGCCCGCCATCGTCAGCGCGCCGCACCATGATGGTGGCCGTGCGGGCGTTGCGCGTGGGTGCCACGCAGTCGAAGGTATCGATGCCGCGCGCCACCGCCTCGAAGATGCCCGGCACGTCGCCGATGCCCAGCAAGTGGCGGGGTAGCGGGCCCGGCAGTAATGGCACCGTCCAGTCGAGGATGGCGTACATCTCCTCGTGCGTGGATCCCAGGTTGCCGCCCACCGCCACGCCGTGGAACGGCATCGCGCCGATGACCCGCGCGCTCTCCTCGCGCTGGTCGCGGTAGGCGCCGCCCTGCACGATGCCGTAGAGAGCCTGCGGGTAGCCGTGGAGGGAGCTGGAACGGGTGAACTCGTCGAGGCTGCGCTGCGCCCACCGGTGTGTGCGCTCGAGGGAGGCGCGCGTGTACTCCTCGTCGTGAAGGGGGCTGGTGCACTCGTCGAACGCCAGCACGATGTCGGCCCCCAGCTGGCGCTGCACCTGGATGGACTTCTCGGGGGTGAACCAGTGCTTGGAGCCGTCGATGTGGCTCTTGAACTCCACGCCCTCCTCGCGCACCTTCACCATGCCGCCACCGGCCTGCCGGCGCGGGGCGGGCCCGCCGTCCTCACCCGGGAAGATGGACGCTACCTTGCCCACCCCGTGGTCGATGGAGGCGCCGAGCGAGAAGACCTGGAAACCGCCCGAGTCGGTGAGGATCGGGCCGTCCCAGCGCATGAAGCGGTGCAGACCGCCGTGCTGCGCCACCAGCTCCGCGCCCGGCCGCAGGTAGAGGTGGTAGGTGTTGGCGAACAGCAGCTGCGTGCCGGTTGCAGCCACCACGTCGGGAGCGGCGCCCTTCACGCTCGCCTGAGTACCCACCGCCACGAAAGCTGGCGTGGCCACGCTGCCGTGCGGCGTGCGTAGTACCCCTGCCCGAGCGGCGCCTTCGCGCGCCTGCACCTCGAAGCTCAGCGGTTCGGCGGTCGTGAGCTCGGGCTGCCGACCGGTGTCTGCTGTTGTGGGGGCGGGTTGGGATGGCTGCGTGTGGTGGCTCATGCTCGTCTGCGCCTTGGTATGCCGGCGCTGCGGCCCGCATAGGAAGGATGCAACAGCATGCTACTACTGCCCGCGCCCACGCTAAGCATCGGGGCGAGGTCCCAGGCTTAGAGCAGCTTGAGAACGGAGCGCGGAGTCAGCCACGTCAGCTGGGGCCCGGTAGCCCGAGCAGCGTTGGCCCCTGAACCTATCGATCGGCGAGTAGAGAGGTTCACACCCCGTTCTCACCGATGTGCTACACTGCCGAACCAGGGAACTTAGGTTCCCTGCTTGGAAGCTGTGAAACCTGTCTCGTACGTGGGCGCTTGAGGCAGGCGGAGCGAGTAGCGCAACCGGCCAAGGACGAGACTGTCCCCTTCTCCTTACAACGGCCGCAGCTTTCCAGGCATGAGCCTTCCCACGAAGGTTCGTCCGCCCGAGCGGTTCGGGCACCCGGTTCATCCCGGGAGTTGGAAGCGATGAAACCTGTTCTGCATATGGGCGCTTGGAACAGGTGGAGCTAGTAGCGCAACCGGCCAGCGGGACACTCGTAGCGCGGAGCAGCCTCCGCGTCGTGGCACAGCCGGACAGGCGCCTCGGGACCGACCTCGGTCCGAGGGTGAGATGCTCGGCACGGCCAAGGCAACGAACCGAAAGGACAGGCGCAACCGGCACCCGATCAGTACCGCACTGGCGGTTCTGGTGGCGCTGCTTCTCGCCGCCTGCTCCGCCAACGACCTGGAGCACGTGGCCATGCACGATAAGAAGCCCGAAACCAGTGCCACCCCCTTCGCCGAGACCCTCGGCTCCAAGGTCATGTTCGGCGCCTTCACCTACGGCGGCGTGTGGAGCGGCATGGAGCCCGTGCTCGAGCTCGAAACTAGCCTGGGCCGACGCCTCGACATCGTGCACTGGTTCACGAGCTGGGACACCCCTTACTACCCCGAACTCGTCGCGGCAGCCTCGCAAGGCGGCCGTCTGCCCCTCATCTCCTGGCAACCCGTCAACCAGAAGGTCGCCGACATCGCGGCCGGTCTGCACGACGACTACATCCGCGCCTGGGCACAGGGCGCGGCAAGTAGCACCGGCCCCGTTTACGTGCGTCCCTTCCCTGAGATGAACGGCTCCTGGACCCCCTGGAACGGCGACACCCCCACCTTCCGCGCCGCCTGGCGCCGCATGGTGGGCATCTTCGAGGCGGAGGGCGCCACAAACGTGCGCTGGGTGTTCAGCCCCAACGTCACCGACGAGCCGCGCATCGACGCGAACCGGATGGAGCACTACTACCCGGGCCATGAGTACGTGGACGTGCTGGCCCTCGACGGCTACAACTGGGGCGAGGCCAACGTGCATTACCCCGTGTGGCAGTCGTTCCGCGAGGTGTTCGAGCGCGGTTACGAGCGCATCGTCGCGATGGGCGAGCAGCCCGTGTGGATCGCCGAGTTAGCGTCCTCGGACGAAGGCGGCGACAAGGCCAGCTGGGTGACCGACATGTTCAACACCACCGGCTTCGACCGTATAGAGGCGCTCGTCTGGTTCGACGAGGACAAGGAAGCCGACTGGCGCATCGCCTCCGACACGAGCGTACTAAGCGCCTTCCAGACGGCGCTCTCTAGCGGCGCGGTGGTGGCCGCCAGCGGCACCGTGGACGCGGCCGACTGACCTTCACTCGAGCTTCAGACCTGTTGCCCAAGGCTTCGCTGGCTGGGTATTATCTCACACAGTTGAGCCGACGGACCGGCCCCCTCATAGGGCTCGCAACCGTCGTGGGAGGCCAACTTGTCACGCGAGCGTATCCACAGAAGCGCCTCGGGAGGGCGCCAGTTACGGGTTTGTCGGCTACCGGTACGGTCCTCACCGGCTCGTCGCCATAGCCTGATCGCTAGCGCGTTCTCACTACTCGTAGCGCTCGCCGCGTGCGGCGCCCCCACCGAAACCGAACCCACCGCACAGTTCGCCAAACCCCTCGTGGGCGCCTTCGTGCCAACGGGCTTCTGGAGCGACCTAGCGGAGTTCAAAGCGCTGGAGGACACCGTGGGAGGGCAGTTCGACGTGGGCCACTGGTACACGTCGTGGAGCCACCCGTACGACCCGATTCCCGTCAACGACCTACTGGAGCACGGCCGCATCCCACTCGTGAGCTGGCAGTCGCTCGTGCCGAGCGTGGCCGACATCGCGGCGGGCTTCCACGACGATTACGTGCGTGAATGGGCGCGGCAGGCAGCGCAAGCGCCCGGCGAGCTCTACGTGAGGCCCTTCCCCGAGATGAACGGCGACTGGGCGCCGTGGCACGGCGATCCGGAGAACCTCAAGCTGGCGTGGCGCCGTTTGGTGCGGCTCTTCGAGGAGGAGGGCGCCACCAACGTGCGTTGGGTGTTCAGCCCCAACGTCACCGACGAGCCACGCACCGAGAGCAACCGCATGGAGAACTACTACCCCGGCAGCGAGTACGTAGACGTGCTCGCGCTCGACGGCTACAACTGGGGCACCACCCGGCCCTACATCGGCTGGCAGAGCTTCGACGAGGTCTTCGCGGGCGGTTACCAGCGCATCACGACCCTTGGGCCGCAACCCGTTTGGATCGCAGAGGTGGCCTCCACCGAGCATGGCGGCGACAAGGGCGAGTGGATCACGGAGATGCTCAGCTCCACCGCCTTCGACCGGCTCGAGGCCATCGTGTGGTTCAACGAGGACAAGGAGACCGACTGGCGCATCGAGAGCTCCGACTCGTCGGCTGGAGCCTTCCGTGAGTGGTTCGAATGGCGGTCTACCCTACGAGCACCGGCGCCGCCGACCGAGCCCATAGTTACCGGGCCCTGAACTAGGGCCCTCGATCAGCGCCCTGACATAGGGTTCTGACCTTGGCGTCGGAACCCGCCCCACCCAGCTGCTGCCTCGCCTCAGTCTGCTCCTGGCACCGCCGCCGTGCTGTTCCCGAAGCCGTACAGCTTGAACGTGACCTCGTCGTAGAACTCCACGTCGTCTATGCCGATGCTAGCCACGACCCCGCGGGTGGCCAGGTACGCCTCTCCGAGGCTCAGGTCGCCGGCCGCCACTGCGCCGTAAACGTCGAACAGCGCACGTTCGTGCTCGGTGAGCACCTCCTCGTTCTCCAGGTAGGCGGCGAAGGCGTTACGTAGCCTGTCGACGGTGTCGGCAAGGCCGTCGAGCGCCACCACCAGCTCGGCGTGCAACGGGTTGAGGCCCGAGCGCTGCACGCCCTCCAGCGGGTTGATGTAACGCGCGTACGCGAAGTGATCGTCGTGCCCCTGCGGTTGCGCCCGAGACCAAGCCAGCTTGGCAGCGCCGGCGCAGATGGAGAAGTCGGGGTCGAAGACGCTGAAGGGAGCCGCGAACATCACGGGGTTAGCGAAGCGCGAGCCGGGCTGGTTGGAGATGTTGCGTAGCAGCGTGAGAGCCTCGCCCGTGACCTGTGAGAGCCCCAGGTCCTCGGTGGGTCCAACCGCGAGAGGGTCTAGGAACGACTCGTTGATGAGCACCTGAAGGAGCAAACGCGCCGGCACGTCGTAAGCGGTGGCGGCCTCCTCCAGGTGAGCTGCCAGCGGCACCAGGCGCGCCAGCATCAACCTCTCCCAGTAAGTTAGGGGCTGGTAGGCGCCCGCGTCGCCTGCCAGGAGGCGGCGGTCATGAGCGGGCGAGGCCGTGAACGGCACGCTGCAGTAGTCCGAGAGGTACCACTGCGCCGCCTCAGGGGTGCCCGTGCTGCCCACCTCGCCGGCACCCGCCGTCTCCACAGACTCGTCGTCAGCGCCGAGCGCCGCCGCCGGCTCAACCTGCCCCGCCGGCTCGTCGTTCCCGGCCGGAGCGTCGCCACCAGGCGGCGTGCTGTTAGCAGGTGGTACGCCTTTACCTCCCAACGGCTCCACGCCGCCGATCAGCGCCGGCGGCAGCACCGGCTTCGCCACGGTGTGCAGTGGTAGAGCTACGTGCTCCTCGGTCAGCACGGGCGTGCCCTTGTTGATCAGCATCCAGGTGTCTTTGTAGCCGGGGCGCACCGCGTCGGCAACGTACGCGGTGACGAGGAACAGGGCAGCGGCGCTCACGAGCAGCCCCAGCGTAACGGTGCCCACCCGCAGGCCCACCTGATCGCGCTTCACGGCGCGGGGCCGTTCCCAGGTGATGGTGACGCGCGGGTCCTGTTCTGGCGGCCGCAACGCCTTCGGTAACGCCCGTGTGAAGGCCGCCACGTAGGCCACAGCGTTGAAGAGGCGCATGGATAGCAGCGGCACCGCCGAGCCGAGCGCGGAGCCCACCGAGTTACGCAGCAAGCGCCAACCTCGCTGCCCCTGGCCCCGCCAGACGCGGCGGAAGCCGAGGAGCAACATCACCAACGTCACTAGCAGGTCGACGCCCAGCCACACCCCCAGCCCGCGCAGGGCCGTGCCGTAACCGGGTAGAGCGCTGTTGACTCCAAGCGCTACGGGCAGGAGCAGGAGCAGGAGCGCGAGCCCGAAGAGGTTCTCGAACTGCGCGCTGAAGACAGCGAACGCCACGTTGGGCTTCACGTTCCGGCGCGTGTCGGTGCGGAGGCGCTTGAAGGCGTTCTCTACCCCGCCGCCGTTCCAGCGCTCCACCTGCCGCATGTAGCCCGGAACGTTGAGCGGGTCCTCCGTGTACATGAGCGCCGCGGGCACGAAGCGTGCGTTCGCGCTGCGGCGCAACACCACCTCGTCCTGCACGTCGAAGTAGTTAGCCACAGCCACGAACCCAGCCGGCGTACGCACCTCGAAGCCCCGGGCCTGGAGCTCGGCCACCGCCACGCGCTGCTCGGAGCTACGCTCGTTCTGAACCTGCAGGGTGAAGTCGTGATCCTCGGTGAGGGTGTCGGCCGGCATGGGAAAGCTACTACGACGCGCCACGAAGCCGCACCCCACCACCGTGTAAAGCCGCGACTGGCCGAACGTTCGCCCGGCACCCAGGCGCGCGGTCTGCCCCTGGCGCAGGAGCGTGGCGACGGCGTACTCACCAGAGCGCGCCAGCGAGATGTGGGTTGCGCCGACCCCGGCTGGGGGCCGCAACGACATGACGGAGCCGGACTGCAACGCCGAGTCCTCGATAACGTAGCGTCTGCCGCCGGCGTGACGCTCGCGCCGCAAGCTGTAGAACGAGTCCTTGAGCCGCGCCACGAAGGTGGGCGCGAAGATGGTGTCGCCGTCTACCACGAGGACCCGCTCGCTAGTGAGGTAACCGCCCGCCACGACGGCGTTGATGCTATCGGCCTTGGAGATAGGCTGAGCGTGAAGTAGCACCACCACGGTGGGGCCGGCTTCGCGGTGCCACCGTTCGAGCCTGCCTGGGAAGTCTGGCGCCGGCGCGTCGTACACGCGGCGGTAGCCATTAGCGGTGAGGGTGGCGCGCACGACGCCAGCGGTATCGTCGCTACCCCCGTTAACGCTCACGACCAGCTCGTCCACGGCCTCGGTCTGCTTGAACAAGGAATCGAGCGCCGGTCCGGCGCCCGCCTCCTCATCGAACATCGGTGAGACCACAGCCACCCTATCTGGGCCCCGAACCGGTACGCTCTTATCCGGTACGAAGCTCAGCAACGCGTTAGCGAGCACGGTAGGCATGGCCAGCAGGCCTGGAACAATCGGCAAGGCTCTAGCGCTCCGGAAGCGTCACGATCTCTCCCGTAGAGACGCTCCTTCTCCCGCCAAAAGCATACATCGGTCGTTCATGAGAGCAAGTGTGTAGGCCTGCGCCTTGCGCCTGCACCCGCTCTCACGGCCGCCAGGCGTGAAAGGTTCATGAACGGAAACCCAGCTTCGCTGTGTCGGTCGTGTGTCTTTCCGCACAGTTTCTTTGCTACAGTGCATCCGCTTGGAGGTGCAGATGATCCTGCACATCGGCGGCAAGGTAGCAACCCTCGGGTTGGTACTAGCCGCGCTCATCACAGCGTTCAGTGCCCCCAGGAGCGAGCCGGTAGTCGAGGTACCCCTGGAGTTCACGCCGATCGCGGTGGTGTCGAGTAGCGCCCGCGAGGTGCCCAAGCTGCAGGCCGCCGTCCAGGGTCCTGTGGCCAACCCGCGTTACGTGCTGCGGGCCACTGGTTACAACTCGCTCGAGAGCCAGACCGACTCAACACCCTTCATCACCGCCACCGGCACCCGTACCCGCTTCGGGGTGGTGGCCGTGAGCCGCGACCTGCTAGGCGCCGACCTACCGTACGGCTCGCTGGTGCGCATCCGCGACCTGGGCGCGTACCACACGGGTAACGGCGTGGGCGCGTTCCAAAGCATGCTCGACAGCCAGCAGCTCTTCGTGGTGGAAGACACCATGCACGCTCGTAAGAACCAACAGATCGACGTGTGGTTCGAACGTTACGACACGGCCGTCAACTGGGGCGTTCGCAAGGTGGAAGTGGAGGTCGTGCGCTACGGCCACGACGGTCCGGAACTCCTGCCCTCAGCCGTGGCCAGCTTCGACGCCACCCCGGTGTTCCTCGCCTCACGCTAACGCCACGCGATAACCTAGCCGGGTGCGCTCCTTCGTACCCTTCATGGCCTGGCGCCACATCCGGCGTCGCGGCTTGCAGTCGGGAATCACGGTCCTCGGTGTAGCGGTGGGCGTGATGGTGCTCATCGTGGCGCTTTCGCTCACTAACGGCTTCATCGACGAGCTCATCAGCAGCACCCTGCGGGCCACCCCCATGCTCACGCTGCAGAGCTACGTAAACGGTGAGGTACTACCCGACGATCGCCAGCTGCTCGCCGACCTCGCTCAGCAACCGGAAGTGGTGGCCGCCGCGCCGTTCCTAACGGGCCAGGCGCTCATCGCCCGCCGGGCCAGCGCCGCGCTCGGCATCCCGGGCCGCCAGGGTTACACCCAGGTCCTCGGCATCGACCCCGACCTCCACAAGGCCGTACTCGACCTGCAGGTCATCGAGCTGCAAGCGGAAGCCATGAAGCGCGAGGGCGGCATCGTGCTGGGCGCCTCCCTGGCCCAGCAGCTCGGCGTGCTGCGGGGCGACAGCGTCATGCTGCGCGACATCAACGGCGCCACCGCCGAGTTCGAAGTGGTGGGCACCTTCAGGGTTGGCAACGAGCTCATCGACGCCGTAACGAGCTACATGTGGCTCGGCAACCTCCAGAGCTACCTGCGGCAGGAGGACGCCATCACCGGCTACCACCTACGGCTCGACGAACCCACTCGCGCGCACACCGTTGGGGTCAGCCTGGCAGATCGCTACTCCCTGCGGCCCGTTTCATGGGAGGGCATGTTCGGTAGCCTCGTAAGCCAGCTCCGCCTGCAGAAGGCCGTCATCAGCGTGGTGGTGTTCCTCATCGTGCTGGTGGCAGCGCTCGGCATCACCAACATCCTCGTGCTCACGGTAGCGGAGAAGACCGAAGAGATAGCCATCATCAGAGCCTTGGGAGCCACCGAGAAGCAGGTGCTCTCCATCTTCACGCTCGAGGGTTTCCTCCTAGGCGGCGGCGGCACGCTGCTAGGCGCACTGCTCGGACTGCTCGTGAGCGCCTACTTCCGCGTGCAACCGTTCCCCCTGCCAGGCGACCTCTACTTCATCACCCAGCTGCCGGTGGAGGTCCAGGCGTTCGACGTGCTGTGGGTGTGCGGCGTGTCGCTCGCCACCAGCGTGATAGCCGGGCTGGTTCCCGCCCGCCGCGCGGCCAGGCTCGACCCGGTGGCCGTACTGCGCTGATGACAGAGCGCCGCCGTCGCCGCCGCCAACCCCGGCCCCTCACTGCCGAGCGGGCGTGGGAGTACCTCCTCTTCCTCCTCAGCCGGCGACAGTACACGGTGGCCGAGCTGCGCGACAGGCTCACCCGCCGCGGCCTGCCCGCTGAGGAGGCCGAACCGCTGCTCGAGCGACTAGCCGAGCTCCGCCTGGTGGACGACGCGCTGTACGCGGAGCAGTACGTGAGCTCGCGTCAGAGCTCCCGCGGGCGCCTGAGCCTGCGGCGCGAGCTGCGCCAGAAGGGCGTGGATGAAGCGCTTGTGGAGCGCGAGCTAGGACCCCTGTCGGGCGCGCACCAGACAGCGGCCGCCACCGCGCTGCTGGAGAAGAACGCCTGGCGTTACCGACCCACCAGCGCTGACGCAACGGGAGGAGCGGTAACGGACGAGGCGGAGTACGAGCGCTCGCAGCGGCTGCGTAAGGCGCGGGCTAAGGCGTTCGCCTTCCTGGCCCGGCGGGGCTTCCCCGCCGAGGCGGCGGCGACGGCGCTGGACGAGGTGGGTTGGTTCGATGAGGGCTGATGATCGGGCGCCGCTGGTGGCCATAACCGGCTTCCGGCAGGACGAGGAGGGGCACTGGGTGGCGCAACTGGCCTGCGGCCACACGCAGCACGTGCGCCACGACCCGCCACTCGTTAGCCGGCCGTGGGTGCTGAGCGCCGCGGGCCGGCAAGCGCGCGTGGGCGAGAGCCTGGCGTGCGTTCGCTGCCTGGAGGAGCACTCAGACGACCCGCAGTAGGAACGATGAGGGGCTCACGCCTTGATTATGCCGGCCCAGCTCGGCTAAACTTACAAGTTGCGTCGGGGCGTAGCGCAGCCTGGTAGCGCACATCGTTCGGGACGATGGGGTCGGAGGTTCAAATCCTCTCGCCCCGACCAGCTGGGCGGGGCTCCTTCAGAGGGGCCCCGCCCGTTACGTTCCCCCGCGCAGCACGCGCTTGAGGTGCGTGCGACGGTTCACGTCTAGCCGAGCACCGCCAGGGTGCAGCGCGACGTGCACACCAACCGGCCCTCGTCGTCGCTGATCTCTACCGTCCACACCTCGGTGCTGCGGCCACGATGCAGCGGCGTGGCCACCGCCCTAACGCTGCCCTCCCGCACGGCCCGCACGTGGTTGGCGTTGATCTCGATGCCCACCACGCGTTGCAGTTCGTTACCGGGCAGGAGCGCAGCGCCGATGGACGCCACAGTCTCCGCCAACGCCACCGACGCGCCGCCGTGCAGCAGCCCGTACGGCTGGTGGACTCGCGGGCCGACCGGCATCACGGCCTCTACCCTGCCGGGCCGCGCCACTTGCACCTCGATGCTTAGGGTCTCCAGTAACGTTCCGCCCATGGTGCCCAGGAACTGGTTGGCTGCCTCCGCTGCCTCCGGTACGAACTCGTCACCGCCGGGCGGAGTAACATCGGCACGCTCATCGTCTCGGTTCATGGCAAGAGGATACGCTGCCCCGAGAACGCCCGGAGAGGACCACCGTCATAGTGGAGAGAGTCAAGCCAGCCACGCCCGCAGCAGCGTCCGGAGCGAGAGCCAGCGCCGCGCACCGAGCACCCAACGCCTGGCCAGCGCTGTTGGGAGTGGCGCTGCTCGGCACGGCGCTAGGTGCCGGCCCGACGCTACTGGCGCTCCTGTCGCGCTACGGGCCCACACCGGTGGAGCACCTCCCGCTCCTGGCGGTGGCCCTGTTCGGGGTGCTCTTCGTTGGCTCCAGCCACGACGTGAGCGCGCCCCTCGGCGCCCGCGCCCGCGCCAACCGGCTGCTGCTCATCGGCGCTTTCGCCGCCGCGGCTGGCGTGGCGGCAACGCTCTTCCCCCTCGGTGAGTGGCGTTACCTCTTGGCTCCCCTCACCGCGCTCGGCCTGAGCCTGGGCCTCACGCGCCTGGCGCCGCGCAGCGCTGGCCTGGCCGCGGCGGGCCTCGTGTACGTGGCCGCCACCCTGCTGGCCAACTTCACGCTCGACAGCTTCATACCTCTGGGCGACTTCTTCCTCGTGAACGTGGGCACGCTCTTCTTCGGTCTCACCTTCACGCAGCGAGACCGACTGCACCGCTACGGGCGCCGGGCGGTGTACGCCCTGATCCTCGTAGCGGCCACCACCAACGTCCTGTTGGCGGCCTCGCTCGGCACCCCCTACCGCTTCGTGGTGGTGAGCTTCCTAACCATCGTGCTAGCCGAGACCGCCGACACGGAGGTGTACCAGCGCCTGCTCTCGCGCCGCTGGCTCGTGCGCGTGGCGTCCTCGAACGCCGTGAGCGCCCCGCTCGACACCGTGCTGTTCACGCTCCTCGCGTTCTGGGGACAGCCGTACGCCACGGCAGCTTGGATGACGCAGGTGATAGTTACCGACGTGCTGGTGAAGTACCTCGCCGGCATGCTGGCCGCCGTGGGCATGCTGGCCCTGCTCCGCTCCGTGTGGCCGCAGGCGCAACTGGGCGCCGTGCCGCCGTTGGCCACGGAGGCCGACCCGCCCGGCGAGGCCGCCCGGGGCGCCTGATACGCTGACGCTCATGGCAGAGGCGACCGCCCCGCCAACGATGCACGAGGGATCCGCCTTCACGGACCGGAGGGACATGGCAACTACAACCACTTTCGACCAACTACCCGACCTGGTGGGCACGAGCTTCGGCCCCACCGAGTGGCTCACCATCGATCAGCAGCGCGTGAACGACTTCGCCGCCGCCACTTTCGACGACCAGTGGATCCACGTGGACCCGGAGCGCGCCGCCAGCGGGCCGTTCGGCACCACCGTGGCGCACGGTTACCTCACGCTGTCGCTGCTGGTTCGCATGGTGCAGGAGCTCGGCATCCTACCGAGCGACGCGCAGCTGGTGGTGAACTACGGCCTCGACAAGGTTCGCTACCCAGCGCCCGTACCGGTTGGCTCACGCGTGCGGTGCCGCGCGGAGGTGAAGGGCTGCGACGCTCGTGGTGACGGGCGCCTGCTCCTCACGCTGGCCTGCACGGTGGAGGTGGAGGGTTCCGAGAGCCCGGCACTGGTGGCGCAGGTGCTCTACCTCGTCTTCGCCTGAGCCGTTAGTCTCCCTCCACCTGCCGAGCTACGGCTAACGCCAGCTCCTCCTCGCCTGGTCTCGTGACCACCATCAGGCTCACCGGCATGGCGCCCTGGGCGTGATGCACGGGCACGCTCGCGGCCGGGCAGGCGAGGATGTTGAACGCCGCCGTGTTGCGCAGGATGAGCCGGTTGGCTTCGTAGTAGGCCGCGTCGTCCGCTAGGTCGGCGATGAACGGCGGCAGGCGGGGGATGGTGGGCGCCACCACGGCGTCCACGCCGGCCAGTTCCGGCCAGAACCTGCGGCGCAGGTCGGCTCGGGCGTAACCGAGCCTGATGTAATCGGCTGAGGGACGGCTACCGAACTCCTTCACCCGGCCCAGCACGCGGGGGTCGAAGTCGGCCTCGCGCTCGGTGAACTCGCGCTCGTACTGGGCCCAGACCTCGTGGCTGGAGAAGCTCCCGAAGCGCCCGTACAGCGCGTCCACCTCGCTGAGGAGCGGCAGCGGACCGGTGCGCACCTCGTGCCCGAGCCGCTCCAGGCGCTGGAGGGCGGCGGCGAAGCCCGCCGCGGTCTCGGTGTCGAGGTCGTCCTGTAGGAGAGTGGTTGGCGCTAGGAGGGTGAGGCGCCCGCGCGGTTCGCTGAGGGGCCGGTGCGTCTCGGCGGCCATGGCCAGGTAGAGCGCCCAGGTGTCGTCCACCGTGCGGGCCAGTGGGCCCAACGTATCGAGGGTGGTAGACAGCGCGGTGGTGCCCTCGGTGGGAAGACGCCCATCGGTGGTCTTGAGGCCGACCACACCGTTAGCGGCGGCGGGGATGCGCACGCTACCTCCGGTGTCGGAGCCCACCGCAGCCACGGCCAGCCCAGCTCCCACCGCCACACCAGAACCCGACGAGGAGCCGCCCGGCACTCGGCGCGGATCGAGCGCGGAGCCCGGCGTTCCGAAGTGCGGGTTCAGGCCCAGGCCGGAGTAGGCCAGCTCGGTCATGTTGGTGCGGCCGAGGAACACGGCCCCCGCCGCGTCGAGCCTAGCTGCCACGGGGCTATCGACCTCCGCCGGCGCGCGCTCGGCCAGCACTTTAGAACCGGCGGCGCTCACCTCCCCGGCCGTGTCGACCAGGTCCTTGATGCCTATCGGCACGCCCTGCAGAGGACCGAGGTCGACACCAGCCCGGAACTGGCGTTCGGCGGTGCGAGCCTGACGCAGCGCCCTCTCCTCCATGAGCACGCGGTAGACCTTGCCGCCCTCAGGATGCTCCCTGATCTTGGCGAGGTGCGCCTCGGCGACAGCCACGGGGCTCAAGGCGCCGCTCCTGTACGCCTCCGCCAGCTCCAGTAACGTGAGCGAAGTAGACCGTGAAGACATGCGGCATGCTACCGCGACCCTCCAGCCGCGGCCCCGCCCCGCGGTAGAATCGGGCATGCAGCGCACCAAGGCCGAACTCGAAGCCATGAGTCACGACGACCTCGTGAGCCGCGTACTAGAGCTTCAGGAGATGCTCCGCGAGGGGTTAGCCGTGCGCGCCTCGCTCCACGCAGTTCTCAACACCGTTCTCAACGCCAAGAGCGAAGAGGTGGCGCGCTTCGCCGAGGCGCCCGACGGCACGCTCGACCCTGAGGAGCTCGAGCTCAAGCGCGCGTGGGCCGCCGCTCGGCACGCCGTTTCGAACCCGCTTGGGGCCGCCCGGAAGCGGGCTCAGGCTGGTTGAGGGTGGTCGCGGTCTCCTAGCCGTGAGCGGCGTGATGTAGGCTGGCCTGGAGGAAACAATTTACACGCCTAATGGGACGTAACTGCTACGTGGGAGGAACATGGACTCCCTTTGGAAGTTCTCTCAGACCATTGAGGCCATCTGGTAGATATCGAGTTTGGGGATGGGCGGATTCTAACGGTCGCCCACGAGCAAGTCACGCGCTTCGTTGAACGGGCCACCACCGCCTGCCCGAACAGCAACCACGGGACGAACTAGAGAGGTGGAATAGGGGCAGTTGGCGACGCACTTCTTCGCAGCAATCGATGACTCCGGCATTCCTAAGCCCGTATGCGATTGGGATGGAAATGAGATTCCGGCTGACTTCCCATATGTTGGGCTTGCCGCCTTCGTTCTCGCTGAACACAAGCTCGAAGAACTAGAAAGTCGGTGGACATTCCTACGCAAAAAGATTCACCGCAAGCTCGGTTTATCGCACAGAGACCCTCTTCCGCCAATTCACCTTCGATGGATGTGGGGACGCAACCCACCGCTTGCCAAAGGCCTGAATCCATACGTCGATGCAGACTTTAGGGACATCCGTTCTTGGCTAACGGACGCCAGGCGCATATTGACTTCGCTCCTTCAGGACTCCGAAGGCGCCGCAATCTATAGTGAATTTCGGGAACGGTCAGCGTTCGTTGAAGACCAGAAGCCTTACTATACGGATCCACAATTCACTGCGGAACTGAAGTATCTTCGGGCGCATAGGCTGCGCGGCAGGACTGGAAAACTCTATGGTCTCTACCACTCCATCACATCCAACCCCGTAATTCGGCTGTTAGCAGTAATACTCTGGCGCCTGGAGCAAGACCTCCGGCGCACGGGCGCTACCGTGGAAGTTCACGTAGATAAGTTCTCAAGCTCTAGCGGTATAGATGCAGAAGTCGTTCTGTCAACTAGCCACAAGCTGGCACGCCTGAGCCAAGTGACTTCACTTCAACAGATTGACGATTACTCTGCCTCTGCGCTATGCCAAGCCGCCGATGTGATCGCCTACTCCGTCAATAGAATTGCGCTCATAGGAAACAGGAAGATTCAGCACGACAGTCGGTTTGTTGAAGCTCTGTGGCCGCTCATCAACGCTGGAACGTCATTCTCAGGCCACCCTATTACAGAGCCTGCCGTGATTTCTAATGACGCTGTTCAGTCGACCCTGTGCGTTGTCTATGCACTTGCCCACCAACAGTTGAGCAAACGGGCTCCAGAATTCGTCGTTGAAAACTTGGTGTCGATAGAGGAGTTCCACCAAAGGGTAATCCTCGCAGCCAACACAGGAGCCACCGGTATATCAATTCTTCGAGCTGAAGTATTGGAACGACTCGTTAAATGACTGGGCCACGGACAAGCCGTGGCCTAGTGCCTGAATGTTACTCGCGCGGCCTCCACGTGTCAATAACGACCAATACATGTCAACTACCGGAACGTTCGACACGATAAGCAACAACAC
>CAZFFG010000033.1:0-19260 GCA_964518275.1 uncultured bacterium | reverse complement strand
TACCGTCGGACCACTTCATGCCGTCGCGAACCACGAGGTCCATGACGGTGCCGTCGTCGTTGACTTCGTACGACACGGCGCCGTAGGGGAGCCAGGCGTCGGAGTCAGGACCGCGGCGGATGAGCGGGGCGCCGGAGAACAGGTAGTCGGAGAGAGCCTGCGACTCGGCCGAGATCACGGGGTTGAAGGTGCGAGGGTCGCCGATCATGGCGATGTTCAGCGTGCCGCCGTAGACGGCTTCGTCGGGCGTGGCGTTGGTCCACGTGCTGGGCCACACGAACGGCTCAGCGAACGCGAACGTGGCCACCGCCATGAAGCTTAGGCCGATGAGTAGTCTCTTCATTGCTCCTCCAGTGCTTTCACGTAGGCGTGGGCTCGGCGATATGCCTCACCTTCACGCTCTTTTGGACGACGGCCTACCGTAACCCCTTGCCCGGAGTACCCGCAAGAGTTTTCAGCTCTCTCAGGTTCATCCGAAGTAAAGGCCCCGGCGACCGCCCTGCCGGGTGGGCTATATACAATTACCCACTTGAATGGAATCTAGCATCCTCGTATCGCATCGTCAACGCGAGACGGTTAATGGAGCGTACACGAAGCGCCGTCCGAAGAGGACGGCGCCGGCGGGGTTAGTAGTGGTGCGCAGCGTGACGCGGTTGAGCTTACGGGCCGCGCTGCTGTAGCGCGGTTCGAGACGTGGCCGGGAGCGGGCAGCGTGAACAGGTCAGCGCGGAAGCATGCCAAGGAGCAGCGCGAGCGCGCCCCAGATGATGGCGAGGTAGATGGTGGTGCGGTGCAGCCCCCCGGCGGTGCCACCCATGGTGCCGAAGTCGGCGCCGCCACCACCGTCGAGACCGGCGCCGAGGCCGGACTGCTTGGGCTCCTGCACGAGGATGATGACGGTGAGCAGCAGAGACACGATCACGAATAGCACGAGTACGATCCAGAACATGGTTCCTCCGAGGGGGAGAGCGCTAACGGCCAAGGCGGCCGGCTGCGGTCTGAAAGTTTGGTGCCGAGAGCGGGAATCGAACCCGCACGGGTCGCCCCGGTTGATTTTGAGTCAACTGCGTCTACCGTTCCGCCACCTCGGCACGGGGCGCTAGGTAACGGGCGCGCGTGGCGTCCGAACAGCTGCTCATTCTAGCAGTGGAGCTGCTGGGCCGGCAACCAGCGATGGCGCGAAGCGTGGCGCGATGGCGAGATGTTAGGAGCTGCGGCGAGCGATGACCATGCCGGCGAAGCGGAACAGGCGTGGCAAGCGCCCCCAGCGCCGCCGGTCGAGGGCGACCCGGAAGAGCCACTCCACCCCCAGGCGCGTGGTCCACGTTGGCATGCGCTTCACCTCACCGGCCAGAACGTCGAGGGTGCCGCCCACCCCGATCATCACTGGGGTGCGCAGCTCCGCGGCGTGCTCGAAGAGGAAGCGCTCCTGCCCCTCACCGAGCCCTGCTAGCAGTAGGTGAGCGCCCGAGGCGGCCACCAGCTTGGCTACCTCGCCCGGAGCGGCCTTGTCGAAGTAGCCATGGTGGGCGCCCGCCACTTGCACCCCGTAACGACGCTGTGCCTCTGCTGCCGCCCGCTCCGCAACGCCGGGCCGGGCGCCCAGGAAGTACACGCGCAGCTCGGCGCCGCCTCGCTGCATGACCTCCAGCGCCAGGTCGATGCCGGGAACCCGGCCGGGTAGCCGCACGCCTGCCCGGGCGGCGGCCCACGCCACGCCCACGCCGTCGGCAACGCTGAGGTCGGCTGCCTTCAAGGCGCTGGCCAGCCGCAGGTCGCTCTCGGCCTGCACCACTATCTCGGGGTTGAGCGTCACCACCAGGTGCGCCCGGCCGTCGTTCGCCTTTACAGGTCGCGCCCGCTCGAGGACCCACGAGGCGGCCTCGTGCAGCGTCACCGCGTGGAGCGGGTAGCCGAGCACGTGGTGGCGGTGTGGCTGCATGCTGTCGGTCGCGTGGGGTGTCAGCTGGTGAGGCTGGTGAAGTGGTAGAGCGGGGCTGGCTCAACCTGCTCCACGCGGGTCAGCCGCGGCACGGAGGCGCTGGCCGAAACCCTGGCGCAGAAGGCGATGTCCTGCTCGAGGTCGATGGCGCGCAGGTACTGGCCGGCCACGGAGCGCCACAACGCGTCGAGCGGATCGGGCAGCGACCTGGCGAGGGTGGTGGCGAAGCGCGTGGCGCCCTCGAACGTTACGGAGGGCACACGCTCCTGGATGAGGCTGGCGATGAGCGCGGCTGCCACAGCGTCGTCGAGGTCGGGCTCGCCCGCGAACCCCGACAGCACCAGGTCGACCCGCGACGGAGCGAGCGCGGCCACCGCGTCCGCCACCGCCGCCGCGTTGTATAGCGAGCCCAACAGGAGCGCCTGCGCGCTCGCTGTGCGATTCAACCAGCGCGGTGCGTTCTCCGACACCATCACCACGCTGCGGCCAGCCAGCTCGGCGCTAGCCAGTTGCACGGGTGAGTTGCCGTGGTTGAAGCCCTCCGGCGGCACGCCCTGGCGCTCACCCACTAGGAGCGTGCCCTCCTGCGCCGCGCCCGTAGCGCTCCTAAGCGACGGCGTGAGCGCGAGCCCCGTGACCCCCCTGTCGAACAGGAGAGGAGCCACGGTGCACGTACGCAGCACGTCTATCAGGACGACGACGTCGTGGTAGGGCCCAGACGGTGTTAGGTCGGTGTTTATCCTCATACTCTCGGGTCTTCGGTTGCTGGTGCGGGTGCGCCGCGGGCGCCGTTGGAGGCAGGTGGATGCTCGCTTCAGGCGAGGGCGCCACTAGCGCGTCGTGAACGGCGGGCGCGCGGTCGGAGTGTAACACGGCCGAACGGGGGTGGCGCGGTCGCCCCGTGGCACCATCACTCTGCCACGGCTTTGTAAGCTGCCGTGTGCACCCTGACCACCCTAGCCAAGAGTCTCTTGCCGTGGCGGTGGCCGCCTCGAGCAGCGACTTCGGCGCGGCTTACGCCGGCGGCGCCCTGAACGACTTCTTCCAGCTCCCGCCGGGCAGTACCCAGGAGGCGCTCCGCCTGGAGCGACCGGTACGCCGCGAGGCTCTGGCCCAGGCGCTGAAGTCGTACGCGCGAAGCCTGGGCGCGCACCAGGCGGTGCTCGACAACATCGAGCGGCTGCGTCACCCGGAGGCGCGCGCGGTCGTAACCGGGCAGCAGGTCGGGCTCATGCTCGGGCCCACCTTCACGCTCTCCAAGGCGGTGACGGCCATCAACCTCGCCAGGCGCCTCGACAGCCCGGACAGGCCCGTTGTGCCCGTGTTCTGGCTGGCCACGCAGGATCACGACGTGGCTGAGGTCGACCACTCGCACGTACTTAGCGCCAACGAGGTACTACACCGCGTGGCGGTAGAGCTGCCACCCGGAGTGCCCGCCGGTCGGATCCTGGTCAGCAGCGCCATGCTCACAGCGGTACGCACCTCCCTCACAGCGCTAGAGCCGCGCCCCGCCTTCCTGGAGCAGACCTTGCAGTTGCTAGAGGAGACCGCCACGGCAGGCGGGTACGGCGACTGGTTCGCGGCGCTGCTCACGCAGCTTCTGGGCTCCCATGGGCTGGTGGTGGTCGACCCGCTGCGGGCTGATTTCGCTGAACTCACCAGCCCGGTCATCAGGGCCGAGATCGAGGCCCCCGAGCGCAGCGCCGGCGCCATCAACGCCGCAGGGGCGCGCCTCAAGGCCCTGGGGTTCGAACCGCAACTGGGTCGCGGCGCGCACGCCACCAACCTGTTCCTAGAATTACGTCATACGGGCGGACCGCCCCAGCGTGTGCTCCTGCGCCACGAGGGCCGCAGCTTCTTCGCCGACGGTCGGCAGTACTCTGCCGCCGACCTCCTGGCAATGCTCGACGAGGACCCGACCGTCATCACACCAGCGGCTGGTCTCAGGCCGGTAACGCAGGACGCCGCGCTGCCCACCGCCGTGTTCGTGCTCGGCCCAGGCGAGCTGCGCTACGTGGCTCAGCTGAGAGGGGTCTACGAGGAACACGGGGTGAGCATGCCGCTAGCGTGGCAGCGCGCCTCCGCCACGGTGCTCGAGCCCGCCGCCGCACGCATGCTGGGTTCGCTGGGGCTCAGCGCTGCGGAGTTCAGGGGCCAGCACGGGCCGCGGCTAGAGACGCTCACGCTCGAGCGCAGCGGCCACCTCGAGCGCTTCGAGCGGGCCGCTGCCACGCTCGAGAGCTCGTTCGAGCGGCTCCTGGCTGAGGTGGACGGTATCGACCCCACCCTGCGCCGCAGCGTGCAAAGGGGGCAGCGTCAGCTGACCGCCACGCTGGGCCGCTTGCGGAGCAGGAGCGCGCAGGCCGTGCAGGAGCGCGACGCCACGGTGCGCCGCCAGTTCGACCGCTTGAGGCAACACCTGCTGCCTCTCGGTCAGCCCGCCGAGCGGGTGCTGAGCCCGTTCAGCCACGCGCTCAAGTTCGGTATAGACCCGCTGATCGACCGCTTCGTAACGATGGAGCCCACCGGAGAACAGGAGCTCGTGCTGTAACGCAGCTGAACCGCGCTCTCCAAGCCGTGCGGTGGCGAGACCCTTGAATAGACCCCTTAGAGCGACCCCGTCTATCGTTAGTACTCAGCCGCGGTTCGAGACCGAGTAGTTGGGGGCGTCCTTGGTGATGGTCACGTCGTGAGGGTGCCCCTCCAGCAGGCTGGCCTGGGTGATGGTAACGAAGCGGCTGTCTGCACGCAGCGCGTCTAGGTCTTTGGTGCCGCAGTAGCCCATGGCCGACCGGAGGCCGCCTGCCACCTGGTAGAGCACGTCTGCTACGGGACCCTTGTACGCCACCATGCCCTCGATGCCCTCCGGTACCAGCTTCGAGGCGGGCGCCGTGCTCTCCTGGAAGTAGCGGTCGGCGCTACCGCCCGACATGGCGCCGAGCGAGCCCATACCGCGGTACGCCTTGTAGCGCCGCCCGTCGCGCAGGATCTCTTCGCCGGGGGCCTCGGTGGTGCCCGCCAGTAGCGAGCCCATCATCACCACGTCGGCGCCCGCTGCCAGCGCCTTAGCGGCGTCACCCGAGTACTTGATGCCGCCGTCGGCTACGAGCGTCACGCCGGCGCCGCTAGTGACGTCGGCTACGTCGAGGATGGCGCTGAGCTGGGGCATCCCCACGCCAGTCACCACGCGCGTGGTGCAGATAGAGCCGGGGCCCACGCCCACCTTCACCCCGTCGGCGCCAGCCTCAACCAGGGCGCGCGCCGCCGCCGCCGTGGCGATGTTGCCCGCGATGACGTCCACCGAGTACGTGCTCTTCACGTACCTCAGGGCGTCGAGGATGCCCTGGCTGTGGCCGTGGGCGCTGTCGAGCACTAGCACGTCCACGCCGGCGTCCACCAGCGCTGCCGTGCGCTCCTCTAGGTCCATGCCGACCCCGATGGCGGCCGCCACCCGGAGGCGCCCGAGCTCGTCCTTAGCGGCGTCCGGGTACTCGATCTGCTTCTTGAGGTCCTTGATGGTGATGAGCCCGCGCAGGTGGAACTCGTCGTCCACCACCAGCAGCTTCTCCACCTTGTGCTGCCTGAGGATGTCGCGGGCGTGCTCTAAGGTGGTGCCGACAGGCACGGTCACCAGGTCCTCACTCGTCATGAGGTCCTCGACCCGCTTGTCCATATCGTCCTCGAAGCGCATGTCGCGGTTGGTGAGGATGCCCACCAGCTTGCCGTTCGGTTCCACGATGGGCACGCCGCTGATGCGGTACTCGCTCATGAGGCGCTCCGCTTCGGCCAACCTGGCGGTGCGTGGCAGCGTGATCGGGTCCACGATCATGCCCGACTCCGAGCGCTTCACCTTCCTCACCATGTCGGCTTGCTCGGTCACGCCCATCTTCTTGTGCACCACGCCGATGCCGCCCTGCCTGGCCATGGCGATGGCCATCTGCGTTTCGGTGACGGTGTCCATGGCAGCCGAGACGAGGGGCAGGTTGAGCACCACCCCGGGGGTGAGGTTGGCCCGCAGGTCCACGTCGCGGGGCAGCACCTGGCTGTGTGCGGGCAGCAGCAGCACGTCGTCGAAGGTCAGGGCGGTGGCCACGATCTTCGCGTCGCGGGTTTGGCTAACGGCGGGGTTCTCGGTAACGGTCAGGCTCATCTCTCACCTCTGGGCGGCGTTCGTGGGGGTCAAGGGTTCGTCTCGAGCAGCTCGCGTAACGGCTCTAACCATTGTTCAGGCAGTGTTACGGCCCGGCCGGTGCGATCCGTGGGCACGTGCTCGGTGGTAGCCGTGGCTAGCAGCGTGCGGCCACGGTAGATGCGGTAGTCGTACGTCACGCGCCGGCTGCGAGCGCCGGCGAGCTTGGCCGTGATCGTCAGCAGGTCGTCGAAGTAAGCGGCCGCGCGGTAGGCCACCTCTAGCCGCGATACGGCGAGCGAGATGCCCGCTTCTTCGATCTGGCGGTAGCTCATGTTCCGCCGCCGCAGCCACTCCACGCGCGCTGCCTCCAGCCAGACCACGTAGGCGCTGTGGTGCGCTACGCCCATCTGGTCCGTCTCGGCGAACCTCACGCGGAGGACGAGATCGGGTTCTGTGCTGGAGGTGACGTCTTTGGTTTCGGCGGCCATGTGGGCGGGAGGGCGTTCACCCATGGGGCCAGCATACCGGTTAGGCGACCGGCGCCCCGGTGCTAAACTCCGCCTGGGAGCATCCGTGACGCGAAGCAACAGCCGCACCAACGGAGCCGAGACCCACGAGCAGATGAGCTACCAGCGCGGGCAGCTGCCCGCCAGCCGTACGCGCGTGGCGCCGCGGTTCAAGGTGTACGCCAACCCAGCGGAGGTGGCAGCACTTCCGGAACCCCAGCTGAAGGGCGGTCCCGGCCTGTGGACCACCCTCTCGCGTGAGCGTGGAGGAGAGCCCGAAGGCGGTCGGCTCAAGCAGTCGCACCTCTCGCAGCTCCTGTGGGCTGGTCTTGGGTTCACCTTCGGCTTCGAGCGTGCGCACGCCACGGCGCAGGACGTCTCTTCACTCGAAGCGTACGTGCTGGCCTTCGACGTTCAAGACATATTCGCAGGCAGCTACCATTACGACCCCCGTGAGCACTCCCTAGCGCAGTTGCGTATGGAGGATCAGCGCCAGCGCTTCGCCGACTGCCTGCTTGGCGGCACGGACGCTGGGGCGCTGGCGGCCGTGGTGTGCCTCACCGGTCTCCCAGCGAGGCACCGGGTGGCGCACGGCCCGCGTGGCTACCGGTACGCGCTTCTAGATGCGGGCGCGGCGGCCCAGAACCTCGTTCTCGCAGCCGCAGCTCAGGGGCTGGCCGCGGCGTTAGTCACCGACTTCTACGACGCTGAGCTGATGGGCATCCTGGGGCTTGGCGGCAAGGGAGAGTGGCCGCTGTGCCTCGTGACGGTCGGCGTGTGAGAGCCACCGATATCGAACCTCCGAAGCAGTGGATAGACCAACCAGTACAAACCGAAAACTCTAATGTAGACCAATCAGTACAACCACGCAGTTTCGCGTGGGTGAAGGGACGTAGCGAGCATGCACACCTTGTTAAGCGGTAATGGATCGAGAAGCGGTGGGCCGAGCACGGCGGAACTGCTAGCGGAGGACGCCAAGCACCGCTCCGGCCTGTTCGAGCCCGACGTGGTGTTCGTCTCGGGCCGCGGCGCCCTGCTGAACGACGCCGACGGCAACGAGTACCTCGACTGCATGGCGGGCATCGCCGTGGCCAGCCTCGGTCACGGCCACGAGGGCCTCGCTGCGGCGCTGGCCGAGCAGGCTCGCAAGCTCATCGTGGCGCCGCAGAACGTGGCTAACGACACGCGCACCCGCTTCGTCAACAAGCTCTTCGAGTTCGTGGCGCCGCCCCTCACCCGGGTGTTCCTCAGCAACTCAGGCACGGAGGCCAACGAAGCGGCGCTGAAGTGGGCGCGCGCGGCCACGGGCCGCACGCGCTTCGTAGCGTTGCGAAACGGCTTCTCCGGCCGCTCCGGCGGAGTGCTGCCGCTCACCTGGGAGCCTAAGTACCGCGAGCCGTTCGGGCCCTACGGCACCGAGGTGGAGTTCGTGACCGCTGGCGACGAGGCCGAGCTCGAACGCGCCATCAACGACCGCACGGCCGCCATCCTGCTGGAGCCCATCCAAGGCGAGAGCGGCATCAGGCCGCTCTCACACGACTACCTGCGCTTGGCCCGGCGCCTCACCCAGGAGCGGGGCGCCCTGCTCATGTTCGACGAGATCCAGACGGGCGTGGGCCGCACCGGCACTTTCCTCGCCAGCGAACCCTCCGGCGTGCAACCCGACGTGGTGACGTTGGCAAAGGGGCTGGGTAGTGGCGTGCCGATAGGCGCCACCCTCATGACGGAGGCCGTGGCCAAGTCCATGCCGAAGGGCGGTCACGGCACCACGTTCGGTGGCAACCCCCTCGCCGCCGCCGCCGGGCTCACGGTGTTGACCGCGCTGCAAGACGAGGGGCTGATGGCGGGCGCCGTAACTCGAGGCGAGCAGCTCATGACCGGCCTGCGCCAGGCGGGCGGCGCCGCCGTGAGGGAGGTCCGCGGCCGCGGCCTGATGATCGGGGTGGAAACGGTGGCGCCAGCGGCCGACGTCATAGCCGCCTTGCGGCAGGCAGGCGTGCTCACCATCGCTGGTGGTAGCAACACCATCCGGTTCCTGCCGCCCCTAGTGATCACGGAGGAGCAGGTCAACGAGGTAGTCCGGCGCGCCGCCGCGGTGTTCGCGCGCTTCGCGGCGGCCTAGGCCCTCGCACCTGGGCCCGAGCCCAACTGGCGCCAAGGTGAGGTTTCCCGTCACGCGCGCTCGGGCCCACTCCGTATACTGGGAGCGTGTTCCCTAGTATCGAGGCGATCGCCTTGGAACTACTCGAGTACAAGGTCGCCGAGTACCGGGCCAAGCGCACCGTTCGCGGCGGCATGGCCTCGTTGTGGGACCTCGTGGCGCTCCTGAGCCGCGACCAGGACCGGCTCGACGTCGCCGCGCGCAGGCGCTTCACCGAGCTCACCAACGCTCTGTCGCAACTAGCTGAGAAGCCAACCGAGGCGGGCGTTCCCTCCCTCAACACGCTGGTGCTCGAGGACGAGACCGTGGTGGAGCTGGCCAGCGAGGCGCCGCCCCCACCTGCCATGAAGGTGGCGGGCACGCCCCTAGAGCGCGAAGAGCACGCCATCCTGCAACGGCTGGCGCGGCGCGTGTGGTGGGACGACCTAGAGGAGTTCGTGCAACGCATCGCGGCCACCTGGCGCGCGGAACAGGGCCGTGGCACGGCCCGGCTCGTGTTCGCTACCCTCCAGAACCTCAACCGCAACGCCGACCGCAGCACCTTCGGGCAGGACGTGAACCTGAAGGGCTTCCGCGTCATCGAGGCCATCCCTGGCCTGCGCGACCCGCTGGTGTCGTTGTCGGACCTCGACGCGTTGGCCGAGATCGTGCGCGAGGTCGTGAACCTCATCATGACCATCGGCAAGGCCGGTAACCCACTACCCGCGCTAGAGATCCCGGAAGCCGGCGCGTTCGCGTACGTGCGGAACGCGGCGCTGGCTGTAGCCGCCGACCCGTACGCGGGCCGCTTCTCGCCTGGTGGGGCCAACGACGTGAGTAGCGCGCAGCTCAAGCTAGCCATCCAAGAGCTCGTGCGCGACCGGCTACCAGAGGACGAGAAGGCCAAGCAACGCCGCATTCTTGAACGGCGCCTCATCGAGGTCTCCTCGCGGGAGCGAACCGAGCGCCAGACGTTCCAGCAGGACGTGGCCAACTACAAGCTGCAGGTGGAGACGTTCTTCGACCGCTTGGCCGAGTACCTACCCACCAACGTCGGGGGGCGCGCGAGCGGACCGCAGCTCGAAGGGGGCGTGCTGTTCGGCGCCAACCCAATCCTCCGCTGGGACAAGGTGCCGCCCGACGCCTCCGCGGTCACCATCCGTATGGTGGGTCCGGTTCGTCTCACGCTCGCGGGCCACGACCTCGCCATCGCGGGGGTGGGCGGCCAGCGCACCCTCTACCTCGACGGTCAAGAGCTCGAGCTCGAGGGCACCAACGTCCTCAAACGCAACCGCACCCGCGTTGCCACCTACCGCGAGGCCGACTACGTTCACGTGCAGATCAGCGACCTGGAGAAGTCGTTAGCCGCCAGGCTGGCGGACGCGCTGGTGGCGGTCTACGTCATCACCTCGCAGCAGAGCGAGGAGCTGCTCGCCACGCTCAAGGTGCTCGCCAACAACGTGCGAGGCGACGCGCAGGAAGTGGTGGCGCAGGCCCTGACCCGCGCCGCCGTGGTCAGCTCGCGCGCTCCGGATCGGCGCCAGGCTTTGATGGGCCTCGTGCACGGCTCAGCGCGCGCCGCCGGGGTGGTCCTCGTGGAAGCCACCGTGGCCGGTCTGGTGGACCGCATGCTGGCCACCATGGACGGTCACCAGCAGGAACTGGACGCCGTCATCGGTTCCGCCGGCGCCGACTCTTACGACGTGCAGGCGCTCACCACGGAGCCGATGAGCTTCGACGTGGGCGGCCTCAAGCTCACGGTGCGTCAGTACCGCGGGCGTGGCAATGAGGCGCAGGAGAGCATGGTGGCCATGCTGCCCGGGCAAGTGCTGGGCTCGTTCACCGACTACCTCATATCGCAACGAGGTGAGGGCACTTACGTCTTCGCTCGCGGCGACGACGAGGTGGCCGTGCTATTCCTGTCCCGAGCGGGTGTGGCCACCGAGGACCGGCTCGACACCGAAGCCTGAGGCCTGCCGTGCCCGGCCGCCGGGCGCGCTTCCCGCTCGGGAAGGGGCAAAATGAGTGAGTTACTTAGTGGCGAACAGGTGCGAGCAGCGCTGCCGGCTGGCGGCCCGTGGCGTCACGCGAGCGACCGACTGGTGGCCGAGCTAACCTTCGCCTCGTTCCCGGAGGCGTTCGCGTTCCTCACGCACGTGGCGCTCCTGGCCGAGAAGGCCGACCATCACCCAGAGATGTTCAGTTCCTACCGTATGGTTCGTCTGGAGCTCATCAGCCACGACGCCGGGGGCGTCACTCAACGCGACCTAGACCTAGCGCGCAGCGTTGCGGCGTTAGCAGGCGCTCAGCGCGGCGCTGAGTCGGCCGGCGGTAAGAACTCGTAGGCCCCGCGAAGGAGCTCCAGGTCGGCTTGGTCGACCACACCGTCGCCGTTCAGGTCGGCCGCCAGGTTCACGCCGCGGTTCCCGAAGGCAGCGCCTAACGCTGCCAGGTCGTAGAAGTCGACCACGCCGTCGCGGTTGATGTCTTCCGCCCTGAAGGCGAGCAGTTCGCTGAGGGCGGTCACGTCGTTGGCTGACGGCGCCAAGGTGGTCGTGGCGCTGCCCGTGGGGTCGAGGCCAGCCCCCGTGTCCGGTAAGCCAAGCAGCACGCCCAGGTCGTGGAGGAGGGCAACGTCTAACTGTGCGCCTATGGCGGGGTTCACGAGCACCTCGATAACCCCCGTGCCGGGCCGAACGAGCGTGAACGTCCTCCCGTCTGGGCCGAACAGGGCGGCGTCGCCGTAGCGGATCAGGTGAGGGGCAGCTTCGGTGCTGGCGGCATCTCTACTCGCGGCCTCTGCACTGGCGGCCTCTGCGCTGTCGTCCTCGCTTCCCACGCCGTCGGTCGTTTCGCCGACGCTTACCAGCTCTACCGTCCCGCCCATGGCGTCCTGCCAGGCAGCAGCGGCGCGCGCTACAGCGTCCGATAGGAACAGCGGCCCGCCGGAGTCGTCCACGCGGTAGCGCACCGTACGGGTGGGCGATGTCGGTTGGGGTGCGGCAGGCTCGGTGGAGGGATCCGTCGTTTGCTCCGGTTCAGGCTCCGGCGCGGGTTCTGACTCCTGTTCGGGCTCTGACTCCGGTTCGGGATCGGGTTCAGGCTCGGGTTGAAGCTCAGGCGCAGGTTCCGGCTCGGGCTCAGGCTCCGGCGCCTCCTCGGGCGCTGGTTCCGGTTCGGGTTCCCGCGTTGGCGGCTGCGCCTCGTCAGCCACGGGCAGCGCCTCCTGCGGTGGCCCCTCGTCGATGAGGCTGCGGATGGCCTCCAGCACTTCCTCCACGCCTGCGCCGCTGGCAGCCGTGGTGAGCCGGCCCGCCGCCGGTACGCTCAGGTAGGAGCCGTCGGGGGCGCGGGCGCCGCGCAGGTCGAGCGTGAAGACGCCCTGCCGCACGCCCACCACCGGCGAGGCGAGCCCCGGCGCGTCGTAGGCGAGCACCAGCACGCGCTGACCCCGCTGGAACTGCGGTACCCCGCCTACGATGAGGCGCGAACCGTCTTGGCTGGCCCCGCCGAGGAACGTGAGCGTTACCGAACTCGGAGCTTCCGTTTCGGGATCGTTAGCGGGCGTGCCACGTCCCGCGTACGCCAACCACTCTTCAACACCGAAGGTGACGGCTGTGAAGGGGAAGCTCCCCGACAGGTCTGGCTCGACCCCTTCGACGCTAGCCACGAACACGTGGTCGGCGGCCAGCACGAGCTCCTCCGGCGTGCGCTCTAGGTAGGTGGTGGCTAGCGCGCCGTGCCAGAGAGCGAGCACGGCCACGAGAGCCGCGGTCAGGCGGTGAGCCTTCACGCTGCCACCTCCAAGCCGCCACCCGCCCCGTGGCTGTTACCGCGGTCCGGGTCGCCAGGCGGGTTCGTTGGGTCTGGGTCGGGGGTGCCATCGAGGCCTGGGCCGGTGTCGTCGCCGGTCTCTGGGTCGGCGCGGCCAGGGTCGGTGCGGCCGGGCTCGTCGCTTCCGAAACCGCCATCCGCGTCCGGCCTAGTAGCCGGCCTGCGCCCCTCTGTCTGACGCAGGTAATGGTGTACGCGTGCCGGGTCGGGGCTCTGGTGGAAGAACTCAACCTGCTGATCTAGCCACAAGCTGGCCGGCTCCACCAGCGGCTCTAGCACGAAGCTGAAGAGGGTGTGCTCGCCGTCCAGCGTGCGGCCCAGGGCGGTGAGGTCCACCTGGAGCCGGCCTTCGCCGCTGTCTAACATGAACGCCAGGTCGCGGCCGCCAGCGGTAACGCTTCCTTCGCGCAGAGCGAACTGCGCAGGGTCCCACGTTATGGCCACGCGCGCGGCCTGAAGCTGCCTCGCTCCCTCCACCCGCGCCCGCAGGGTCACGGCGCCCCGTACCTCGGTTAGCGGCGGTGCGAGCGTGAACCTGGGCGGCGGCACCTCGGTGACCGCCAAGCGGAACTCCTGCACGGTGCGGTTGAGGTTGCCGTCCGATACGGCGATGCTGAACTCGTAGCGACCGACCTCGGTGGGTGTGCCGCGCAGCACGCCGTTCTGAAGCGTCACGCCAGGCGGTGGGCTGCCCGCGTCGACCTCGAAGGTGTACGGGCGGAGGCCACCGACTGCGTTGATGGTCTCTTCGTAAGGCTCGTTCACCACGGCGTCGGGCAGGCCACGTTGTACGAGCCGTAGCGCCTCGCCCACCGTCTCGAACTCGCCTGCGCAGGCGGCCATGATCAGGACCGTGAGAGGCGCCACCAGGGCGAGGAGCAGGGCGCGCGCCGTGCCGGCACGGCTTCCGTTCGGGTTCGTCCTCGTCATGCAGCGCACCTCCCTCGCTGGTCCGCCGGTTCGGAGTAACGCCATAACGCACGTGAACCGGGGCCGAAGCGATTGTACTCGTAGGGCACGTGAGAGCGTCTGTGCCTCCTATGCGCGCGGCCCATCGGCAACGCTGTACCTGGGCGGGCAGGCGCCTGCGACCGTCCAGGCTGGACGAGGGGCGGGGAGAGCCGTCCAGCCGGGACGGTGCTAAGCTTCGCGCGTGAGGAACGCTGCTACCGGGCCCACTAGCGAGAACACGCCCCCTGAACCGCCTCGGGCGCGGTACCTGCACCTGACCCGCGCGGCGCAGAGTCGCTACGACCTACCGCCGGCGCGCTTCGGGCTGCACGGTCGCGTGCTTCACCTCAGCGCTACGGACGCGCGCGACTGGGCGCACCGCATCTCGCAGGGCAGAGCCGGCGGAGAGGGCGCGGCCCCCGTAACCGCAGGTGAGCTGCTGGCAGCGGTGGCGTTGCATGAGCTCATGCACGTCCTTGTGGCGGCGAGCACGCAGGCGGGCGCGCCGTACGCAGGTGCCCTGGCGCGGGCGCTGGCAGCCACCGAGGCGGCCACGGGCCCCACGGGGCTGAGCGACCTGGCGGCGGCGTTCGAGGCGGCGTTCATTACCGCGTCCGCTGCCGGCCGGGCGGGGCCCACAGGCAGTGTGCACACGGGTAGCGAGCCTGCGGGCGCCCTGCTGTTAGAGGAGTTGACCGTGCTGGGGTTCGCGCGGCGTAACCCTGCTCTGGCGTCTCTCGCGGAGCTCTACCACGCCCCGGCGGTAACGGAGAGCGGTGCCCACGCCACCGCGCTGGCTCAGGTGCGGAGGGTGCTGTCGCGCCGGCCCGCCGACGGCGCCTGGGCGCAACTCGCTGCCGCGCTGCTGCCTGAAGAGCCAGGCGTGGCGCCGACGCTGTACCGGCTCCTCGCCTACCCGCAGCACGCTGCGCCGCGTTCGTTGGCCGAGCAGCTGCGCCTCGCCCTCCACATCTGGGGTCCGCTCCTCGGTGCGCCGTACGGTGCCGCTCTCAACCAGGCAGCTCGGGCCCTCGACGCGCTCGTTGAGGAGGAGAAGCGTTACGCGGGGCCGCCGGCAGCGCCTCCGGAGCCGGTACCGCCGACACTTGTGGGGCTGGGGGAGCCGGAGGCCTACAGCCAAGACGCCGACTGGATGCCCGGCACCGTGCTCGTTGCCAAGAGCACGTACGTGTGGCTGGCGCAGCTCTCGGAACGTTACGGGCGGCCCGTGCGTACCCTCGACGACGTTCCGGACGAGGCGCTAGCCGAGCTCGCCGGTTTCGGGTTCAACGCGTTGTGGCTCATCGGGGTGTGGTGGCGCAGCACCGCGTCGCGCACCATCAAGCGCCTGCGCGGGCAACCCGACGCGCTAGCCAGCGCCTACAGCGTGCGCGACTACGTGGTGGCGCCCGAGCTCGGGGGAGAGGAGGCGCTGCAGCGCCTCCGCGAGCGCGCTGCCAGTCATGGCCTGCGGCTAGCGAGCGACATGGTGCCCAACCACACCGCCATCGACAGCACTTGGGTGATGGAGCGGCCGGAATGGTTCGTGCAGGTGAGCCAGCCGCCCTACCCCGGGTACAGCTTCACGGGGCCCGACCTCTCCACCGACCCGCGCGTCAGCATCCGGATCGAGGACCACTATTACGACGGTTCAGACGCGGCGGTGGTGTTCCAGCGGGTAGACACCCACAGCGGTGAGGCGCGCTACCTCTATCACGGTAACGACGGCACCGCGCTGCCCTGGAACGACACCGCGCAGCTCGACTTCACGCAGGCCGCCGTGCGCCGCGCCGTCATCGACGCCACGGTAGACGTGGCGCGCCGCTTCCCGCTCATCCGGCTGGACGCCGCCATGACGCTCGCCCGAAAGCACGTGCGGCGGCTCTGGCACCCGCCACCTGGTGAGGGCGGCGCGGTGCCTTCGCGTGCCGCCCTGGCGCTGTCGCAAGCGGAGTTCGACGCCCTGATGCCAGGCGAGTTCTGGCGTGAGCTGGTTGACGAGGTGGCAGAACGCGCGCCGGGCACCATGCTCCTTGCGGAGGCCTTCTGGCTGATGGAGGTCTACTTCGTGCGTTCGCTCGGCATGAACCGCGTGTACAACAGCGCCTTCATGCACATGACCATGAACGAGGACAACGCCGGCTACCGGCGCTACCTCAAGCGTTACCTCGAGCAGGCGCCCCAGGTGCTGGCGCGCTTCGTGAACTACATGAGCAACCCGGACGAGGAGTCGGCCGCCGAGCAGTTCGGCACCGGCGACAAGGCGTTCGGGGTAGCCACGCTCATGGCCACGCTACCGGGGCTACCCATGTTCGGGCACGGCCAGGTCGAGGGCCTGGCGGAGAAGTACGGCATGGAGTTCGCGCGACCCCGCACCAACGAGGCGCCCCTCGACTGGCACGTGGACCGGCACCGAAGCGCCGTAGCTCCGTTGTTGCGTCGGCGTCGGCTCTTCGCGGGCAGCGAGCGCTTCAGGCTCTACGACCTCGTTTTGGCGAGCGGTGGTGTGGCCGAAGACGCCTTCGTGTTCAGTAACGGTCACGGCAGCGAGCGGGCGCTCGTGGCGTACAACAACTCCCCGCGCGCGGTGGCTGGCCGGGTGAAGCTGAGCGCTCCCACCCTGCGTGCCGATGGCGCTGTGGTGAGCGAGGACGTGGCGGCGGCGCTCGGTGTGGAGCCTGGTGCGGAGTCCGGTGCGCAGCCGGGCGTGGTGGTGCTCACCGACATGTTCGGGGTGGAGCTCAGGCTGCCCGCTGAGGAGCTGCTGAGCGGCGGGCTCCCACTGGAGCTGGCGCCGTACGAGGCGCGCGTGTTCCTGGCGGTGCGCACGGAGCCGGAAGTGACGCCCGAGGAAGCGTTGCCCCGGGGCCGGCGCCGCTCCGAGCGGAGGGCGTTCAACTTAGCCCTCACGACCGGTCGTCGCGGCGTGGCCGCGCGCCGCCGGCGGGCGCGGCACAGGCGCTGACCGGCAGCCATACGGGCGCATGCAGGCGAACCCGTGGCTAAGTGAGGCTCAGGGTCGCGTGGCGGCTTGCGCTACGCGCCGCGACTGTAGGTGCGTGAGCGCGATGGCGAGGGCGTCGGCCACGTGGTCGCTCTTCGGCGTGGCCGTGAGGCCGAGCATGGCGCGCACCATGAACGCGACCTGCTCCTTGGCGGCGCGGCCGTTGCCTACCAGCGCCTGCTTCACCTGCATGGGGCCGTACTCGTGCACGGGCAGGCCCATCTCCGCGGCGGTTAGGAGCACCACGCCCACGGCCTGGCCCACCTTGAACGCCACAGCGCGTTGCTGGTGGAAGTACTGCCCCTCGAGCGCCACCACGGCGGGGCGGTGAAGCTGCACGAGCGACTGGAACTCCTGACGGATGCTGAGCAGCCGCTGCGCCTGCGCGGTGCGTGGATGGGTAGAAACGAGCTGGCTCGCCACTAGCCGCGCCTCGCGCCCTACCTCCTCCACCACCCCGAAACCGATGTTGGCCAGGCCCGGGTCCACGCCCACCACGCGGAGCGGTCCCTCCACGGTGCGCCGCGAAGAAGGAGCTGCAAGCGGTTCTCGCATACCCGATTATGGCAGCAGCAGGCTGGGCCCGGCAGCTTCGTGAGCTGCGCCGGGCCCAGCGAGCGGTGTGGTAGCGGTGCGGTTCAGTACTCGGCCAGGTAGCGGTCGAGCTCCCACTGGTGAACGGCGATGCGGTACTCGTCGTACTCCTGCGTCTTGGCGTCCACCAGGCCCTTGTACACGTGGTCGCCGAGGGCCTCGATGATGACCTTGTCGCGCTTCAGGTTGCCTACCGCTTCGCGCAGGTTGGCGGGCAGGTCCTTGATCTTGTGCCGCCGGCGGTCGCGCACGCTCATCTCGTAGATGTTGCGGTTGATGGGAGGGGGCGGGTCGAGGCGGCGCTTCAGGCCGTCCATGCCGGCGGCGGCCATGGCGGCCAACGCCAGGTAGGGGTTGGCGGACGGGTCGGGCATGCGGAGTTCCGCGCGGGTGCTGTTGCCGCGGCGTGCGGGGATGCGGATCATGGCGCTGCGGTTGGAGACCGACCAGGCGATGTTGGTGGGCGCCTCGTGCCCGGGCGTGAGGCGCTTGTAGCTGTTCACCGTGGGGTTGGTGACGGCCACCATGCCCGGCGCGTGCTCGAGCAGCCCGCCGATCCACGCCAGCGCGTCCTTGCTGAGCTGGTGCGTGCCCTTCGGGTCGTAGAAGGCGTTGTTACCGTCCTTGAAGATGCTCATGTGCGTGTGCATGCCCGAGCCGGCGATGGCTGCCACGGGCTTGGGCATGAAGGTGGCGTGCAGGCCGTGGTTCATGGCGATGCGCTTGACCACCGTGCGGAAGGTCTGGATGGCGTCGGCTGTGGCGAGCGCCGTGCCGTACTTGAAGTCGATCTCGTGCTGGCCGGGCCCCACCTCGTGGTGGGCCGCTTCGATCTCGAAGCCCATGTCGACCAGGGCGTTGACCATGTCGCGCCTGGCGTCCTCACCGCGGTCCACGGGCGCCAGGTCGAAGTAGCCGGCGCCGTCGTTGGTGATGGTGGTAGGCACACCCTCGGGTGTGCGCTTGAAGAGGTAGAACTCGGGCTCGACGCCCACGTAGAGGTCGTCGTAACCCATGGCCTGCAGCTTCTCGATCTGCTGCTTCAGCACGCGCCGTGGGTCGCCGGGGAAGGGCGTGCCGTCCGGCTGGTCTACCTCGCAGATGAAGCGCGCCACCTGGCCGCGCACGCTGCCTTCGATGGCAGGGGGGAGGAGCAGGAAGGTGTCGTAGTCGGGGCGGAGGAGCATGTCTGACTCCTCGATGCGCGTGAAGCCTTGGATGGAGGAGCCGTCGAACATGATCTCGCCGTCGAGCGCCTTCTCGAACTGCGAGGTCGGCACCTCGAGGTTCTTGTTGCGCCCGAGGATGTCGGTGAACTGGAGCCTCAAGAAGGCTACGTCGTGTTCCTTGAGGAGCTTCATTACGTCGTTACGTGAGTTCGCCACTTTTCCTCCTGGTGGTTCGTCTGGAAGACGCCTGCCGGTCGCGCTCGCGCTGACACCCCGCTACTAGACGCCTGCCGCGGTGCACCTGCGGCGTTTCGCATGCCTCTTGACACCGGTGCCGGAACGCGCGTGCCGACTGCGGGAACGATAGCACATGTGGGCGTACTGTCACGCAGAAAGTAGCCAAGTGTGAAGGTTCGCTTGCACACTTGGCAACATCACGAGTTTCAAACCGCCTCGCCGGCGGTCCGCGGCCGGCATGAAATCCCCTTAACCGTTTGTTTTTCGCATGGCCCTCGGTCGTTGACATGGTTTATGGGGTTTCTTACGATGCGGTCAACCGCCGCAGGTCGACAACTAGTTTTTCCAGCTCCAAGGAGGAGAACGTGAAGAAGAGGTTGGTTTGGACTCTCGTTGTTGCGATGGTCGCATTCGCGTCCGCGCAGACGCCGCCCGTTTCTAAGGTCGGCTCCCTACTGTCGTTCACTGGTGCACTAGCCGAGTTCGGTCCCGCCATCAACAACGGTGTGAACCTGGCCGCCGATCAGCTGAACGAAGCTGCCAGCGCACTGCTCGGTGGCCCCATCGTTGAGGTCATCACCGAAGACAGCGCTACCGTGCCGTCCCAGGGCGTTGACCGTGCCCGTAAGCTCGTGAACGCCGACGGCGTCATCGCCATCGTGGGCGCCCTCTCCAGTGGCGTCACCGTGGCCGTGGCCGAGTCGGTCGCCATCCCTTCGGGCGTCATCCAGATCTCGCCGGCCTCCACGTC
>CAZFFG010000032.1:0-19875 GCA_964518275.1 uncultured bacterium | reverse complement strand
TGGAAGCCCTGCAGGCCGTAGGCGCGGTCCACGCTCTCCTTCAGCACCTTCTCGGGCGTCTCGGCCGCCACCTCCTCGATGTCCATGCCGCCTTCGGTGGAGGCCATGACGATGTTGTGCGAGGTAGCGCGGTCTAGAACCACGGACAGGTAGAGCTCACGGTCGATGTCGATACCCTGCTCGATATAGAGCTGGTTGACCTGCTTGCCCTCAGGGCCGGTCTGGATGGTGACGAGGGTAGAGCCGAGCATCTTCTCGGCTAGCTCGCGCACTTGGGCTTCGGCGGCTTCCACGCCCCCCTTGATGCCGGCCGTAACGACGTTGACGCCGGCCACATCAGGGTGCTCCACGAAGCGGCCCTTACCGCGACCGCCGGCGTGGATCTGCGACTTGACCACCACGACGGGGTTACCGCTCTCCTCGACGAGGGGCCTGACGGCGGCCACAGCCTCCTCGACCGTGGCGGCCACGCGCCCGAGCGGGACGGCGATGCCGCGCTGTTTCATCAGCACTTTGGCTTGGTACTCATGGATCTTCAAAACACGAACCTCCCACGCCGTACTTTCGGCGCGTAACCGACACAATGTACCGCGCGAGCCCGAAGCGTTGGGCGACTTGCCGGCGCGGCCGGCGTACACGGCGGCTAGGGCGGCACCTGTGGCCGAACTCGCGGCCGCCTGTAGCGGCGCACAGCTAAGCTGGCGGCATGGTTAGAACGGCGCTTCTGACGGTGCAAGACGCCGGCGTCCTCAACGGTCAGGAGGACCTCGCGGCGCAGGCCGTGCGGCAGGTCCTCACAGCCGGGCCCTTCGTTGAGGTCGATTACCAGGTCGTTCCCGACGAGCAGGCCATGATCCGGGCACGGCTCAGGATGTGGGCCGACACGGGCAACGTCGACCTGGTGCTCACTTCAGGTGGGGTGGGGCTCGGCTTGCGGGGGCGCACCCCGGAGGCCACCGAGGAGGTCATCGAGCGCGCCGTGCCCGGCCTGCAGGAAGCCATGCGCCGTGAGGTGGCTCAGGCGCACCCCGAGGTGGTGCTCACGCGCGGCGTGGCCGGCGTGAGGCGCGCCACGCTCATCGTGAACCTGCCGGGTGCACCCGACCAGGCTAGCGCCGCGCTGCGTGCGGTGGTGGGCGTGTTACCCAAGGCGGTGGCGGGTCTGTCCGCCGGTGCCGCCGATCCCTCCATCTGATTCAGGAACTTGTCGCACGTGCGTTAGTCCACTCGGTGAGGGGCGCGACGTTTAGGATGTGTGGCGCATGACGATCTTCGCCTTCGCCGTCTTCCTCATCCTCTTCCTCGTAGCCGCTGCTGGCATCATCGTGCCGGTGCTGCCGGGCGTTCCCATCGCCGCGGTGGGGGCGCTGTTGGCGGCGTGGATCATGGGCTTCGAACGCTTCGGGGTCACGCCCCTCGTGTACGTGGGGGTGCTGGCGGTGCTCTCGCAACTGGTGGACGTGGCGGGCACCTACCTGGGCTCCCGTGTCTACGGGGCTGGTCGCGCGGGCACCTGGGGTGGCATCATCGGCTCGTTCGTGGGGCTCATCATGTTCCCACCGTTCGGCTTCCTGTTCGGGGCGCTCATCGGTGCCGTAGGCGCCGAGATGCTGGTGGGCAGGAAGTTCGAGGAGGCGGTACGCTCAGGCATCGGTGCTTTCGTAGGTACCCTGGGGGGCACGGTTGCCAAACTGGTCATCATGGTCGCCATCGGTGTGGTGGTGTTCCCGATATTCTTCGCCGGCTGACACGACCGCCGGGTAGGAGCGCAAATGGATCCGATCTTCCTTCAGCTTGGCCCGCTCGCCATCCGCTGGTACGGGCTACTCATCGCCGGCGGTGTGCTCCTCGGCTCGGTCTACACGCTGCGCTACGCCGCCAAGCGGGGGCTCGACCCCGAGAAGCTTCTCGACATGGCCGTGTGGCTGGTCGTGGCTGGGGTCATAGGCGCACGCCTGGTGTACGTCCTCACTAGCCCGTCGGCGTTCTTCGGGCCGGGCGGCAACCCGGTGGATGCCTTCAAGGTGTGGCAGGGCGGGGTGAGCATCCACGGCGCCGTCATCGGCGTGATGCTGGCCGCCTGGCTCTACTCCCGAGCGCACAAGCTGAACATGTGGTCTTACCTCGACGTCATGTCGCCGGTGGCCGGCTTCGGCATCATCGGTGGCCGGCTCGGCAACATCATGAACGGCACCGACACGGGCGGTCGGCTCACCAACTGGCCCATCGGCTTCACGTGGCCGGAGGCGGGCACGCAGACCTTCGGTGCCATCGGGCGCTTCGTGTTCGGGGCCGATATGTGGAGCGCTTTCCCGGGCGTCTGCTCCGACGGGTCGTACATCCCGCTGTGGCAGTGCACGGCCGACATCGTGCGGGGCCCTGTGCACTTCACGCAGATGTACGGGGTGCTCATCGGCGTGGCCGTGCTGCTCATCACGTTCTGGGCCCTCAACCGGAGCACGCGCCCCGGTTACGTCTTCTGGCAGATGGTGCTCTGGTACTCGGTGCTGCGCGCCGTGTTCGAGGAGACCTTCCGCGACAACCCGCTCATGCTCAACGTGTACCTAGCGGACGGCCTCGACCAGCCTGGCATCGGGCTCTTCACCGTCACGCAGGTAGCCAGCGTGCTCATCATCGCGGTGGCCGTCTACATGCTGCAGCGCTCCAAGGCTCAACCCGAGCTGCCCGTGCCGGTGGTCGCGCCTACTGGACCGGCGCCGGCCGCTGCAAGCGGGCAGGCGCGCCAGCCCGGTGCGGGTGGCGGGGCGAAGGGCGCCCGCCCCAACGCCACGGGTGGCAAGGGCGGTCAGGCGGGTAAGAAGGGCCCCAAGTGAGCCCTACACCGGCCGGCGGCGACGCAGCTCTTCGCACCCCCCTCGCTGTGGTGGTGCTGGCCGCCGGCGAGGGCAAACGCATGCGCTCCAGCCTGGCAAAGACGCTCCACGAGGTGGCCGGGAGACCAATCCTCGAGCACGTGCTGCGCGCCGTCGCCCCGCTGGCTCCGGCCAGAACGGTGGTGCTGGTTGGGGTGGGCGGCGAGCAGGTGCGGGCGCGCTTCGGCGAGCGGGTGAACCTGACCTTCGTTACGCAGGACTTCAGCAGCGGTTACGGCACCGGCCATGCCCTCCGGCAGGCCGCGGCGGGACTCGAGGGCTTCGAGGGCAACGTGATGGTCTTGAACGGCGACGGGCCGCTACTGCGCACGGCCACGCTAGCCGCCTTGGCGAGTGCCCTCGACGGCGCGAGCGGCATGGCCCTCGTCACCTGTCACTTCTCCGATCCCACCGGCCTCGGGCGCATCGTGAGGGACGAAAGCGGCCGGTTAGCCGCCATCGTGGAGGAGAAGGACGCCACCCCAGCCCAGCGCGCCATCACCGAGGTGAACCCCGGCGTGTACCTGTTCGACGCGAGCGTGTTCCAGCGCGCCGCGCTCCTCAGCAACGACAACGCGGCTGGCGAGTACTACATCACCGATCTGCCAGCCATCTACCTGCGGGCGGGCGAGCGCGTTCACACGGTGACGGTGGACGACGAGACCGAACTGCTGGGGGTGAACGACAAGGCGCAGTTGGCTGAGGCCGAGCGCGTGCTGCGCGAGCGGGTGAGGCGTCGCTGGCTGCAGGAGGGCGTGACCATGCTCGACCCGGCCTCCACATTCATCGACGACAGGGTGGAGCTAGCGCGCGACGTGGTGCTGGAGCAGGGCGTGGTGTTGCGCGGCACCACCACCATCGGTGCCGGCGCCAGGGTGGGGGCGTACAGCGTGCTCACGGATCACGCTGTGGCGCCCGGCGAAGCGGTGCCGCCCCTCACCACGAGGCCCTGAAGTCGCGGCCGTGGGCGTGCCCAGGCGCGCGTGCTGTTACACTGCACAGCGCATGGCGCTCCTTCGCAAACCCCCCGCACTGCTGGCCCTCGAGGACGGCACCGTCTACTACGGCTACGCGTTCGGCGCCAGCGGGCAGGGCGTCGGCGAGGTGGTCTTCAACACCTCGATGACCGGCTACCAAGAGATCTTAACGGACCCCAGTTACCACGGTCAGATCGTCATGATGACGTACCCGCACATCGGCAACTACGGCGTGAGCGTGTACGACATGGAGTCGAACAAGCCGTACGCGCGCGGCCTCATCGTGCGTGAGTTCAGCCGCGTGGCCTCCAACCACCGCGCTAACCAGGACCTCCAGGCGTTCATGGAGCAGCACGGCATCGTCGGGATCGAGGGCATCGACACCCGCGCGCTCACGCGGCGGCTTCGCACGGGCGGCGTGGTGAAGGGCGTCATATATCACGGCCAGAAGGACGACGCGCTGGAGCTCGAGCTGGTGCGGCAAGCGCGCGAGCACGAGGACATCGACGGGCGCGACATGACCCCCGAGGTCACCACTGCGCTCCCGTACGCCCGGCCTACCTTCCAGAACCACCCGCGCGTGGTGCTGGTGGATTTCGGCATCAAGCACTCCATCATGTACAAGCTCGAGCAGGCGGGCGCCGAGGTCATCGTGGTGCCGGCGCGCACCACGCCGGCGCAGATAATGGCGCTCAACCCGTACGGGCTCGTGCTCTCCAACGGTCCGGGCGACCCGGCCGGCCCTCGCTACGCTCACGACACCGTGTGGCAGATGCTCGGGCTCCTGCCCACCTTCGGCATCTGCCTAGGGCACCAGCTCCTGGGCCTGGCGGTCGGCGGCAAGACGTACAAGCTGGCGTTCGGGCATCACGGCGCTACCACCCCGGTGAAGAACCTCGTCACGGGCGGGGTGGAGATCACCGCTCAGAACCACAACTACGTGGTAGACCTGGGATCCATTCCGGGCGGCCAGTTCGTGGCCACGCACGTGAACCTCAACGACGGCACGCTCGAGGGCATGGCGCACACGCGCTACCCGGTGTTCAGCGTGCAGTACCACCCGGAGGCCAGCCCGGGCCCGCACGACTCGTCTTACATGTTCGACAGGTTCATCGCGGAGGTGAACGCCTTCGAGGGCGCCACCGCCCTACCCGCCGCTCGCGCCGGGGCCCTGTAAGCAGCTTAGACGCGGCTCAGCCGTACAGCTCGTCGGAGTCCATCCAGATGGTGGTAGGCCCGTCGTTCACGAGTTCCACTTCCATCATGGCGCCGAAGCGCCCGGTGGCCACTGGCACACCTAGCGAGCTGAGCGCGCGGCAGAACTCCTCGTAGAGCGGCTCTGCCTCCTCGGGCCTGGCAGCGTAGCTGAAGCCGGGCCGGTTGCCGTCTTTCACGCTGCCGTACAGCGTGAACTGGCTCACCACGAGGCAGCCGCCCTCGACCTGGCGGATATCGAGGTTCATCTTGCCGGCGTCGTCTTCGAACACACGCAGCTTGGCCACCTTCTGCGCCAGCTTCGTGGCCAGCTCCGGAGAGTCGCCGGGTTTCACCCCCAGCAACACGAGGAAGCCGTGGCCGGTGGCGCCCACCACCTCGCCCGCCACGCGCACTTCGGCGCGGCTCACGCGCTGGACGAGGGCCCTCACTCCAGCCCCGGCGCCGCGCTGGGTAGCGGCACACCCTCGTCTGCAGCGGCGAGCTCGTCGAGGCGTTCCTGGGCCTCCACCATCACCGCCCGCACCGTCCGCAGGGCGTTCCAGAGCTCCTCGCGTTCCGCCTCGTCGAGGTTACCGAGGGTCTTCTCCTGCAACATCTCGAGGAGCCCTAGGCTGCGACGGGCGGCCTTGAGGCCCTCAAGACCCTGCCGGCGTGCCTGGCGCAGGGGGCTCGAGTCGTCGCCGAGCGCGGTCTCGGCGGAGGCGCGCAGCGCGTGAACCAGCCCGATGAAGCGCACAGACGCTTCGTAACTGGTGGGCTGGCCTTCAACCGGGTGATCGTGGCTGTGGCTCATCAGAACAGTTCACCCTGTTCCGAGGTGTCTATGTGCATCGTGTGATCCTTAGGGGGTAGTTCGTCGAGCGCTGCCTTGAGCACCTTCATGTCGTTCCACATCTGCCACTTGGGGGCGCCGCGCTCGCGGCTCGGGTTCCGAAGCAGGTAGGCGGGGTGGTAGAGGGGGAAGACCCGAATGCCGTGCCACTCGTGCCAGCGGCCGTGCGTCTGGGTGATGCCAACCTTGGTGTCGAGGAACCACTGGGTAGGCACGTTGCCGAGTGGCGCGATGATCTGCGGCTTGATGAGCTGGATCTGCTCAAGGAGCACCCACTCGGAGGCGGCGACCTCCTCAGGCTTAGGGTTGCGGTTGTTGGGAGGACGGTGCTTGACGATGTTGGTTATGTAGACCTCGTCGCGGCTTAGGCCCACCGACTCGAGGATCTTGTCGAGGAGCTGCCCGGCGCGGCCCACGAACGGTTCGCCGGTCAGGTCCTCGTCCTCGCCGGGCGCCTCGCCCACCAGCATGAGGTTGGCGTCGGGGGCGCCGACGCCGAACACTAGGTTGTCGGAAAGTTCGGCGAGCGCCGGCGGCTTGGTGGCAGCGCGGCGCTCGAGATCGCTCAGTAACACTCAACGAGTAATACCACGGCCCGCGAGGCGGCTGCTCTCAGCCAGCCGCGTCGCTCCGGCTGCCGCTGGACGACGGGCGGCGGCTACGCACCTCGCGCCTGATCTTGGGCTCCAACCCGATCATGAGGAAGAAGTTCTCGAGGGCGTTCTCGCGGCCCTTGATCTCGGTGTGAGCTTCGTCGTCGGAGCCCGTCACGAAGGGCAGCTCTTCGTACGCGCGCAGAGCCTCGATGGCCACCTCGTTGGGGGCCTTGGTCTCGGCCACCTCGGTGAGGTACGCGTACACGGAGCGCCGCGCTTCGGCGTGACGCTTGAAAGCGGTAGGGTTGTCGGTCTCTTCGGCGCGTAGCAGGTCCTGACGAGCGATGCGGCGGTAATGCTTCAGACCGCGCTTGATCTCTTCCGAGGTGAGAACGACCTTCACGTCCATATCCGCTCCTTCCGGGGCCGGCAGCGGTCGCAGCGCTGGCGCCGCTGGGGGCCCTCCCTTCGTCCTGGGGGTTCAACCGACTGACGCCACACGGACAGCGTCCGGCCAGACCGGAGCTGCGGCGTGGCGCCCAGAGGGTCACGCCTTGATGCTCCTGCGAGGTATGGGAACCTGGGCCCCGCGCTCGTCCTCTAGCAGGTCGGAAGCGTAGCGCGTGAGCTCGTCTAGCTCTTGGTCGTCGGAACGATAACCGCAGTTGGGGCACTCGTACTCTTCGAAGCCCTCGACGTACCTGAAGGTGATGGTGTCCGAGCTGCCGCACTGCGGGCACTCGGCGCCTTCGTGGAAACCTTCGGCATCGACCTGGTACCTCAACGCGGCTACTCCTGACTGGCGCCCTAAGCGTCTGTAGTCCCAGCATAAACCAGTGGAGTGTGCGGTAGATGTGCTTAGGAGTGCGTGGTGGACCAACGTGGGCGGTACTCACCGGCCACCACCCCGCTGTTAGCGGGCAATCAGCTGACTACCAGCTGGCTACGTGCGTGCTATCAGCTGGCTACTTCTCTGGCAGCTTGCTGGAGGAGCTCGCTGGCGTGCTGCAGCGAAGCGTCGGTGACGGTACCGGACAACATGCGGGCCAGCTCGCGGGGGCGGTCCTCTTGCGTCACGCGCCGCACCGTGGTGTGCGTGCGGCCGTGCTCCTCCCGCTTCTCGACCACGAAGTGGGCCTGAGCGAAGGCGGCCACCTGGGCCAGGTGCGTGACGACGAGCACCTGATGGTTCTCTGCCAGGCGCGCCAGCAGCCGCGCCACGTGCGTGGCCGTGGCGCCGCCTACCCCCGCGTCGACCTCGTCGAAAGCCACGGTGGGAACGTCGGAACCAGTGACGAGGTTCAGAGCCAGCATGATGCGCGACAGCTCGCCGCCCGACGCTACGTGCGCTACGGGCGCTAGCTCCTCACCTAGGTTGGCGGAGAAGAGGAACGAAACGTCGTCGACCCCGTGGCGAAGCCGCTTGGGGGCGGGCGTAACGCCGACCTCGAAGCGTGCGTGAGGCATGCCAAGACGCTCGAGGAGCGGCACCACACCGGCGGCGAGCTCGGCGCCAGCCGCCTGACGCGCAGCGGTGAGCACACCTCCTAGCTCGGTGAGCCGCGCTTCTAAGGCAGCGGCCTCCTCCTCCAATCGAGCGATCTCGTCGTCTGCTCCCTCCAGGTTGGCGAGCTCCGCGGCAGCGGTGCGGCGGAACTCCAGCACCGCCGGTATGTCGGGTCCGTACTTGCGCTCCAGGCCCTCGAGGGCGGCCAGGCGCGACTGCACCTCGTCGAGGCGCCGCGGGTCGGCTTCGAAGTCGGCGAGGAACGCCTCCACCTCGCTGCTCACGGCACCGAGTGCGGCGAGCGCCTCCTTGAGCTCGGTGGCCAACTGCGCCAGAACCGCCGAGTAGCGGCCAGCGGTCTCCAGATCGCGCACGGCGGTGGCGGTGCGCTCCACGGCGCCGCCCTCCTCGCCGGCGAGCGCCTCATGCACGGCCGCCGAGAGCGAGAGAAGGCGCTCCGCGTGCTGCAGCTCCGCAAGCTCGGCGCGTAACTGCTCCTGCTCGCTCTCGGTAGGGGCCACCGCGTCGATCTCGGCGATCTGGAAGGTGAGCACGTCGAGCCGCCTGGAGCGTTCACGCGCGGCCTCGTGAAGCTCCGCTAACCGCGCCGCCACCGTGGCCGCGCGTTCGAACGCCTCGCGATGTTCGTTCAAGGCGGTCTGGGCGGGCGCCGGCAGCAGACGATCGAGCTGGCGCCGCTGCGACGAGCCGGACTGGAGTTCCAGCGCGGCGTGCTGACCGAACACCACGGCCAGGGCACCGACTCGTTCGGCCAGCTCCGTGACCGTGACCAGCTCGCCGTTCACGCGGGTGGTATGGCGCCCGGCCGAAGTGAGGCGCCTGGCGGCCGACTCGATGCCAGCGGACTGGAAGGTGGCCTGGACGAGCGCCGCGTCGGCGCCCGAGCGGATCATTCCCGGGTCGGGGCGGCCACCGGTGAGGAGCTGAAGCGCGTCGACCACGATGGACTTGCCCGCTCCCGTCTCGCCCGTGAGGACGTTCAGGCCAGGGGAGAGGGTCAACTCGAGCCGGTGGACTATGGCGAAGTCATGCAGTTCGAGCGTGTGCAGCACGGCGCCTAGTATAGGCGGCCGGCCGCGACGTGACTGCCGGCCCCTGCCCGCTCGCGGTAGGCTCCAGAGCAACATGGTCGATCAGCAACCGGTGACCTGGGTGGAGTGCCCGCGCGACGCCTGGCAGGGGCTGCCCAGCTCAGTACCCACCCGAAACAAGGTGGCGCACCTGACCCACGTGTTCGAGGCCGGCTTCCGGCACCTCGACATGGGCTCGTTCGTCTCGCCCAGGGCGGTCCCGCAGATGGCCGACACGGAGGCTGTGCTGTCCGACCTGACCGCCCCCGCAGGCGTGGACCTGCTCTGCATCATCGGCAACGCCCGCGGGCTGGAACGCGCTCTAGCCACGGACGGGGTAACGAGTGTCGGCTACCCGCTGTCGGTGAGCGACGTCTTCCAACGACGCAACCTAGGCGTGGGCACCGACGAGTCGTGGCCACTGCTGGCGCAGCTCCTCGAGCGTGCCCACGAGGCCGGGCTCGGCTTCGTGGTGTACCTGTCTATGGGGTTCGGCAACCCGTACGGTGAGCGGTGGAGCCCCGACGTCACCGCGGGCGCCGTCGCGCGGCTGCGCTCGTTGGGGGTCACGCGGGTTGCCCTCGCCGACACAGTGGGTACCGCCGACGGGGCTGCCATCGAGGCTGTGCTTGGAGCGGTCGACGAGCCAGCCCAACTGGGTCTACACCTGCATGCCCGGCCGGGCGCCTGGCGGCAGCAGGTAGACACCGCGCTCGCTTTCGGAGTGCGCTGGTTCGAGGGCGCGTTGGGCGGCATCGGGGGCTGCCCGTTCGCGGACGACGAGCTGGTGGGTAACCTACCCACCGAGAGCGTGTTGCCCTACCTCGTGGCCAGCGGCCTCACCACCACCGTCGACGTTGGGCGCCTACCGGCGCTGGCCACCGAGGCTAAGGCGCTGGCCGTGGCAGCGGGACTGTAGAGCGCCTCAGAGGGCCCTCAGTGGCGGTCGAGCTCCCGTTCCGCGGCCGCTAGGAAGGTCTCACGCGCTGCTGGCAGCGGACCCTTGAGGGTCGCGCCAGCGGCAGACACGTGTCCGCCGCCACCCAGCTCCACGCAGATGCGCTGCGCCGACACGCCGTCACGGGTGCGCACGCTCACCTTCACGTCGTCACCACGCTCCTTGAACAGGGCGGCCACCTTGGTGCCCTCCGCGTAGCGGATGAGGCCCACGAAGTCGTCCGAATCGTCCTCGCCGCTGCCGAGCTCCGCACGCATGGCTTCCGTGACAGCGGCCGTGACCACCCGGTCGTCGAGGTCGTAGTGAACGGTCTGCATCACGCGGCCGAGGAGCGGGAAGTAGGCCTTGTCGCGCCATTGCAGCCTATCGGTGAGGCGCGCGTAATCGACACCGTGGTCGAGCAGTTCACCGGCGACCTCAAGGGCCTCGCGCCCGGTGTTGGAGTGCCGGAAGTTACCTGTGTCCGTGAGGATGCCCGTTAGGCACGGCGTAGCCAGGTGCGCGTCCCACGCCACCCCGAGCAGGTCGACGAGCTCCTTGATGAGCATCGCGCAGGCCGCCTTGGAGGGTTCCACCACCGCCAGGTCGCCGAAGCGCGTGTTGGTGCCGTGGTGATCCACGTTGTAAACGGTGGCCGCTTGGTCGAGAGGCACGCCCCACACGCGCGGCGCCTCACCGGAGTCGAGCGCGTAGACGAGCGTGTTCGGTTCGAGCTCTTCGAGCTCGCCCACGAGCTCGCCATCCTCCGCGAGGAACTGGAGGTAACGCGGGGGATCCATGACCACCACTGCGCGCTTGCCGAGGCGCCTCACGGCGCGGAGGAGAGCTAAGGAGCTACCGAGCGCGTCGCCGTCGGGGTCGACGTGAGCTGCGATGACGATGGGACCGTTCCAGGCGCGCGTGGTAGACGCCATCTTCGCGAGTACGTGGGGGTAATCCACGTCGCCACGGTTGTGCGCTTCCTGGCCGGCGTGGGAGGTAGAGGCTGAAGACATGGCGGCTATGATACTTGCATCGCCCGTAGAAACCTCATAATGGAAGCCATGGACGACGAGCTGGGTAGAGCGCCCCGCCCCTCCGACCTCGCTGCGCCACCCGGCCATCAGGCCGAGCTGGGCACCGTTGAGGCCGGAGCGGCCTCCGAAGGTTGCCCCACTTACGAGATTGTGCTGCAGCCGCGCCCGCCGCGCCGACGCGCTCGGGTGCGGTTCTACACTTGGCTGCTCCTCTTCCTCTTCGCCGTCACGTCGGTGCTGGCCTCGCAGGTCAGGCGGCCGCCCAGCTACGTTCACGTCTCAAGCACCCCGCCACCCATCGAGGCGCCCACGGGCGCGCTCCTGTCGGCCTACGAGCTAGCGCGCGACGCCACCGTGCGCATCGAAGCGCGCCAGGGTCACTGGAACGGCCACGTTATCGGTGTTGGCACTGGCTTCTTCGTTAACCCAGAGGGCATGCTCCTCACGGCCTGGCACGTGGTCAACCCCACCTCCTCCACACCGCGGGTGGTGCGGTACGTGGCGGTCACCGCCGACGAGCGCGTGTACCGCCTAGAACTCGTGGGCTTCGACGCCTACATGGACCTAGCCGCCCTGCAGGCGCGGGTCGATGGTCCAGTGCCGTACCTCGAGCTGGCAGAGCGCACCCCCAGCTCGGGCACGCCGGTGGTGGCCATCGGTAACTCCCGCGACGAGTTCTTAGCCGCCCGCGCCGGCCGCGTCACGCGCCTAGGTGTGCAGGCCAGCCGCGCCGACTTCGCCGACGACACCATCGAGCTCACCAACTCGCTGGCGCCTGGCGACTCCGGCGGGCCCGTGGTCAACACCCGCGCCGAGGTGGTGGGCGTGGTGAGCTTCATCAGCTTCAACCCGAGCGCCATGAACACGCAGAGCTTCGTGCCGCCGTTCCTGCAGGGCCTCAGCCTCTCCCGCGACTTCGCTAGCTACGCCGTGCCGCTCACCAGCGACTCGCAGGTGGTGAAGTCGGTGCTCGCCGGTGAGGCCCGCGACTGGCCGGTCATCGGCTTCTCGTGGGCGCAGAACGACTACCAGCCCGGGCGTAGTCCGCACGACTTCGGGCCGCGGCCCGGCCCGGTCGTCAGTGTCGTTCAACCCGGCGGCCCTGCCGACCTGGCGGGCCTGAAGAGTAGCACTCAAGAGACGGTTACCAACCCCGACGGCAGCCGCACCGTGGTGCCTGTGGTCGACGTCATCGTGGCGCTCGACGGCGTGGCCACCCCCACCTTCTACGACCTCCTCGCCCAGGTGAAGAGCAAGAACATCGGCGACGTAGTGGTCATCACCGTGCAGCGTGGCAGTGCCACCTACCGGCTGGAGCTCGAACTCGGTGCCCGAAACGACGTGTTCGCTGGCAGGTAGCGACCGCACTTACGGGCTAGCTCGCCGCCACAGCGCAGCAGTAACAAGACCAACAGCAACAAGAAAGGCGCACCCGAACGTGGGTGCGCCTTCTCTGGTGGGCGATAGTGGACTCGAACCACTGACCTCGTCGTTATCAGCGACGCGCTCTAACCGGCTGAGCTAATCGCCCCCGTTGATGCCGTTCCAACTACCGTACTTCACGGTGCGCAGTGGGCGCTTAGAAACGGTGCGAGCGGCCGCCTGGCCGCCCTTGGAGCGAAGAGGACTTTATCACGGGCCTGCTCGGAGGGTCAAGCAACGAGAGTGTGCGCCGGCGGCCGGTACAATGCTGGCGATGATCGAGAGAGTCTTCCTGGCCAAGCCGCGCGGTTTCTGCGCGGGGGTGGTGATGGCCATCGACGCAGTCAAAGAAGCAGCGGGCGAGGCCCGGCAGGCCGGCGAGGGCGATATCGCCGTGTACCACGACATCGTGCACAACCGCACCGTTGTGAACCGGTTAGAGATGGACCACTCCGTCACGTTCGTCGAGCGTCTCGACGACCTCGAGGAGGAGCGCCGCGCTGCGGCCGCCGAGGGGCGCACCATCGGTTCGACGGTGGTGTTCAGCGCTCACGGCGTTAGCCCCCTCGTGCGTCAGCGCGCTGCGGAGCTGGGTCTCACCACCATCGACGCCACCTGCCCGCTCGTCACTAAGGTGCATAACGAGGCCAAGCGCTACGCCGCGCAGGGCTACCACATCCTGCTGGTAGGCGACTCAACCCAGCACCAGGAGGTCATCGGTACTCGGGGTGAGGCGCCTGAGCAGACCACGGTGGTGTCGGTGGTGGGCAACCGCAAGCACGACCCGGGTTTGGCCGACCCGCTCACGGTGGAGGTGCCGGACCCCACCAAGGTGGTGGTCCTCACCCAGACCACGCTCTCGGTGGACGACACCATGAGAACGGTGGAGCTCCTCAAGGAGCGCTTCCCTGACCTGGTGGTGCCGCCCTCCGACGACCTGTGCTTCGCCACCAAGAACCGCCAGGACGCGGTGCGCCAGATCGCTCCCCACGTCGATACTTTCCTGGTGGTCACCAGCGCGGCCAGCTCTAATGGCATGCGCCTACTGGAGCTCGCCCAGGACCTCACCGGCAACGCGCACCGCATCGAGTCGGTGGCCGACCTGCAGCCCGAGTGGTTCGCTACCAGCCGCAGCGTGGGGGTCACCTCCGCCGCCAGCACGCCCGACGACCTCGTTCAGGAGGTGGTGCGCCACTTCCGCACGCTCAACCCCGCGGTGGAACTGGTTGAGGAGGGGGAGTGGGAGAACATCGTGTTCCGCAAGCCCAAGAAGGTGCCGCCGCCTAACTCCACCGCCACGCTTTGAACCGCGTGGCACCTCACGTGAACAACCGCCGGCGCGAGCGCGTGGTGCTGTCGCTCGCTCCCATGATGGAGCTCACCGACAGGCACTTCCGCTACCTGCTGCGCCAGGTCACCGCCCGCACGCTCCTGTACACGGAGATGATCACCGCGCAGGCTGTGCTGCACGGCGACCAAGAACGCTTGCTCGCTTTCCACCCTGCTGAGGGGCCGGTGGCGCTGCAACTGGGGGGTGACGACCCGCAGCGCTTGGCAGAGGCCGCACGAGTTGGCGAGGAGTTCGGCTACGCGGAGGTGAACCTCAACGTGGGCTGTCCATCCGACAGGGTGCGCAGCGGCAACTTCGGCGCCTGTCTCATGGCTCAGCCCGAGCTGGTGGCTGAGTGCGTGGCCGCCATGCGTGAGGCCGTGGCCGTGCCGATAACCGTGAAGCACCGCATCGGTATCGACCACGACGACAGCTACGAGCACATGAAGCGCTTCGTGGAGGTGGTGGCGGGCCAGGCCCAAGAGGCGCGCGCCGACGCCTTCACCGTCCACGCCCGCAAAGCTTGGCTCCAGGGTCTGAGCCCGAAGGAGAACCGCACCGTGCCGCCCCTCCGCTACGAGGAGGTGCACCGCCTGAAGCGCGAGCTGCCGCACCTGGTGGTGGAGCTGAACGGCGGGCTCGGCTCGGTGGCGGAGGCAGCAGCGCAGCTGGAGCACGTGGACGGTGTGATGGTGGGCCGGGCCATGTACGAAGATCCCCTGGCCTTCGCCGGCGCCGACGCCCTCATCGATGCTGTCAGTGGGGCCGGCGCCCGGACGGCGCCCCCACACGTCACGCGGCGCGCGGTGGTGGAGGCCATGCTGCCGTACATCGAGGAGCGGCGCAACGCTGGCACGCCTCTACAAGCCATCACGCGGCACATGCTCAGCTTGTTCAGGGCTCAGCCGGGCGGCCGGGCCTGGCGGCGGGAGCTAACGGAGAACGCCCATCGTGCCGGCGCCGGACCGGAGGTGGTGGTCAGCGCCCTAGCGCTCTTACCTGGCGAGGTGCTCGACGTGCCGCTACTGTACGGGCCTCACCAGACGCCCGTCAGTTCACCGTCCGCGCCAGGTAGTGGCGCGCGATGATGAGGTGCTGGATCTCGTCGGTGCCCTCACCTATGCGCGTGAGCCGAGCGTCGCGCCACATGCGCTCCACCTCGTAATCGCGGATGTAACCGTAGCCACCCAAGATCTGGATGGCGGCGTCGCAGGCGTCCACGCCCGCCACGCTGCCCTTCAGCTTGGCCATGGCAGCGGCCTCCATGTAGTCGCGTCCTTGGTCGCGCAGGGTGGCGGCCTTCCGCACTAGCAGCCGGGCGGCTTCCAGCTCGGTGGCCGCTGCCGCGATCTTGAACGCCACGGCCTGGTGCCGCACCAGCGCGCGCCCGAACTGCTCCCGCTCGCTCGCGTAGCGCGCGGCCACCTCCAGCGCCGCCCGGCCCAGCCCGATGCCCATGGCGCCGATTCCGATGCGGCCGCCGGCCAGCACGGTGGTCACGTCGTCGAACGCTGCTCCGCGAGTGCCTACCAGCTGATCGGCTCCAACCCACGCGGCCTCGAACGAGAGGGGTGTGGTGTCGGACGACTGCAGACCGAGCTTCTTCTCTGGGCGGCCCCGAACGAGACCCTCGGTGTCACCCTTCATGACGAAGGCACTGATGCCCGCCGCCGGCCTGCCGCCCGCGGGCGGGTCGTCGGTGCGGGCCACCACCACGTACGTGCCACCCACGGTTCCCTGAGTGATGAACTGCTTGTTGCCGGTGATCTCGTAACCGCCGCGAGCTTCCCGCGCGCGGGTCCGCAGCGAGGCGGCGTCGGAACCCGCGCCAGGCTCCGTGAGCGCCCAGGCACCCAGGCTCGCGCCACTGGCGAGCGCCGGTAGCCACTCGCGCTTCTGTTCCTCGTTAGCGGCCAGCAGTAGGTGGCCGGTGCACAGGGAGTTGTGCGAGGCCACCGTGAGGCAGAGCGAGCCGTCGACCGCCGCCAGCTCCTCGATGACCAGCGCGCTGGTGACAGTATCGAGCTCAGCGCCGCCGTAGCGTTCGGGTACCTGCAGGCCGAACATGCCCATCGCACCGAGCTGCTTCACGATATGGAACGGGAACTCACCTGTCTCGTCGCGGGCGATGGCGCCCGGCGCCACTTCGCTGCGGAGGTAGTCGCGTAACGGTCCGAGCACGGCGCGCTGGTCGGGGGAGAGGTCGAACCAGGCGGGCTCGGCGGATTCGGTTGGGTTCATGGTTTCAAGGTAGCGGAAGGACCGGCCCCTAAGCCGTGCAGCGTCGCTACCTGGTACACTCCGCGCCATGCAAGAGGGTTACTGGCTTAGGGGCATACGCGGCGCCACCACCGTGGAACGCGACGACGCGGACGAGATCCTCACCGCTACGCGCGAGCTGCTGGAGGAGATGATCCGGCTCAACCAGATCGACGACTTCGACGTCATCGCCTCCATCTTCTTCACCACCACCCCCGACCTGCACGCCACGTTCCCGGCGGAAGGCGCCCGGGCGCTTGGCATGACCATGGTGCCGCTGCTCTGCTTCCAAGAGATCCCTGTGGAGGGCCGTTTGCAGCGCTGCATCCGCGTGCTGATGCAGGTGAACACCCCCAAGGGGCAGAACGACATGCGCCACGTGTACCTGCGCGAGGCGCGTTCGCTACGCCCAGACCTCACAAGCGCGCAGTAGAGCCACACCAGGCCGGCAAGCCAACGAGCCTCTAGTCAGTCGTCTTTGACGGGTACGCCTAGCACTAGGGCGTCCTTCAGGTCGTCGAGCATGGTGGAAACCTGCTTCTCACGAACCCGGTAGTACGACCGGTTGCCGCGCCTCACCACCTCCACGAGCTCGAGGTCGCGGAGGAGCCGCAGGTGCCCGCTCGCCGTGGGCTGGCTCACGCCCAGCTGGCGCGCCAGGTCACCTACCGTGAGAGGGAAGCGGCGCAGGCGGCTGATGAGCACGAGGAGCATGAGCCGGGTGGGATCGGCGAACGCTTTGAGGTTGGAAGCGAGGTCCTGCACGTGCTGGCGGCGTTCGTGGAAGAGCCGTTCGGAGCGCACACCGAAGCCTAGGTAGAGCACACGGTTTATCTCGAACTTGTAACCGCCCATGGAGGCGAAGTACAGCGGCGCCACCACCAGCCTCACGTGCTCGCTGCGTAGCCGGATGTCGGCCATGGAGCTCTCGAGGCTAACGAAGTGGTGAGGGGGAAGCGCCTCAAGGACGTCGCCCGTGGCGCCCGCCTTCTCGAGCAGGGCCGCGGCAGAGTTCTGCGCGGTCTCGGCGCCCTCGAGCAACCAGTCGGGTTCGAGGTACGCCCAGAGCCCGTTGAGCGCGCGCTGCAATGTCTGGGCCATGGCGCTGGTGGCGAGCTCCTCGAAGTTGGCGTGTAGTTGCTTGCGGAGCTTGCCCTCGCTCGACGTGGGTGCCGGCGGTCTGTCGTGGCCACCGATGTTGAGGAGGTCGAAGTCGCGCACCATGTTGCGCGCCAGCCCGAAGAGGTCGGTGAGGAACCGATCGGGAGAGTCGTCGAGGGCGTAACCCAGTGCCGAGGCCATCAACAGCGGCTCGTAATGGGTCCATCTGGCGTCGGCGAACGCCTCGCGCGCCTCCGTGAACCAGGCGGGTGGGTCGGATTCGAGCTGGCGCAGCCACGGGAGGGCGGCGCTGATGGCGGAGTTCGGGGGTCCGGCCATGCGGTAGAAGGCGTAGGCGAGCTCCTGAACGGGTGACGGTTTGACGTCCACCGTTAGCTTCGATTCGGTAACCACCACGTTCTGACGCATCAGGCTCGTGCTCCCACCGGGTGAATCAGCGGTCGGGGCCTCATGCCTCCCACTCCCGCACGGGCAGGAGCGTGCCGCCGTCCACCGTGGCGTTGGTGACCTTGTGAGCGCGGGTGAGGGTGACCTCGAGCAGCGCGCTGTCGAGCGTGCGCGGCCCAACGAGGGACTTGCGCACGAAGTAGCCGTTGCCTTGGAGGCTCATCTCGCTCGTTTTGCTCAACCGCACCTTGATCACTTCGCCGTTGCGGTCGGTACGAACCTGGCACAGTACGAAGTTGCCGTCCTCGCGGAAACGTGGGTCTTGACGCCGGAACATACCGAACATGGCGCCATTGTAGCGTTGACGCGCGGCCAGGTATGCTCCGCCAGCTATGGCCCGCGTCGTTCCAGCCACCGAGGCCGCCGTCCGTGACGCGGCCGCCGAACTAGCTCAGGGGCGCCTGGTGGCGTTCCCAACCGAGACCGTCTACGGCCTCGGCGCCGCCGCGCGCGTCCCAGCGGCGGTTGCGCAGGTGTTCGCGCTGAAGGGGAGACCGCGGGCTCACCCGCTCATCGTGCACCTCCCAACGGCCGCCCACCTTGGGGAGTGGGCGGCCTGGGTTCCGCCTGAGGCCGAGGCCCTGGCGGCGGCGTTCTGGCCCGGCCCGCTCACGCTAGTGCTGCCGCGCGCCGCCGAGGTGCCCGACGCCGTGACGGGCGGGCAGCCCACGGTGGCGCTACGCGTGCCCGCCCACCCCGTGGCGCGCGCCCTGCTGAGCGCTTACGGCGACGGGGTGGCCGCGCCGTCAGCCAACCGCTTCGGGCGAATCAGTCCCACCAGCGCCGCGCACGTGGCCGCCGAGTTCCCCGAAGACCTGCTCGTGCTCGATGGCGGGGCGGCTGACGTGGGTCTCGAGTCCACCATCCTCGACCTCACGCCGTTACAGCGCGGAGGCGCGCCTAGGCTCCTGCGCCCAGGTGGGGTGCCCGTGGCGGCCATCGAGGCCGTCCTGCGCCAGCGGCTGGCAGGGTCGGGCGAGGAGGGTGCAGCTGCCGGTTCTGCGCCAGCGCCTCGGGTGCCCGGCAGCCTGAGCAGCCACTACGCAGCACGGTCGCCTACGCGGCTCGTTGAGGCTGCCGACCTGGCCGCCGAGGCGCTAAGGGTGGGTTCGGGTGCCGCCGTGTTGGCCATGCAAGGGCCGCCCGCCGGGTTCGCCGGGCGCTGGCTCGAGCTGCCCGCCGAACCTGAGGGGTACGGTCGGGGTCTGTACGCCGCCATGCGCGAGCTCGACGCCGGCGCCCCGGAGGTGATCCTCGTGGAGCGCGTGCCGAGCGGGCCCGAATGGCTGGCGGTGCGCGACCGCTTGAGCCGCGCGGCGGCGCGGGAGTGACGCGGGAAGCGCTGCTCGGCGGCGCGGAAGTGACGCAAGAAGGGCTGCTAGGCGGCGCGCCACTGACGCATGAACGGCCGCTCGGCGGTGGCTCGCTCGGTCGGTGCTGACGGTACTTGCGCACTCGCCACTTCATTGGCTATACTCGGTAGGTTTCATTCGCCCTCGGCCCGCAGCGCTGGGTCCAGGGCCAGTTTGTCGTGTGCTGCCTTTCAGGTCGCGAACGACGTCAGACCGCCAACCAGTCGTTAGTCCGCGTTCGTGGCCTCGAGTCATCCAGAAGCCGCGCCAAGAGTGGGCGCGAGATCAGAAAGAGGGAGTGATCGTTCTGCCAACCGTTAACCAGCTGCTCCGCAAGGGGCGCCAGAAGGTAGCCAAGAAGAGCAAGACGCCGGCGCTCAAGGGCTCACCCCAGCGCCGTGGCGTTTGCACCGCCGTCAAGACCCAGACGCCGAAGAAGCCCAACTCGGCGCTACGCAAGATCGCCCGTGTGCGCCTCTCCGGTGGCCAGGAGGTCACCGCCTACATCCCCGGTGAGAAGCACAACCTTCAGGAGCACTCCGTGGTCCTCATCCGCGGCGGTCGTGTGAAGGACTTGCCGGGCGTTCGTTACCACATCGTGCGTGGCGCGCTCGACGCCCAGGGCGTCGGTGTGGGCCGTTACGTGCAGCGCAACAAGGGCCGTTCCAAGTACGGCACCAAGAAGCCGAAAGGGAAGTAACCGAACATGGGACGCAGAAGACGCGCTGAGATCCGCCCGCTAGACCCCGACCTGGTGTACTCCGACACCACCGTCACGGCGCTAATCAACAAGCTGATGCGCGACGGCAAGAAGAACCTCGCCAGCCGCATCTTCTACGGCGCCTGCCGCCTGATCCAGGAGCGGACCGGCCAGG
>CAZFFG010000031.1:0-20243 GCA_964518275.1 uncultured bacterium | reverse complement strand
CGCTCGACGCCCTCGAGACGAACCTGGCTACCGTGCGCACCGGGCGCGCCAACCCCGCCATCCTGGGGCGCGTGATGGTTGAGTACTACGGCTCCACCACCCCCCTGCCCCAACTAGCCAACATCTCCACCCCCGACGCCCGCACGCTACTCATAACACCGTTCGATAAGAGCGCCGCAGCCAACATCGAGCGCGCCATCCAAGAAGCCGATCTGGGCTTCAACCCCAACAACCAGGGCGATAGCATCTTCGTAGCCGTGCCGGCCCTGAACGACGAACGCCGCCGCGACCTGGTCCGCACAGCGCACAACATGGCGGAAGAGTCCAAGGTCGGCGTGCGCAACATCAGGCGCGACGCCATTACCGACCTCAAGGCCCTGCAGAAAGAGGGCGAGATGAGCGAGGACGAACTGCGCCGCGCGGAAGCCGACGTCCAGAAGCTCACGGACGACTTCGTGGCGCGCATAGACCAGCGGGTCAAGTCCAAAGAGACTGACATCCTGGCGGTGTGAACCCCGGCCCGCCCAGCGGGCTCGGGGCGACCGAGCAGGTCCCCCAGACCGGCGCAGCACCCAAGAAGGGGCGGCACCTCCAACGGGTAGTGTCGGCCCTCGTGGCGCTAACGGCGGCCATGGTCACGTTGTGGGCCGGGCTACCGCTCCTCGCACCCGTTTACATAGCGCTCACACTGGTGGCGCTACGCGAGTACGCGTACATGATGAACCTGCGCGGCATCCCCATCAGGCGGCGCAGCCTGTACGTGGCGGCAGTGCTGACACTGCCGGCCTCCCTGCCGGTCACCTACCCGGGCATGCAGCCGCTCATAGCGGGCGTCAGCTGGCGCGAGGCGCTCATAGGCCTCTTCGTGGTCTACCTGATGGGCCTGGAGATAGCCAACCCCAACCGCAACTCGCTGAACGCCGTGGTGTTCACGCTCTTCGGTTACCTCTACATCCCTTGGCTGTTCGGGTTCATCATCACCCTCCGCTACACCCCGGACGGCGTGCTGGGTCTCTGGTACCTCACGCTCCCCATGCTGGCGGTGGTGGCCACCGACGCGGGGGCGTACATCTTCGGCAACCTCTTCGGCAAGCGTAAGCTCGCGCCCAAACTGAGCCCCAACAAGACCGTGGAAGGCTCCCTCGGCGGGCTCCTACTAGCCGCCGTGGTGGTGTTCGTAGCACTGTTCCTGCTCGAGCGGCTCACGGGCCTGCGCGTGCACGTGTACGACGCGCTGTTGTTCAGCCTCCTCGTCTCCAGCGCCGCTCAGTTGGGCGACCTGTTCGAGTCGCTGCTCAAGCGTTGGGCTGGGGTGAAGGACGCGGGCGTGTTCCTCCCGGGGCACGGGGGCGTGCTCGACCGTATCGACAGCGCCCTGGTGGCCATCCCCGTCACCTACTTCTTCTTCACGCTCGTGAGCCTGCGCTAGCAACCCCGCACCCCAAGGGAGGGCAGGGGTGCGCTAAACTCGATACCGCCCCGCGCCGCGCCCACGGCGTGCCTCACCGCGCCGGGGCCGTAGAGGAGAACGAGCGCAGTGAAGCCCCCGGCAACCACCATCCCTGGCGTACCTAGCGAGAGCGAACGCCGGGTGAACCCGAACTTCATCACCGACATCATCGACGCCGACCTGGCGGCGGGCCGGGTCGACCAGGTCGTCACCCGTTTCCCACCCGAGCCCAACGGCTACCTGCACATCGGGCACGCTAAGGCCATCTGCCTCTCGTTCGGGGTGGCGCAGGATTACGGCGGTATCACCTACCTCCGCTTCGACGACACCAACCCCCTCACGGAAGACCCGGAGTACGTAGAGGCCATCAAGAAGGACGTGGAGTGGCTCGGCTTCAGGTGGGAGGACGTGCGCCACGCGTCCGACTACTTCGGGCAGCTTTACGACATGGCCGTGCGCCTCATCCGCATGGGCGACGCCTACGTGGATCACTCCACGGAGGAGCAGATCCGCGAGATGCGCGGCACGGTAACCGAGCCCGGCGTGAACAGCCCCTACCGCGAGCGCAGCGTGGAAGAGAACCTCGACCTCTTCGCCCGCATGCGCGAGGGCGAGTTCGGTCCTGGTGAGGTGGTCCTGCGCGCCAAGATCGACATGGCGCACCCGAACATGAAGATGCGCGACCCCATCCTCTACCGGGTGGTGGACGCCGAGCATTACCGCACGGGTAGCGAGTGGCCCATCTACCCCATGTACGACTTCGCCCACCCCTTGTCGGACGCCATCGAGGGCATCACGCACTCGCTCTGCACGCTGGAGTTCGAGAACAACCGCGCCGTTTACGACTGGTTGGTGGAGCGCCTCGTCCCCGCCGCCGAGGAGCAGCCGCACCAGTACGAGTTCGCGCGGCTGCAGCTCGACTACACGGTGGTGAGCAAGCGCAAGCTCCTCAGGCTCGTGCGCGAAGGCGTGGTCACGGGTTGGGACGACCCGCGTATGCCCACCATCTCCGCGCTGCGCCGCCGCGGCGTCACCCCAGAAGCCATCCGCGAGTTCGCCAATCGCGTGGGCGTGGCCAAGGCCAACAGCCGCACCGACCTGGCACTGCTCGACTCTGCCATCCGCGACGACCTCAACCTCCGTGCGCCGCGGGTGATGGCCGTGCTGGAGCCCTTGAAGGTCACGCTCACGAACCTAGCGCCGGGGGAGCACCTCGAGGTGACGGCGCCCTACTGGCCAGCGGACGTGTCGGGCGAGGGTACCCGCACCGTGCCCCTCACCCGCGACCTGGTCATCGAGCGCTCCGACTTCGAGGTGGAGCCGCCCGCCGGCTTCAAGCGCCTAGCGCCGGGCCGGGCGGTGCGCCTACGCCACGCCTTCGTCATCCGCTGCGACGAGGTCGTTACGGACGACGCCGGCAACGTGGTGGAGCTCAAGTGCCACGCGTTCCGCGACAGCGTGGGCTCGAACCCCGAAGGGGTGAAGGTGTGGGCGGCGCTGCACTGGGTGTCGGCCAGCGCCGGCCTGCCCATCACGGCGCGCTTGTACGAGCCGTTGTTCACCGTGCGCGACCCCGACAGCGCGGAAGGCGACATGCTCGATCACGTGAACCCGAACGCCCTGCGAGAGGTGCAGGGCCTGATAGAACCCAGCGTAGCGCAGGACGACCCGGACACCCGCTACCAGTTCGAGCGACTCGGCTACTTCTGGCGCGATCCGGTCGACGGCCGCGGACCGCTCGCTCTCGAGTCCAGCGCCGGCCAAGGCACTCCGCTCGTCTTCAACCGCATCGCGGGCCTGAAGGACGCCTGGGCGCGGCGGAGCGCTCCCGAACAGGCGCCGGCCGCCGGCCGCGAGGAGGTTCAGGCTGCCGCCGCGAGGGCCGTTCAAGAGCCACCGGCGGCTGCCGACACGGCGAGCGAGCCCGCTGTAGAGGAGCAGCTCAGCGCCGCCGAGCGAGAACGCTTCGAGGAACTAACGAGCGAGCACGGCCTGCCGGCCGCCGACGCCGCGCTGCTGGCTTCTCGGCCAGCCCTCGACGAGTTCTACACGGCCACCGTCGCAGCTGGCGCCGACGCGCGCAGCGCTGCCAACTGGGTGGTGAACGACCTAGCGGGCCACGTGGGTCAGGACGGCTTCGCGCTCAGCGCGCCGCGGCTCGCCGACCTCATCGCGTTGGTGGACGGCGGCACCATCACCACGCGGGTCGCTAAGGACCTGCTACCCGAGCTCGTCGCCGGCGCGGACCCGCGGGCGCTAGTGGCGGAGCGGGGCCTGGAGCGCCTCAGCGACGAGGGCGCGGTTCAGGCAGCTGTCAGCGCCGCCCTGGCGGCCCATCCCGACGAACTGGCAGCCTACCGGGGCGGCAAGGTCGGCCTCAAGGGGTTCTTCGTGGGACAGGTCATGCGCGCCACGGGCGGGCGGGCCGACCCCAAGCTCGTACAGGCGCTCGTAACGCAGGCGTTAGACGGCTGAACGCGCGCGCTAGGCGGCACCGTTAGGTCTTCGCGGTGCCGCCAGCGGGTGCTACCGCTGCCACCCGTTCAGGACATAGGTACTGGGCAAAATATCCCTTCCGCGAGAACGCAGATAAGCCGATACTGACACTCGAAAGGGGTTGTGGAGCATGGAACGCAGCACCGTTTATTACCCGGAACCTCAGATCACCAAGTTCTTGTTCGCCTCCAAGTGGATGGCACCGATCTACCTCATCGTACGTGTGTACCTCGGGTGGGCCTGGCTGACCGCTGGTTGGGGCAAGGTCACCAACCCGGCCTGGGTCGGCGCCGACGCCGGCACCGCCGTGGGCGGCTACCTGCGGGGCGCCATCGGGCGCGCCTCGGGCGACAGCCCGACCGTGACGGCCTGGTACGCCTGGATCATCGAGCACATCTTCCTGCCGATGGCGCCGCTCATGTCGTACCTGGTGGCCTTCGGCGAGGTCATCATCGGCATCGCGCTCATCGTCGGTCTCCTCACCGGGGCGGCAGCCTTCTTCGGCGGCCTGATGAACGTGGCGTTCATGTTCGCGGGCACGCTGTCCACCAACCCGCTCCTCTTCGTACTGGCCACCTGGCTGGTGCTGGCGTGGCGAGTGGCCGGCTACTACGGCCTCGACCGCTGGGTCCTCCCGATGCTGGGGGCGCCTAAGGGAGGCTTCGACGACTCCTCGCAAGCAGCGGGAAGTCGACCGAGCACGGTTTCCTGAACTGGCTGCGTGACCCAGTAGCTTCCGCAGCTAGCGAACAGCGAGGGCGGGCCCGGCTAACACCGGGCCCGCCTTCCGTTGGATGCGTGTGGGGTTAGCGTGAGACCTTCAGTAGCGCTCGCGGCGGCCACCGCCGCGCCTGTCTCCTTTGCGCCGGCCGTCGGGGCCGAGCGAGCGGTCACCACGGCCGCCGTCGGGCCGGTCGAAACCGAGATCGCGGTCGCCGCGGCCCCTGCCTCGATCGTTGGCGAACCTGTTGGCACCCGGGTTGCCGGCCGAACGGTCCCGGTCGTGACCACCGCGGTCGCCGTAGGACGGGCGTGACGGGGCGCTGGCAGGCGCCGCCGAGCGCGTGACCATGACGTTCTGAGCCTGCGGGCCCTTGGGCCCCTGCTCCACGTCGAAGGACACCTCGTCGCCTTCGTTCAGCGTACGGAAGCCGTCGGCCCGGATGGCCGAGAAGTGAACGAAGACGTCGGCGCCTCCGTCATCTTGCGCGATGAAGCCGAAGCCCTTCTCGCCGCTGAACCACTTGACCTTGCCTGTCGCCATTTCCATCCCTACCGGCCCGGCCGTCTGAGCACGGGCGCCATCGAAACTTGCGCGTGCGCCCGCTAAGACTGCCCGCGCGCTCACTGGCGTGACGTGACCGCCTACGCCGTGAGTCGAACGAAGTTTAGGGCTTCCCCATGCCGTCTGGCAAGACACCCGGGAGCGTTGCCGTGCAAGAGTGGGTTCGTGCCCACGCCCGACCGCCAGCCACACGCCGAGCGCCCTCTTAACGCCATCACTGACCTACGGGAAACGTTGGCCGAGCTCGAGCTACGCCTGGGCGACGCCACCACGGCGGCCAGCAACCCCGCCAGGCTAGGCGTGACGGCGGCCACCCTAGAGGGAGGCCGCGCTACCAAGTTCGTGGCACGGCGCGCCCACGAGCCCTTCCCCGCCGCTAGCACCATCAAGGTGTTCGTGCTGCAGGCCCTAATGGAAGGGGTGGCGGCCGGCCGGCACGCCCTGACCACAGAGATCGAGCTGCGCGCGTCCGATCAGGTGCCTGGCACGGGCGTTCTGAAGGTGCTCTCACCCGGGCGGGCCTACACCCTCCTCGACCTAGCCACGCTCATGATCGTGGTTAGCGACAACACGGCCACCAACCTACTGATCGACCTGCTGGGCGTGGCGGAGGTCAACCGCGTGACGGCCAACCACGGCTGGACGGGCACCGCTCTAAGCGGGAAGCTCCAGCAGGCCGGGGCGCCTGGCAGTGCTCCCCGCTCGTTGTCGGTGACAACGCCGGCCGACCTGGCGGACTACTTCGGGAAGCTCTGGCTGGGCGAGCTCCTACCACCTCACCTCACCACGCTCTGCCAGCAGATCTACCGCCGGCAACAGTACGGCGAACTGGGCCGCGCGCTCGATTACGACCCGTACAGCGTGGAGCTGGGCGCCGGGCGGCTGAACATAGCGTCGAAGAGCGGCTCGCTCCGCGGTGTGCGCAACGACGCCGGTGTGCTGGAGCCAGCCACGGGTGAGCCGCTGGTGGTACTAGCTGTGATGACCAGCGGCTGCCCGGACGAACGCTTCCATAGCGACAACCTCGGCGCCCGCGTGGTGGGCGAGGCGGCCGCCCTCGTGTACGCCAGGCGGCCAGCGTGAGGGGTGTGGGCCGCAGCGTGCCAGCGGATGGACCCGTGGCTGCGCCATTTAGCTCAGGCCGAGGCGCTCCTCTCCAGCGTGACGCGTACCAGCAGCTCGGCACCTGCGGGCGTGACGCTCCAGCGCCTGGCGTAGGCGAGGTGCTCCCCGTTAGGGGTGCTGACCGTGACGGCCTGGCCCGCACCGCAGCGCGCGAGGAACTGCGCCAGCCGCTCAGGGCTCATGCGAAGCTCCCAACAGTCCCCAGCCGCATCGGCCCCAACGAGTACCCCTTCGACCCCCGCGATGGTGGTGCGTGGAGAGGTTGGTTCCATGCCTCGAGCATGCCCCAGCTGCCCCAGCAGGGTGGCCCGCAACTAGGCTCAAGCCCAGTCACTCTAGGCCGCGTGGCTGCGGGAGGGAGGCGCGGCCCGTGAGCGTCATCGGTTCCCTCAACGAGTCCGACCTACACGCCGCCCTCAAACGCCTCTCAGCCCCGCCTGGTAGCCGCTTCGAGGTCGCTGTAGACGGTTACGTCATCGACGCCCTAAGCGACGACCTGCTCATCGAGGTGCAGACGCGCCACTTCGGCGCCATGCGCAGCAAGCTCGCGGCGCTGCTACCCGAGCACCGGGTGCGCGTGGTGCTGCCCGTGGCGACTCGTCGCTGGCTGGTGAAGCACCACGACGACGGCCGGGTAGAGCGCCGCCGCTCCCCACGTGCCGGGCTGCCCGCTCACATCTTCGCGGAGCTGGTCTACGGCCCCGAGCTGTTCGCGCACCCGAACCTCGAGCTTGAACTGGCGCTCATCGAAGAGGAAGAACACCGCCGGCACGTGCCGGGCAAGGCGTGGCGGCGGCGCGGCTGGGTGGTCACGGGCCGTCGGCTGGTGAGCGTGACGGAACGCCGCCTCTTCACGCAGCCTCAGCAGCTGCTGACCCTGTTGCCGACCGGGCTGCCGGAGCCCTTCACCACCGCCGACGTGGCGGCCGCGAGCCGCTGGCCGCGACGCCTAGCACAGCAAGCGGCCTACTGCCTCGTGGCGCTGGAGCTGGCGGAGCGGGTGGGGAAGGTGGGCAACGCCCACCAGTACGTGTTCAGTCGCCAAGCGCCTGGCCCAACCGAAGCGCCTCACTGACGGCCCGCTCTAGCTCCGCTCGCTCGGGCTCCACCACCTGCCTGCCCTTCAGGAACACCAAGCGCCCGCGCGGGCGTGTGCCCAGCGCACCCTCCAACGCCTCCAGGTAGAGGCCGAGCTGCACGAAGTAGCGCTCCGGCACCACCTGCACGTCGGTCTTGTAGTCGTCTACCAACCACTCCCCGTCAACCTGGTAGAGGCGGTCCACGATGCCCTCCCACACGAGCTCCCCACGCCTCACCACTAGCGGGAGCTCGGCCCGGTCCACGCTGCGGGCGTTGAGCGGCGGAAGGGCGGTGCCCAGTAGCGCCTGGTAGTCGCCCAGCAGCGCCACCACCTCGCCCAATAGCTCCTCACGCTGCTGCGCGCTGAACGGGAACAGCACCTCCTGCGACCGCAGCGTCGATAGCGTTGCCGCGTCGTCTGGCGACCAGTCCTGGCCGATGGCGTAGTGCACGAGGGTGCCGCGCGCTCTGCCCCAGCCCACGCGGCCCCGCTCGATCTCGCGCTCGGCGCTAGCGAGCAGTGCCGCCGGTAGGGGCTCGTCCGCCGCGCTCAGCCGGCTCGGGCTGGAGACGGGCGGCAGGGGGCTACCGCTCAAGCGCTGCGCGGTGTACGGGGCGGCCACGAGCGGAGCGGCTGGGCTCCGCACCAGTCGGGGAGCAGGCGCCGGCTCCTGGTACGGGTGACGCTGCAGGCTCACGCCTTCCAGCGCGCGCTCCCCCACTAGACCCAACCGCGTGAGCTCCGCCAACCATCCCACGGCCCGGCCGTAACCCTCCGAGCCGGTGATCACGAGGTGGTCGCGGGCACGGCTCACGGCCACGTAAAGCAGCCGGAAGCTCTCCTCGCGACGGCGCCGCCGGGCAGCGGCGGCCGCCTCCCGGAAGCCAGGCTCGCCCATGAGGCTGACCGTGCCCGAGGCGGGGTCGACCAGCACGGGCTCCACGCGGTCGTTAGGCCAGCCGCCCGCGTCGAACACGGCGGTCACGGGGAACTCGAGGCCCTTCGAGGCGTGCACTGTGAGCAGCCGAACGCCGGAACCCACCTGCGGCACGTCGCCGGCGTCGCCCTGCCGCGCGAGCAGTTGCAGACGGTCGAGGAGCAGCGTGAGGTCGGCGGGCGGGTGGTCGGCAACCTCGAACAGCAGGGCGTCCACGTTCTCGCGCTCGCGTCTGCCCAGCATCTCCAGGAAGCTGCGCCCGCCACTGGCGCGCTCGCGCACGAGCCGCTTCATGGCCTCGAGCGGCGGTGCCGCCGCCACACTAGCGAGCCACCGCATGCGTTCAGCTACCCCCGGGAAGCGCTCCTCTACGTACGCTACGCGCTCCGCCTCCGGTCGCCGCAGCACCTCGGCCACCTCAGCCAGCTCCAGCGCCGCGAAGGGCCCTCGCAAGAAGGGCGCCAAGCTCGGCCCAGCCGGGTCAACGCCCACGGAGAGGGCGTGGAAGGCGTCGCGGACCTCGGTGCGCTCGTAGTAGCCCCGCCCCTGCCCAAGAACGTTGGGTACCCCCTGCGCCGTTAGGACGCGCTGCACGAGTGCCAGGCCGGTGTACGTGCGGGCGAGCACCGCCATGTGGTCGTAGGGCGTACCGGCCTCGTGCTGCGCTTTGAGGCGCTCGCCGAGGAGCTCCGCCTCGCGCTGCCGCAGCTCGGGTAGGGAGCGCTCGTCGCTCACCACGTGCAGCTCAACGCTGCCAAGCGCCTCGGCCTGAGCGCCAGCCGCCGCCACCGCAGGCGCCTCGCTAGGTTGGAAGCCCTTGCCGCCCTCAGCCAGGTGATCCGTGAGACGGTTCAGGAAGCCCAGCACGGCGCGCGAGTGCCGGCGGCTCTCGCTCAGCGGGGGAAGCACCCCGCCGCCCTCAGCGGCGCGCTCCATGGCGCGTCGGAACACGCTCACGTCAGCGTTTCGGAAGCCGTAGATGGACTGCTTCGGGTCGCCCACCAGCTCGAGGCTCACGCCTACCTGTCCCAGCTTCTCGAAGAAGCGGCCCTGCAACGGGTTGACGTCCTGGTACTCGTCCACCAGCACGCGCGGGTAGCGCGCCGCCAGCCGCTGCCGGGCGGCTGGCACCGCCAACATCTGTAGCGCGCGCCGCTCCACCTCGCTCGGGGCGAGGCTGGCGGCCCCCATGCGGGCGTCGAAGGCGGCGAGGGCGGCGCGGTAGAGCTGCGAGAGGGCCGCCGACTCGGGATCGGCCCCGAACGTGAAACGCTCCGCCAGCGACCGCTTCTGGAAGAGCTTCACCGCCTTGGGCACGGCCTCGCTGCCGAGGAAAGCGGCGGCGTGATGAAGGCCGTGACCGGGCTCCTCCGCCAGTAGCAGCAGGCTGGCCAGCTCCACCTCGAAGAGCGCTTGCGCCTCCCACTCAGCGAGGATGGCGAAACCGGGATCGAGCCCCATGCGCGGGGCGTTGAGGCGCAATCCCGCGATCATGAACCCGTGGATGGTGGTGAGCAGCGCGCCCTCGAGCTCGTGACCCGCGACCCGGAAGCGCTCCTCGCTCCCGGGCGCAGCGCGGAACAGGCCTCCGAGGTACTCACCGCTGGCGCGCACCTCGGTGAGCGCTTCGCCCACACGCTGGCGCAGCTCGTCCGCCGCGGCGCGGGTGAAGGTCACGCCCGCCACCCGGCGCAGCGCCACGCCGTCGTTCACGAGCTGCAGGTACCTGAGCACGAGGCTGGTGGTCTTGCCAGTTCCCGCCGACGCCACCCGAACCGTTACTGGCGTACCGTTCGCGCGCCCGTTCACTGCCTCACTCCCTCGCGGCAGAGGTCGAACACTGGGCAGTCGCGGCAGTGGAAACCGGGCCGCGGTGACACCTCGCCCGCGAGGAAGCGCGGGAGCTCCTCGCTCACCCAGTCGCGGCGTTGCGCTGCCAGCCCGAACGCCCGCGCCACACCGTCGCCGTAGGCCGAGACGGGGTCGCCGTAGACGGGCCACACCACCACGTCGACGCGTTCCACGCCGTGGCCAGGCTGGTTGAGTAGGCCGTAAGCGGCGTAGTACTCCGTCCAGCGCTCCCTGAGGTAGTCGCGGGCCTCCTTCTCGTCGGTCACCGAACCGGGCGCCACGAAACGGTAGAGCCGCACGCGCTGGCGCTGGGTGGGACTAGCGCCAGTAGGGCGCGCGGCGGCCGGCGAGCGCGTTGGCGCTGGCGCCTCCAGCGGCTCTCGCTTAGCCGCGTGCAGCACAGCCGCGGCGCGGCCCTCGCCCCCGAAGAGCCTCACGTTGAAGGTGAGCTCCTGCAGGAGCGTCCCGTGCAGCGTGAGCCACCTCGCGGCCTCCGGGTACTCCGAGCCGAGCCTGGCCAGCCGCGCCGGTGTGAGCCGGCTGCCGGGCGCGCCCAGCATGTCGCCAACCAGGCGCCGCCAAGCGGGCAGGCCCTCCTCCCACTCAGGGCCGCGCTGCAAGGCGTCCTCGGCCCAAAGCCGGAACGAGCAGCGCCGGAAGCGCCTCAGCCGTTCCGCCGTTGGGTTGCCTAACGGCACCGGCCCCACGTGGGCGCGGTAACCGGGTTGAAGCTCGAGCTCCAGCTCGCTGCCCGCTGGCAGCACTGGCAGCGCTGTGGGATCGCTGCCAACCAGCGCGACGTCGGGTACGAGCGGGCCCCCCTGCCCAGCGAGGGGCGCCGTGACCACCATCTGATCGGCGCGGGTCAGCAGGTGGTCGACGAGCCCCTCACCGCGGCCCTGGAAGCGGCGCGGGAGGAGCGGCAGGCGGTACGCTTCCGCCGCCTGGGCCCGCTGCTCCTCGGGTAGGAAGTAGTCCTCGCTCTCGCCGCCCTCGAAGGCGCCCTCCACGGCGCCCAGCAGGTACGCCTTGCGCCAGCGGCGGCCGGCGGCCAGAGTGGCCGTTACGAGCGCCACGCCCGCCGGCTCGCGCCGCGCACGGCGGCTGTCCTGTAGCAAAGCCACCCACCAGGCGCGGAAGCCCGGACCGTCCGTACCCAGCCGTGCGGCCTCCTGAGCCTTCTCGAGGCTGCCCTCCTCGAACTCCCGGGGTAACGGCGCCTCGCTCGCCAGCACCTGACGCAGCAGCTCGCGCGCCCATTCCACCGGGTCGCCGCTGACCTCCAAGCGGTCGAGCCAGCGCTGCCACGGCTCCGCGAGCCCTCGCTCCGAGGCCAGCGAGCGCAGCGCCGCCACGCCCGCCACCCTGTGCTCCAACGCCGCCGCGGCGAGCGGGCGCAGCTCGGGCACCGCCATGAGCCGCGCGGGCGTGGGGTGATCGACGAGTTCCAGGAGATCAACTAGCTGCCGGCCCAGCGGCGTTTCGACGAGCGCCAGCGGAGACTCGTCCATGAGAGGCACGCCGTACTCGTCTGCCAACGCAACGAGGGCGCGGGCACGGCTTGCGGGAGCCAGCACCGCCAGGTCGAGCGGTGCGTAGCCGCCCTCCGCCAGATCGCGCTTGATGCTGCGCATGACGAAACGCGCCTCGCTCACCGGGTTGGCCGCCACGTGGCGCTGCAGCGTTACGGGCGACTGCGCCTCCAGCTGCAGGGTGGGGGTCAGCCCGGGTGGGGCCAGGTCGAGGTTCACGTGCACCTCCACCTGCTCGGCTAGCGCTTGGAAGAGCGCCACGTCGGCGGGCGGCAGCTCACGCAGGCCGTCCACGATGACGACGTCGGCCTCGCACTCCAGGGCCCCCTCGCGAGCCAAGCGAGTCGCGGCGGCGCGCACGTCCTCGTAGTCCCACGCGCCCTTCAACGCCTCGTAGGCCGCGAACACCTCCGCCAGCCGCCGCTGCTCGTCGTCTGCGGCCAGCGCCGCGTAGGCCGGGGCGGTGACGCCGAAACGCTTGGCCTCGGCGATGGCGCGCGCGAACAGGCTCGCCTCACCGGGGTTGGGGAACGACCCCGCCACGCGCCGCATGGCCTCCGCCACGCGCACTAGGGCCGCGCTGCCTACCAGCATGGGTTGGATGCGGTTGGCGCTGGTCAGCAGCCGGTAGAACATCTGCTGGACGCTCATGTACTCGAGCCCCAGCGCCGTGAAGCCGCCCTCCGTGACCCGGTGGAGGACGTAGGCGCGCTGCGCCGGCAAACCCACCCACCACACGCGCTTACCTGCGGTGCTAGCGGCTTGCGCGACCCCCACCATGCGGGTGGTGCGCCCTGAGCCGGGTGGCCCCACTGTGAGGTGCCAGTTCATCACGGCATCATACGGGCGGCCGTGGCCGCGGCTCGAGGCGGGCACGACCGCCCAGAGGGCGGGCTAAGGCTTCGGGGTGTCAGGCACCACCGAGCTTAGAAACCGGGCAGGAGCCCCCTGTCCCAGGGTATGCGGGAGAGCACGAGCACGAGGGCCAAGGTGTAGAAGATGGCCGGCTGCAGCGTGGTGTTGGTCTTGCGGCCGCGCGCCACGCCGATGTGCACCAAGGCCGCCGCCACTATCATTATGAGGCCGTGCTCCACCACGTAGTAGCGCAGCTCGGAGTTGCTCATGATGTCGGACATGCTGGCGTTACGGAGCGCGTTCGTGACCATGGGGCTGAGCCACACGTACAGCAGGATGCCGACCAGCACCTGCAGGTCGAACGCGATGGTGAAGACGCGCCCCACGTCGGCGTTGGGCTTCGTCCAGGCCGAACGCGAGAACACGCCGGCCCAAGCCATGACGATGGCGGCCAGGGCCACCAGTAGTACGACCCACCTCAGCAGGTTGTGAAGGTCGAGCATGAAGGTATGCATGGGTTCCTCCGATCGGCGTTCCTATCGCAGCACGCGTGCGCCGCGCCAGCCGGTGAGGTGGCCACGGTTCGCTACGCACGCCGCGGCGGACGCCACAGCCCAGCCAGCATCACCGTTGCCCGGTGCCGCTGTCAATGCCTGGGCGACAGTGGAAACCGGCTGCTTGGAGGGAGCGCTCGAAGCTCTCCGGGTCGTTATCGGGCAGCCGGCAGGCGCCGTTCGTGCACACGTAGGCGGTGGCCGGTGCGGCGGCGCCAGCGTTGCCCGGGCTGTGTGGGGCGCGTCCTTCCGCCAGGGGGAGCTCCGCCGGGAAGCTAGCCGCTGAGCTTAGGAGGAGCACTAGCGCCGAGCCGTCGTCGTAGCGCCGCCATCTGGCCAGGAACTCGTCGAGGTCGGTGCTGCCCAGCTCTCCGGCTAGTACCACCTCGCGCTGCGGCCCCTCGATGGTGAGGCGCACCCGCAAGCTGGAGGCGAACGCCTGCGGAGCCTGCAGGATGGCGGCGTCCACGCCCGCCAACGCCGCCGCAGCAGCGCGCGCAAGCTCCGCATCGTCCTGGTAACGCGCCGCCCACCACACGAGCTCGGCAGCGGCGGCGTTCTCGCTGGGGGTAGCGGCGTCCATGAACCCCTTGGGGCGCACGACGAGCTTCTGCATGTTCGTAGCGGTGCTGAAGTAGCCGCCCGCTTCATCGTGGAAGCGCTCCTGAACCTGGTGCGCGAGCTCCAGCGCCCACTCCAGGTGCTCCGCCTCGAGGGTGGCGCGGTAGAGGTCGAGGAGGCCGAGGCCCACGTAGGCGTAGTCCTCCAACAGGCCCTCCACGCTGCGCTGGTCCCGCCGCCACACGTGCCACAAGCGACCGTCGTGCCAGTGGCGCTGCCGCAGGTAGCGAGCGTTCGCGCGGGCTAGCGCCAGCAGCTCCTCGTCGGCCAGCAGGCGCCCAGCGGTGGCGAGGGCGCCGAGGGCCAGACCGTTCCAGGAGGCCATGGCCTTGTCGTCCACCGCTGGTCTTGGGCGCTGCTCACGGGCCGCATGCAGGCTCCGCTGCGCGCGCGCCAGGCGCGCCTCCACGTCGACCGCCGCGAGCCCGAAGCGTTCGGCCAGCTCTTCGACGCTGGCGGCCACCCGGAGCACGTTTCGGCCCTCGAAGGCCCCGGGCGTGGTAACGCCGTAGCGTGCCGCCGCCAGGGCGCCGTCCTCGCCGGCGGCGCTAACGAGCTCGGCCTCCGTCCAGACGTAGTAGGCGCCCTCCGCGCCCGCCTGGTCGGCGTCGAGGGCGTTGAAGAAGCCCACCTCTAACGGCAGGGGCGCGGTATCCCCGCCGCCGTGGCGGGACGGCTCGTAGCGGTACCCGAGCGGCGTGCCGCTGCCAGTCGGATCGAACGCGAGCGTGCGGAGGAGCCACGAGACCACGCTGTAGGCCACGTCGCGTAGTGCGACGTCGGCCGTGAGGGCGTAGGCGGTGGCGTAGTTACGCAACATCGCGGCGTTGTCGTAGAGCATCATCTCGAAGTGGGGCACGTGCCAGGCGGCGTCCACGGAGTAGCGAGCGAACCCGCCCCCTAGCTGATCCCTGATGCCGCCCGCGGCCATGGCGTGCAGCGCACGTAGGGCGATGCCGAGCGTGGACGCGGCGTCTGCACCGATGGAACGCTGCGTCAGCAGCAGCCTGAGCGTCTCGTGCGGCGGGAACTTGGGTGCGCCACCGAAGCCGCCGTTGTGAACGTCCTCGTGGGTCCGTAACCGCTCGTACACCTGCTCTGCTAGCGCGGCTGCGCTGGCTGTTCCGTCCGTGGTGGGCGCGCGCTCCATGCCGCGCAGCGCCTGAGTGAGCTCCTGCGCCGAGCGTTCCACCTCCGGGCGGCGCCCCTCCCACGCCTCCACCACGGCGCGCAGCACGCGCCGGAACGACGGCATGCCAGGGCGGTCCTCGGGTGGGAAGTAGGTACCGCCGTAGAACGGCTCCCCGCTAGGCGTCAGCGCCACCGTGAGCGGCCAACCGCCGTGGCCTGTGAGAGCCTGAACCGCAGCCATGTAAACGGCGTCCACGTCGGGCCGCTCTTCGCGGTCGACCTTCACGCTCACGAACTTCTCGTTGAGGTACGCGGCCACCTCGGGGTCGCGGAACGACTCGCGGGCCATCACGTGACACCAGTGGCAGGAGGCGTAACCGATGGAGAGGAGCAGCGGTTTGTGCTCGCGCCGCGCCCGCTCGAACGCCGCGTCGCCCCACGGCTGCCAGTGCACCGGGTCGTCAGCATGCTGTCTTAGGTAGAGGCTCGCTTCCGTGGCCAGCAGGTTAGCCGTGCTCATGGCTCCGAGCGTAGCGCGCCCGCGGCGGCCGTGAGCGTGCAGTTGGGCTCGGCCGATCGGACGACGCTTCTGTTGGCGTGGGGGTGCGCTGAGGGGAGGACGTAGCAGGTAGCGTGGGGGGAAGCTGCAAAGCGGTCAGCGCTTGCGCCAAGATATGACCGCGGTTCTCACGGCTTTCTTACAAACCGCTTCTGTGCCCGTGGCACACGACCTGTGCGCACCGTTCACACCAACAGCCGTAGTAACGTGCCACGCTGGGCATATGAACTACGACCAGATGCGGCGAGCTTACCTGCGCGACGAACTGACCGAGGAGCAGCTACCGGAGGAGCCGCTCACGCTCTTCCACACGTGGATGCAGCGCGCCATCGACGTCGGCGAGCCCGAACCCAACGCCATGGCGCTCGCCACCGTGGGCGCTGACGGGCAGCCGCGGGTGCGTTTCGTGCTGCTGAAGGACGCCACCGAGGCCGGTTTCGTGTTCTTCACCAACTACGAGAGCGCCAAGGGGCGAGACCTCGCGGCAGTGCCACGCGCGTCGCTGGCGTTCTGGTGGCCTAACTCGGAGCGCCAGGTGCGGGTCGACGGCGCCGTGACGAAGCTGGCGGAGGGGGCGTCGGACGAGTACTTCGCCAGCCGGCCGCGCGGCTCGCAGCTGAGCACGTGGGGTGTCCGGCAGGGCGAGCCCGTTACCGACCGGCAGGAGCTCGAGCGCACCGTGGCGGAGGCGGCCGAGCGCTTCGAGGGCCAGGCGGTGCCGCGGCCACCGTACTGGGGCGGTTACGTGCTCGCCCCCACCAGGCTGGAGTTCTGGCAGGGGCGAGGCGACCGGTTACACGACCGGTTCGAGTACGTGTGGGAGGGGGCAGGCTGGCGCAGCCGGCGTCTCGCCCCTTAACGCGCGGCGCTTAGGGCTGCGTGGGCGGCGTGGCCGCCAGCCGCTCGGGGTAAACGCGGGCGCCGGAGCCCTCGATGATGCCGTCGATGGCAGCCTCGGTGGTGAGTCCCACCACGTAGTCGTGGACCTCATCGCGCACCTCGTCGAAGGGTGCCACGCGTGCCGGCGTGTAGTCGTAGACGAGCAGGGCGTGGAAGCCGAACTGGGTGGCTACCGGCCCCGTGGGCACGCCTATCTCCGCGGCCACGACGGCGGCCTCGAAGTCGGCCACCATGGCGCCACGGCCGAAGCAGCCGAGGTCGCCACCGCGGGTGCGGGTGCCGTCGGTGCCGTACTCGGCGGCGAGGTCGGCGAACTCTTCTCCCCCACCGGCGCGTGTTACGAGCTCCGCGGCTAGCTCCTCTTCGCTGACGAGGATGTGGCGAGCGCAGAACGATTCGGGCTGGCTGAACGAAGCGCGGTCAGCGAGGTAGCGGGTGCGAAGGGCGCCCTCGGTGACGTTCTCGCTGGCCTCGGCGCGCAGTTGCGACACGAGCTGGTTGACGATGTCGGCCTCCACGAGCATGCCGCGGATCTGCTCCTCGCTGCTGAAGCCAGCGCTGCCGATGAGGGCGAGGTAGTCGTCTTCGGACTCCACGCCCTGGCGGATGGCCGCTAGGTCCGCGGCGATCTGCTCTTCGTCGGGCGTGATGCCGCGGCGGCGGGCCTCCACTACGAGGGCCACCTCCTGCGCACGCTGCTCAAGGTAGGTGGGTAGCAGGCCGCGCAGTTGCATGGCGACCTCGGGGCTGTAGGGCATGCCCTGTTGCGCCACAATGTTGCGGATGGCCACCTCGAAGCGCCACTCGATGTCGCTGGCGCGCTCGACGGTGGTGCCCACCTGCAGCACCACTGGGTCGTCGGCAGCCTGCGGCGCCCCGGCCTCGGCGGGCGGCGTTTCGGTGGCCTGTTCCTGGGCGGCGGCGAGGGGGCCAAGCAGCAGCGCCGCGAGCAGTAGCGCGAGGAGGCGCGAACGTCTTCTAACGGGTGAGTTCATGCACGAACGCTACCACCTGCAGCGCGCTCAGCGGGCCGCCTCAGCTGGCGCGTTCGAGCTCGAGCAGTTCTCGGTAGAGCTCCGTCTGGCGTTCGGTGAGCGACTCTGGCACGGTGAGGCGCACCTCGGCTAGCTCGTCGCCCCTGGAGCCGTCGGCGCGGGGCCAGCCGCGCCCGCGCAGGCGCAGCACGCGCCCGCCGGAGCTTCCGGCCGGTAGCGTCATCTCCACGTCGCCCTCGAGGGTCGGGACCCGCAGGCTGCCGCCGAGAGCCGCCAGCGGCGCCGGGGCCCGCACGGTGACGCGCACGTCGTCCTTGTCGAGCCTGAAGGTGGGGTGGGGCAGGTGCCGTACCTGCAGGATGAGGTCCCCGCCACTGGGCGCCTGACCCTTGAGCCTCAGCTTGGCCCCGTCCCTAACGCCGGCGGGCAGAGTGACCTCGAGCGACTTGTCGCCTACCCGGATGCTGGCAGGCCCGCCCCGGAAGGCGTCGAGCAGCCCGACGTCGAGGCGCGCTTCTGCGCTCGGCGGGCGGGAGACCACCCGCTGCGAGGTGTAGGCCTGGCTGCCAGCGCCACCGAAGTCGGTGGGGAAGCCGCCGCCACGCATACCCCCGAAGCCGAAGAGGCTCTGGAAGAAGTCGGAGAAGTCGCCGCCGAACTCTTCGGCCGACACCGTGCGGAAGCCGCCCGCTCCCGGCTGGAAGGGCGGCACGCTGCCGGTGGTGCCGTACTGGTCGTAGACCCGGCGCTTCTCCTCGTCGGAGAGGACGGTGTAGGCCTCGTTGATCTCCTTGAAGCGTTCCTCGGCACCGGGGTCGTCGGGGTTGCGGTCAGGGTGGTGTTTGGCGGCGAGCTTACGGAACGCGCGCCTGATCTCCTCGGTGCTCGCGTCTTTCGACACGCCGAGCGTCTGGTAGTAGTCCTTGTAGTTCGCCACTTCTCACCTCACCTTCGCGTGACCCAGGCTCGCTCCTCCACCCCACAGGGAGGCGGAGCGAGCGGGGCACTGGTCACTCAACCTTCGTCGGCGTAGACCGTTACGCGGGCCGCGCGTACTAGCACGTCGCCCTTCACGAAGCCTGCCTCGAACACTTGCGCGATGGTGCCGGGCTCGGCGCCAGGGCCGAGCGGCACCTGCGTGAGGGCCTCGTGCAGCTCGGGATCGAACTTCTCGCCGGGCGCGCCCACGATCTTCACGTCTAGCGCGGCTAGGTTGCGCAGCAGTCCGTCGCGCACAGCGCGCACACCGGGAACGATGCTGCTGGGGTCGTCCGCTCGGTCGGCCGCCACCAGAGCGCGCTCCAAGTCGTCGAAGACGGCGAGGGCTGGCGCCAGCGCGCTGGCCACGCCCTCGTGGCGCGCCACCTCTGCTTCACCCTGCAGGCGCCGCCGCATGGTGTCGAGCTCGGCGCGGGAACGCAGGTAGCGGTCCTCGGCTTCTCGCAGTTCGCCCTCGAGCTGCTCGCGCTGCTGGGCGGCGTTACGTAGTTCGGCGCGTAGGATGTCCACCTCTGTCTCGCTGCCTTGGGCCGCGTGCTCGTCTTCTGCCGGGTTCGGGCGCCCCAGGTCCGGCTGGTCCTGGGTGGCGCCCTCCTCTTCTATGGGGGCCTCGTGCAGAGGCACCTCACCAACCTTGCTGTCGTCGTTCGGGTTCATGGCGACCTTCAGCTCAGCCGGCCGGCTTGAAGTCCGCGTCGATGACGTCGTCATCGGCGCTCTGGTCGCTGGCGGCGGCGCTCTCGTCCTGCCCGGCCTGCGGCTGGGTGTTCACCTGGAAGAGCTGGAGCTTCTCAGCCAGCTCCCTGCCGGCGGCCTCGAGCTTCTCCCTGTCGGTCTCGCTGTCGAGCGCCGTCTGAGCGGCGGCTATAGCGGCCTGGAGGTCGCTCTTCTGCTCGTCGGTGGCGCCTTCGGCGTCGTCGAGGGCCTTCTGCGCCTGGAGCCGCACACCGTCCAGCTGGTTCTTGGCCTCGGCCAGTTCGCGCAGGGTGCGGTCCTCCTCGGCGTGCGCCTGGGCGTCCTTCACCATCTTCTCCACTTCTTCCTCGCTGAGGGTGGTGGTGTTCTGGATGGTGATGCTGGCTTCCTTGCCGGTGGACTTCTCCTTAGCGGTCACGTGCAGGATGCCGTTGGCGTCGAGGTCGTAGGTGATCTCCACTTGCGGCATGCCGGCGGGCATCGGGGGTATGCCGTCGAGCTGGAAGCGCCCGAGCAGCTTGTTCTGGGCGGCCATGGAGCGCTCGCCTTGCAGGACGACTACCTCGACGCCCGTCTGGTTGTGAGCCGCGGTGCTGAAGGTCTCGGACTTGCGCACGGGCACGGTGGTGTTGCGGTCGATCAGCTTGGTGAAGACGCCGCCCTTGGTCTCGACGCCGAGGCTGAGGGGGGTCACGTCGAGGAGCACGATGTCGTCGACGGTGCCGGTGAGCACGCCCGCCTGCACGGCGGCGCCGAGGGCCACCACCTCGTCGGGGTTGACCGACTGGTTGGGCTCCTTGCCGAGGATCTCCTTCACGATGTTCTTCACGGCGGGCACGCGCGTGGAGCCCCCCACGAGGATGATCTCGTCGATGTCGGACGCGCTCATCTTGGCGTCCTTGAGGGCCTGCTCGAGCGGGCCGCGCACGCGCTCCAGGAGCGGCGCCACGAGCTCCTCGAACTTGGCGCGCGTGAGCTTCGTCTCGAGGTAGAGGGGCGCGTTGGAGCCTGGGTCCATGGCGATGAACGGCAGGCTGATGGTGGTCTCGGGCAGTCCGGAGAGCTCGATCTTGGCCTTCTCGGCGGCCTCCAGCAGGCGCTGCAGGGCCTGCTTGTCCTTCCGCAGGTCGACGTTGTACTCCTTCTGGAACTCGTCGGCCAGCCACTGCACGATGG
>CAZFFG010000030.1:8513-20537 GCA_964518275.1 uncultured bacterium | reverse complement strand
TGTAGTGGTTGCCTGAACCGATGGTGCCTAGTTGGCGGCGCGCCTTCTCGCGCAGTGCGTCGCGGTGCTCGCGCGGCACCAGCTCCCACGCCTCAGCGCGGAACAGCGGGTGCTCGGTGGGCGCGTCCGGCGCACCGTTCTCGCCCCCGACGCCGAACGCGAACGAAGCCCAAATCTCATCGGCCAACGCCTCGAGGTCGAGCCCGGAAGACAACGTGAGGTCCGTGAGGATTGCGGCGTTCCCGCAGGCGATGTCGAACCCCACGCCGGCCACGCTCACCTGGCGGTGGTAGGCGGCCACCCCGCCGATGGGCATGATGTAACCGAGGTGGCCGTCGGCCATGAGAGCCACCCGCACGGCGCGGGAAGCAACGTCCTCTAGCTGCCCGAGCGTCTGGTCGTCGTGCTGGCCGAAGACTTTCATGCCGTCCCTCATGCCTTCACCATCGCCGCCCGTGCCGGAGAACTCGCTGCCACGGCCAGTCAGCTTCGAGCCAGGCGGCCACGGCGTCGGCTAGCGGGACGTCGAGTTCGGCTTTGTCGGCGCGCACCCATGAGCGCACCGACACCTCATGTTCGGGCGTTCGTGGTGGGTACAGGTACACACAGCCGATCACGTCGTCGTTCTTTGGGTCCAAGACGGTGAAGGTGAAGCCCCTACGCGCTTCGAAGTCTGCGGCGTGGAGCGTGAGGTCTTGCAAGTTCTCCGCTTCGCTCATGCCTTCGTGGGGCGGCCAGTCGCCGTTCGGGAAGCCCGGCGTGGCGCGGAGGTGATCGACGCTCGAGGTCCAGGCCGCCAGATCAGCACGGTTATGCTGGGGGCCTAGCGGTTCGAGCTTGAACCGGTCCGTCACCAACGACGTTGGTGGCTCGAACCCTTCCGGTACGAACGAGTGTTGTGCCATACCGAAACTCTACCGGGTCGGGTCCGGGCACCTTTCCCCGTTCATTAGGAGGCAACCATGGAACCCCTCACCATCTACCTAGCCGGCGAGGTCCATAGCGACTGGCGTCAGCGACTCAGAGAGCTAGTGCAGCAACGCGGCGTGAAGGTGAACTTCGTGGGCCCACAGGAGGAGCACGACCGCTCCGACTCCGTGGGCGAGGACATCCTGGGGCAACAGCCCACGCCGCGCTTCCGCGACCTGGTCGGTGCGGGCGTGAACAGCCTGCGCACGCGCGTGCTCATGCGCCGCGCCGACATGACGGTGGCGTACTTCGGCGACAAGTACAAGCAGTGGAACACCGCCGCTGACGCAGGGGCGTCGGTGGCGGCGGGTATCCCACTGCTACTGGTGCGCTCAGCGGATCACGTGCACGCGCTGAAGGAGCTGGACGCCATGGCCGCCTTCACGGTCGAGACGCTAGAACAGGCCGCCGAGGCTATCGCGTACGTGTTCGAGTAACGAGCTGAGCCGGCTAGTTACCGCCGGAGCGGTCGCCTCGGAAGAGCCCTTACGCGTTCGCACGCGGTCTCAGTGCTGGCTGGCGCGGCAGCGAGCGAGCACGCTCGCCACGATGCGGTCACACCTCGCACCGTCGAAAGAGAAGGCGCTGCTTAGGTCAGACTCCACCTGGCCCATCAAACCCGCCCGCAGCAGTTGCCGCGCGCGGTAGGCGCGGGTGCGCACGGTGCTGACAGGTATGTCGAGCACTTCCGAGATGTCTGATGGGGTCAGCCCTTCCACGGCGTTCAGCATGAACACGGTGCGGAACGCCTCGGGCAGCGCGTCCTGCACCGCCTCTTCGGCCTCCACGTCGCTACGCAGGATGCTGCGGGCGGTGCGGAAGAGGGCCTGGTTATGGCGCCGCATGAGCACCTCGAACGCGACCTCGTCGCCGCGAGCAGCGCGGGAGACTAGCTCCGACTCGGCCGTGTGGGCCGGCGGTGTCGCCTGCACCATCAGATGACTGCGCATGGCCCGCTCCTCCCGTTCGATGATAGCGCCGGGCATGCGCGTTAGAACCTCTCGGGGAACGCAGCGATCAGGCCGTAAGTGAGGTCGTCGGCCAGCATCATCATGTGCGCCTCTGCTTCGCCGTACGCAGCTATGCCTTCGGCGTAGCGGCCCTCAAGCAGCGCGGTGGCGTACACCAAGGTGGTGTCGATGTGGCCTTTCAACATCTCGCGCACCGTTGCCTGCGGCCAGTTGGAGTTGGCGCCGGCAAGGAAGTCAGCTATGTCCTGCGCGTTGGCGTAAGCCACGAGTATCCCTAGGTCGGTGGCTACCGTGTCGCCCGCCTTGGCGGCGCGCACCACCTCAACAGCCGCGGCTATGTGTTCCTGTAGCAGCTTGGTAAGCGCGTCGCCAGCGGCGTCGCCGTAGTACGGCCTGATGGCGTCACCTATGTCGGCTTGGTTCTGCATGAGCCTGGCGGCGGTGGCTTCGAAAGCGGGAGAGTCAGTTGCGAACGCTGTTACGGCGGCGTACGTCCACTCCATGTGCTGCGCCCAGAGGTCGCGCATGGCGTTGTTGAGAGCGAGGGCGGTGGGGCTGCTTACCACCGGATCTTGCGGGGCGTGGTCGGTGTGCTGCGCGTTAGCGAGGGTGGCGAGGAGAGTGAGGCCGAGCAGCACGAACGCGGCTGCCTTGAGTACCAGGCGCCGGTAGTACGGAAGTTCCTGAGCCGTAAGGGTGAACATCACGACCTCCTAGGTCGTCCAGGGAGTAGGGAGTGACCTTGCGGCGGAGCCCATCTGCTCCGTTACAGCTCGCTCTACTCCTTTAGATGCACCCGCGTGGTCCAGCGTTCCCGACCAGTAGCCTGGCGGGCCCGTGACCTCAGCTGACTGGCGGGTCCGGCCACGGCAGAACCGCGCCGTCCAGTCGACCTTCCACAGCTTGGCGGTAACGCACGACCGAGCGCCGCACCGCGGCCTTGGCGTCCGAGGCGATGACGTTGCCTTCCCAGCCGCCGTAGATGCGGTCGAACTCGAAGGGCTCTACTGCGGCGCCGACCCTCTCCACCTCGCGCGGCGGTAAGGGGAGGTAGTTCGGGAACGAGTACATGAACGACACGTAGCGCCTGTCCGGCACTACCCCGATGATGTCACCCGTCAGTAGCGCCCCTGCGCCGTCAGCCCCAGCTGTCCAGTGGAGGACCGTGCCGCCGGCGAAGTGCCCGCCGGCTCGGATGAGGGTAACGCCGGCCACGGGCTCGAGCGTCTCCCCTTCCCAGAAGTTCACGCGCCGATGCGGATGCGTGACGTGCTGCCTGTCGGCCACGTGCAGGTGAACGTCGGCGCCGAAGGCTTCCGCGTAGAGCGCCAGCCCGGTGTAGAAGTGCGGGTGCGAAACAGCTATGGCACTCACTCCGCCGAGCTCTTCGATGCGGCGGTAACCCTCCCCCGTTAGCACAGGCACGCAGTCCCACAGCACGTTGCCGGCCCCTGTTCGCACCAGCAGCGCGCGCTGTCCGATGGCGAAGCCCGGCTTCAGGCCAACGCCCCACAGGCCCGCTTCGTACTCCGTGAAACGCATCTCGTGCTCAGCCGTAAGCTCTGAGAGTCGCGCCCACCGCTGGCCTCCAGCGCCAACGTACTGGCGTTCGTCCGAGCAGATGGCGCACCGCTCGGGCGGCGTGGGGCCGTCCGGGTAGTGGGCGGCGCACGTGACGCAGACGTAGGGGTCACCCGCGGGTATCCGCTTAGCGAACGACCCCACGGCCTCAGAGGCAACCATTACCCTACAGTGTCATATGGCCCCACATGATGGAAGTAGCGGCTCCCCACTTCGGTCTGCAGCGGCCATCGTTGCCCGCTCCCCTGACGGCCTCCTCGAGCCCGGCACCATCGAACGGCGCCCGGTCGGTCCGGCGGACGTGCTCATCAGCATCGCCTGGGCCGGTATCTGCCACTCCGACATCCACACCGTGCGTGGGCATTGGGGCGCGCAGACCTACCCACTGGTGGTGGGGCACGAGATAGCGGGCACGGTAGCCGCGGTAGGTGCGGACGTAACGAGGTTCAGCGTCGGCGACCGGGTGGGCGTGGGCTGCATGGTGAACTCTTGCCGCACGTGCGAGAACTGCCTGGCGGGCGAGGAGCAGCACTGCCTGGCGGGGCACACCGAGACGTACGGGTCGGTAGACGCGGACGGCACCGTAACGCAGGGCGGCTACTCGTCGCACATCGTGGTGAATCAGGACTTCGTGTTGCGCATACCCGATTCCGTGCCCTTCGAGCGCGCCGCGCCGTTACTGTGCGCCGGCATCACCACCTACTCTCCCCTGCGGCACTGGGGCGCGGGGCCGGGCACGCGCGTGGCCGTCATCGGGCTCGGTGGCCTGGGCCACATGGCGGTGAAGCTGGCCAGCGCGTTCGGGGCCGACGTGACCGTGCTGTCGCGTTCGCTCAGCAAGAGAGCAGACGCGCTGGGGCTCGGCGCGGCCGACTACTTCGCCACGAGCGACCACGCCACTTTCGGCCGCCTGGCGAACCGTTTCGACCTGATCCTGAACACGGCCAGCGCCGCCACCGACCTGAACGCCTACCTCGGTCTGCTGCGCCGTAACGGGGTGCTGGTGGCGCTCGGGGCCTCCGCGGAGCCGGTCACGGTGTCTGAGTTCACACTGCTGGAGAACCGCCGCTCGCTGGCGGCGTCGAACATCGGTGGCATAGCTGAGACGCAGGAGATGCTGGAGTTCTGCGCTCAGCACGGCGTGGCGCCCGAGGTGGAGGTCATTGCCGCTCAGCAGGTGAACGAGGCCTGGCGGCGGGTGGTGGCGGGAGACGTGCGCTTCCGCTTCGTGATCGACGCTTCCACCCTAGGCGTTACCAGCTGAACCGCGAACCACCAAGTCAGACGGCCACCACCACAGGTGCGTCGCCGCTCAGGGCTAAGCGGCGTTAGCGCGTTGCCTGGTATCGGGCAGGAACACGATGAATATGCCGGCCAGCGGTAACCACGCGCACACGCGGAACACGAAGTCGATACCGTAGGTGTCGCCCAGCCCGCCCAGGAACGCCGCGGCTATGCCGGCCACCCCGAACGACAGGCCGTACATGAGGCCGGAAACCATGCCGATGCCGCCCGGCAAGAGCTCCTGCGCGTAAACGATGATGGTGGGGAACGCCGACGCCATGATGATGCCGATGACCACGCTCAGCACCACCGCCCACGGCAAGCTGACCCACGGTAGCGCCAGGGTGAACGGCAGGGCGCCGAGGACGCTCCCCCACAGCACCACCTTGCGGCCGAACCGGTCGCCCAGCGGTCCGCCGATGTACGTGCCCACCACCACGGCGGCCATGTACACGAACAGTAGTAGCTGCGAGTCGCGGATGCTGACCCCGTGGACCTCGATCAGGAAGAACGTGTAGTAACTGCCGAGGCTGGCGGAGTACACGGCCTTCGAGAACGTGAGCACCACCAGGATGAGGATCGACCACATCAGGCGGCCGCGGCTGGCGCCCTCGTAGATGGGCTTAGCCCTGTTCAGCAGCCGCACCAGGTGCCCGCGGTACCAGTTGCCCACCCGGTACAGCACCACCATGGCCACAACGGCCACGACCGAGAACCAGGCGATGCTGCGCTGGCCGAAGGGCAGCACGATGAACGCCGCCAGGAGCGGACCGAGCGCCGACCCGAAGTTACCGCCCACCTGGAACACAGACTGCGCGAAGCCAGGCCGAGAGCCGGCAGCCATGCGCGCCACGCGCGACGCCTCCGGGTGGAAGATGGCGGAGCCGAGCCCGATGAGCGCCGCAGCCAGCACCAGCAGCCAGAACTCGTGCGCTACCGCTAGCAGGACCAGCCCGGCCAGGGTGGAAGCCATGCCGTAGGCCATGGAGTACGGCAGTGGCCGCTTGTCGGCCACGATGCCGACCACCGGCTGCAGCAGCGAAGCCGTGAACTGGAACGTGAGCGTGAGCCAGCCCACCTGCTGGAAGGTGAGACCGAAGTCGTCCTTCAGCATGGGGTAGATGGCGGGCAGTAACGCCTGCATCAGGTCATTGAGGAAGTGCGAGAAACTGATGGCGACGATGACCGTGAGGACAGTGCCGGTCATCGCGCCCTGGCGCGCGGCGGTGTTCGTAGCCAACCTGATGCTCCTGTTCGGACCGCGGGCGCGAACGACAGAAGCGCGCTTCACGGTTCAGGGAATCTACCGCAGGCGGGCCCGGCGCGTTGGGCTTAGGGAGCGGAAGGCAGCCTTGGATTACCTTCGGCCTATACCCCTAGGGGTATCTTTGGCTCAGGTGGCGCACAACGCCATCACACCCACCGCGCCACGGGCGACTAGGGCCGCGCGGCGCCTGAACGGGAGCAGAAGATGAGCATCCTACGTTTCCTCAGTTCACCCACTGGTCGCTGGGCGAGGGTCTTCGCCGGCGTCCTCCTCATCGTTCTCGGCACCATATCGGGCGGTTGGGCTCTCCTCCTGGCTGCCGTCGGCGCCGTGTTCGTGCTGGTGGGCGCGCTCGACGTCTGCCTGCTGGCGCCGCTCTTCGGTAAGCCGCTCAGCGGGAAGGCATTCAGAGCTTCGAGCTGACCCAAGCGCTTGCGCGAGCCTGCGTGCGCTAGCGTGGGGCGCATGTCCCCTACCACCCGTTCCGCCCTGTCAGGTCTGACCGAGTACGTTAGCGCCGCCATGCCCACCTGGAGCAGCCCAGGGGTAGCCCTCGCCGTGGTGAAGGGCTCCGAGGTCCTTTACCAGGGCGTCTTCGGGCAGCGCGACGTGGCGGCGGACCTGCCGCTCACGGCCGACACGCGCTTCCCGATGGCGTCGGTCACCAAGTCGTTCGCGGCCATGAGCGTGGCACTCCTGGTGGACGAGGGCAAGATGGGGTGGGACACGCCGTTACGCGAGTACATGCCGGAGTTCGTACTCAAGGACGAGTACGCCACGCAGCACGTGACGGCGCGCGACATGCTTAGCCACCGCACGGGCCTGCCCCGCCACGACCTGTCGGCATGGCGCCTCGACCTGCCGCCCGCCGAGTTCGTTAAGCGCCTGCGCCACCTGGAGCCCAGCGCCAGCTTCCGCGAGAAGTTCCAGTACAACAACCTCATGTACTACAGCGTGGCGCACCTGGTTCAGACGCTCACCGGCGTCAAGTGGGAACAGTTCGTGCACGACCGCATCTTCACGCCCTTGGGCATGACCGCCTCGAACTTCTCCCCCGAGCCGCCCGCCGCGGGCATGCCATTGGCACAGGGTTACCGGGTAGAGCGCCACGAGGACGGAACGGCTAAGGAGCTCGTGCCGACCCCGCTCGGGCTCCACACGGAGCTCTCGCCGGGGGCGGCGGGCGCGCTCTTCTCCACCCTGAACGACCTCAGCCGCTGGCTGGAAGTGCACGTGAACGAGGGCGCCAGCAGCGGCGTGCAGCTGGTATCGCCGGCGAACCTCAAGCAGATGCACCTGCCGCACACGATCATCCCCGGCGGCGGGGTCAACGAGGTGCTGTTCGGTAACAGCATCTTCACGTACGGGCTGGGTTGGATGATCGAGCCGTACAAGGGGCATACGCTGGTGCACCACGGCGGCAACGTTGAGGGCCACAGCCTCATGATCGCCTGCGTGCCTGCGCAGAAGATCGGCGTGGTGGTCATGGTGAACGTGGCGGCCTCGTTCCTGCGCGACGCGCTCTTGTACGAGGCGCTCGACCGCGCGCTCGGGTTACCCGCCAGCGACTGGAGCGCCAAGTATCACGCCATCGTGGACCCGCTACTGGCCGGACAGTCGAAGAGCAAGAGCACCACCGCTGAGGAGCGCGTAGCCAACGCGCCGCACAGCCGTCCGCTCGAGGCGTACGTGGGCGAGTTCGAGGCGCCCGGCTACCCCGACATCTCGGTCCGCATGGTTGAGGGTCAGCTGGAGGCGTGCACGGTGGGGAGCCTCCCCTACACGCCCGTGCAGCATTACCACTACGACGTTTTCGAGTGGGACTTAGGCGACTGGGAGCAGCGCCTCAAGCTCCGTTACCTAACTAACGACGTGGGTGAGCTCTACGCCGTCTCGGTGCCCATCGAGCCCGCCGTAGCGAACGTTACGTTCGAGCGCAAGGCGCCCACTCTCACGCCGGAACTCCAAGAGCTGATAAGCGGCACCTACCAACTCCCCATCGAGGGCATGGCGCTCACCGTAACCACGGCGGCCGGCAAGGTGTACGTAACACCGGAGGGGCAAGCACCCAACGAGGCCACGGTCTACAAGGTCGAAGGCCACGTGGTGGGCTTGAGACTCGAGCGGGTGCGGCTCGACCTGATACGTGAGGAGGGCGCCTTCAAGCGGCTGCGGTACCTGGCCGACGGCTTGACGCTGGAAGGAGAGCGAGTTCAGGCGCCACGAGCCTGTTATGAGCCCGTTAGGGGCAATTAACCTCAGTTTAAGTGCGCCTCCATAACCTGCTTTCAGACAGACCCGTACAGGACCGGAGGCAAGGGATGCAGCGACCAGCAACGAAGACTCACTCAACACGGAACAACAGGCGCGCACCGCTCTTGATCGCGTTGCTGCTAGCCGCAGCGCTCCTAGCTGCGTGCGGTGGCGGAGGCGGCACCCCACCGCCTGCCGAACCGAACGTCTTCCTGTTGTTAGCTAACACCACGGCGGGCCGAGTTGAGGTCATGACAGCCGTGGACGACCCAGCCGACCTCAAGCGCAACACCGGCGCCGCCTTCGGCGTAGCTACTCCCGCGCTGGTACACACGCCCACCTTCGGGCCCGATGGGCGCATCTACGTGGCCGACTCCACCAACGCGCAGATCCTCGTGTACGACGCTGCGCAGGCCCTTGCGCAGGCCACCCCCACACCGGTGGCCACCTTCAGCAGCCCTGCGTTCGTTCAGCCCGTGGCGTTAGCGTTCTCGCATGAGGGCGCCCTGTGGGTGGCGGACCGGCGCAACTCGGTGTCTACCGCTCCCGTGGCGAACCGCCTGTTCCGGCTCGGTGTGGTGGCGGGGATCACCGGCGCGCAGACGCTCACACCCGAAGCGTCGATAGAACTGGAACTGACGAACACGGCTTCAGCCACCAACGCGTTCTTGAGCTCCATACACCTAGACGCCATGGGCAACCTCTGGTTCACCGACATGTTCGACTGGTCCGTGGGCCGTATCGACGCCGCGAGCCTACTCAACGGCGACGTCAACGGCTACGTTCCCGACCTGAAGTTCGCCTCGATCATCTACGGTACATCCGCTGACTCACCCATCCGCAACCCCACCAGTTTGGCGTTCGACCGCTCAGGAAGGCTCTACGTGGGCAGCGTCAACCAGAGCTTCGTGGCGCGCTACGACGTGCCCGCCGCGCTCGTGAACGGTGAACGCCAGACGGAGCCGTCGGCCACGATCAGGGTGCTAGGCGATCCGCTAGCCAACGCCGCCCTCATAGGCTTCGATCAGGACGGCGCCCTGTGGGTGGCCTCCAGCGCTGGTACGGAAGGCGCCAAGGCGGAGCTGATGAGGCTGGGCGTACCGGGCACTAACACGGGCGAGATCAACGTAACGCCGACCGCACGCTTCGAGTGGAGCGACGACGGCCGCACGTCCGGTGGCGCGCTGCTCTTCCACCCAGCCGGCACGCCGAACTGAGCGCCCGGCGGGGGCAGGCTTAGCGACCAGGGGCCGAGCGCTAGCGCAGCAAGCGCCCGTCGAGCCTCAGCTTGTCGCTCCGCAGTACTGTCAGGGCTTGCGCCTGCTCGTGAAGCGGGTTGATGAGCACGTTGCGGTCGTAGGGCATGACGAAGCTCGGCACCACCAGGGCGAGCGTGCGCCGCTCCTTCAGCCACTGCGTGCCGAACGCGCGAGTTAGCTCCTCCGGGTCGTCCGGTGGAGCGTCCTCCCTTAGGCGCAGCGCGTACTCGAGGGCCACGCTCTCCGGCTCGCCCGGGACGTCTATCTCGAGGATGGTGCGTTCGCCGAAGCGCGCGCTGGTAGCGAGGTTAGCGAGGGTCTCGAGCGCCGCCAGGCTAGCGCTATCGGCGGCGTAGACGATCGGGTAGCCAGGCTCGTTCCAGCGGCCTGCGGCTACGCGGCCACCGGCACCGTCGAGCGGATCGAAGCCGGCCTCGCGGGCGTACGCAGCTGTGTGGGGGTAGATGCGCCAGGCGCGCAAGCTAGTAGTTCCCGTGCTCGATCTGCAGGAGCTTGTTCTTCACCCGCTCGTACCCTCTCACCGTGTCGAGCAAGGCTATGGGCACTTGGCCGCCCAGTGAGGTGATGGGCGACATAAGCCACTCGCGGGCAGCTTCCTCGTCGCCAAGGACGCGCTTGCCGAGGTCTAACAGCGAGGCGAGCATCTCCACCTTGGCGGACTCCGCGTCTTCCAACTCGCCCTTCTTGGCGCGCCGCTGGTAGGTGCGGAACGTAACGCCGATGTAGGCGGCCATCTGCTCGTTGGTCACGTTCAGGCGGCGCCGCACGGCCTCAACGTACGAGAACGGTTTTGGAGCGAAGACGCTACGGGCCGCTCGCGGGCGCCCGCGCGCGTTCTGCGAAACTGCCTTGACGGTCATGCCAGCCTCCTTTACGCCAGAATGTCATTCTATTCTACGCCATGATGGCGGTTGGTGGAACCGCTCCAATGACTCGCGCCGCCCCACGGGTTGCGCGGCGGGCGGTTTCGTACGACCATCGGTTCAGCACCTGTCGTCGATCTTGCGAACGGAAGAGGTACCGAGTGAGCATCAGAATCCTGCGACCCGAGGAACGCCACCGCGCCGACTGGGAAGACCTTTACGCCGGCTACGCCCGCTTCTACCGCACCGAGCAGACGGCCGACATGCGCGCCCGGGTGTGGTCGTGGCTGCAGGACGCCCATGAGGAGTTGGAGGGGTTCGTTGCGGAGGACGGCCAGGGCAAGCTCGTCGGCCTGGCGCACTTCCGCGAGTTCAGCCGGCCCCTCTCCGCCACCCGCGGCGGCTTCCTGGACGACCTGTTCGTTTCTCCCGAAGCCCGCGGCGGTGGCGCCGCTCGCGCGCTGCTGGCCGCACTTGCCGACGAGGCGCGCTCGCGCGGCTGGTCGGTGGTGCGTTGGATCACGGCTGACGACAACTACCGCGCTCGAGGACTCTACGACCAGCTAGCTAGGGTCACGGACTGGAAGACCTACGACATGCTGCCCTGAGGTCACGCGGGAACGAGTAACGAACAACGAACAACGAGCATGAAGCTGCCATGAGACAGATGTGCCCGAGAACCGCGCGGCTCCATTGCATGCTGGGGTAGATGGAAGCGGCGGCAGCCATAGATGGGCGCATCCAAGCGTTGGGGGACTGGCGGGGGGAGGCGCTGGCGCTGATCCGCAGGCTCATCCACGAAGCCGACCCTCTGATAGTCGAGGAGACCAAGTGGGCCACACCGAGCAACGTGCTGGGGGTACCGGTGTGGTCGCACTGCGGCATCGTGTGTACGGGCGAGGTCTACTCCGACAAGGTGAAGATCACCTTCGCGCACGGCGCGCAACTGCCCGACCCGCACGGGCTCTTCAACGGCGGCCTCAGCGGCAACATGCGCCGCGCCATCTACCTGCGCCGGGAGGACCGGCTAGACCCAACCGCGTTCAAGGAACTGGTGCACTCTGCCGTGTTGGCCAACCTGCGATAGACGCGGCTTCCGAGAGCCATCAGAGCAGCGTCCCCGTGAGGATGAGCTTGGCCAGGCCGAAGAAGATGACGATGCCAACCACGTCCACGATGGTGGCCACGAACGGCGTGGACGACGCGGCCGGGTCGGCGCCGAGCCGCTTGAGCACGATGGGCAGCAGCGAACCCGTGAGCGAGCCCCACAGCACTACTCCAACAAGCGCCAGCGCCACCGTGATGGCGATGAGGAGCCAGGCGTCGCCGTAGGCGTTGAAGAAGTGGCCCCAGATGGCGATCCGCAGGAAACCCAGCACGCCCAGGATGAGGCCCAGCACGAGCCCGGCGGCCAGTTCCCGGCGCGCCACCGCCCACCAGTCGCGCACCGTGACCTCGCCGAGCGCCATGGCGCGCGTCACGAGCGCCGCCGCCTGCGAGCCCGAGTTACCACCCGACGAGATGATGAGGGGTAGGAACAGCGCCAGCACCACGGC
>CAZFFG010000030.1:0-8413 GCA_964518275.1 uncultured bacterium | reverse complement strand
GTCCATCATGTCGCCGATGCGCGTGCTGGGCTCCACGAGGAGCAGCTCACGCATGCGCAGGTCGTCCACAAGCACCCCGCCTGGGCCCGTCACGTACACCACGTTGAGGGTCTCGGAGTCGCGCCCGAACTTGCGGATGTGCTCCAGCGCTTCGGTGATGGTCCAGGCGGGCTTCACGGCCACGTAGTCGGGCGTCATGAGGCGCCCGATGGACTCCTCCGGGTAGGCCAGCAGCGCCATGGCAACCTTGCGCTCCTCTGGCTGCAGCAGGTTGAGGAGCCGCCGAGTGACCTTGCCCGGCAACTCCTCCAAGAGCGCGGTCCGGTCGTCGGCCGACATCTCGTTGATGATCGACGCCACCTCGCGGTCACCCAGCCCGGCGAGCAGTCGCTCCTGCGCCGCCACGCTGAAGTACTCGAAGGTGTCGTAGGCGCGCTCCTTGTCGAGCAGCCTGAAGAGCACGGCCTCCACGTCGTCTGGGGCCGCCTCCAGCACCTCCGCGAGGTCGGGCGTGGGCACGTCGCGGAGCCGCTGTTGGAGCTGATCGAAGCGGCGCTCGGCCAGCAGCGCCTTCAGCTCCTCGACGAACGCCTGGACGTCTACTGCTACCTCAGGCACGGCTCAGCACGGCTCCCTCACCGAGCGAACCCTTAGGGTCGCCCGCGCGCCGCCTGCCGGCTGTAGATCATGCGTTCCGTCCGCACCGCCGGCACAAGTGCACAAGGATAATGCATGTGCGCGTGCGCACAAGCCATCTGCATGTACGCGTAGCCACAAGCTAGTCGCTTGTGCTCGGCTGTACATACAGGCGGTTCGGGCGCGGACGCTCATGCCGTCTGCCTAGTTCAGTTCGTCCAGCGTGAGCCTGAACGAGGGCACGAAGGTCTCGAGGAAGTACTGCAGCGCGGGGTCGTCGTCCTTGCGGAGCTCGGCCAGAATGGTCTGCTCCGCCTTCTGGAACTCCTCGTTACCCGCCTTGGCCTCCTCGAGGCACTTCAGGTAGGCACACACCTTGTCGGCCTGCTTCACGATGCGCCACTCGGCGGCGTCGGCAGCCTCGTGGAAGAGGAGCTCCTGGTAGTCCTCCCGCAGCTCCTCAGGCAGCATGGCCAGCAGCCTGCTGCGCGCCACCGTCTCGATGTCGAACAGCGCCTGCTTGATGGAGGGGTTGAAGTACTTGATGGGCGTGGGCACGTCGCCGGTGATGACCTCCTCAGCGTCGTGGTACACGGCCAGGAGGGCGGTGCGGTTGGGGTCGGCGGCGCCTCCGAACTTGCGGTTGCCGATGACCGCCAGGGCGTGCGCGATCATGGCCACCTGCAGGCTGTGCTCCTGGGTGTTCTCCAGGCGCGTGTTGCGCATGAGGCCCCAGCGCTGGATGAACTTCATGCGCGAGAGGTAAGCGAAGAAATGACTGGTCACGGCAACCATGCTACCGGTAAGCCGGTATGAAACAATCCATTGACGCAGCACCCCGTCGAACGTACTCTCACACAGTAGGAGGAACACGTGAAGCGTCTCGCCCTCATCGCCATTGGCGCCGTAGCGCTGCTGCTCAGCGCCTGCGCGCCCACTTTCGACATCACCAGCCAGGTGCCCGTGCAGATAATCTCCATCACTGCACCCACCGTCAAGGGTGGCACCGTCGTGGTTCAGGGACGTAACTTCGGCGACGGCCGCACCGGCGGACCCGACGCGAACTACGTGCTGTTCACGCGCACCTCCGACACCACACAGGGCGCTCGCATCAGCGCCAGCTTGTGGGGACCGCAGCGCATCGAGTTCGCCTCGCCCGAAGAGGCCGGCAACGGTTGGATCACCATCGTGGCTAACGACGTGCCGAGCGAAGCCTTCCCCATCAGCCTCCCCTGACCTCCTCCTTTCACTGACTCCGAGCCGGGAAGTGGGCCCCCCTCAAGAAGGGCGGCCCCCGTCCGGTGGGGCGCGTCGCCGGAGCCCGGCGCGGCCGAGATAATCAGCCCCTATGAAGCTGCAGGCCGGGAAAGGCACGTCCGACATCCTCCCCGAAGACCAGGCCCGGTGGCGCGCCGTGGTGGCCGCCGCTGCGGCGGTGCTGAGCCGCGCCGGCGCGGGCCAGCTCACCACGCCCATCTTCGAGCACGCCGAGGTGTTCGAGAAGAGCGTTGGCGACTCCGCCGACCTCGTCGTGCAGAAGGAGATGTACACGTTCGACGACCGTGGCGGGCGCCGCATCACCCTACGGCCAGAGTTCACGGCCGGGGTGGTGCGGGCGTTCGTGGAGAACGGCATGCACACCCGGCCCGTGCCGGTGAAGCTGTGGAGCGCCGGCCCGCTCTTCAGAGCCGAGAACGTGCAGCGCGGCCGGTACCGCCAGTTCCACCAGGTGAACTTCGAGCTCTTCGGGCTCGCCACGCCGCTGGCAGACGCCGAGACGGTGGCGCTGCTGTACAGCGCCATCGCGGCCGCCGGCGTCACGCGCCACCGCATCAAGCTAGGCTCCGTCGGCGACCCCGCCGACCGCACCGCCTACAACGACTACCTTCGCGCCGAGCTCGAGCCCAAACGGCAGCAGCTCTCAGAGGTGAGCCGCGAGCGCCTAACGCTCAACCCGATGCGCATCCTCGACAGCAAGCACGAGGGCGACCAAGCGCTCATCGCTCAGCTGGAGCGGCCCCTCGACCGCCTCGGCCCCGACGCCAAGGCGCACTTCAACGAGGTGGCCGCTTACCTCACCGACTGGGGCGTACCGTACGACCTAGATCCCAGCATCGTCCGCGGGCTCGACTACTACCGCCGCACCGCCTTCGAGGTGCATTACGAGGGAATCGGCGCCCAGTCCGCGCTGGGCGGTGGCGGCCGCTACGACGGGCTCGTGCAGCTGCTCGGCGGTCCCGAGACGCCCGCCATCGGCTGGGCGTTCGGCGTCGAACGCGTGCTCGACGCCCTGGCGCAGGAGGAGGCCACGCAGACCGCACCGCCAGGCCCCGCCCTCTTCCTGGTGCCGCTAGACGAAGCCGCCGTGGCCGAAGGCGCCAGCCTGGCATACCGACTGCGCTCGGCGGGCACGGCCGTCTCGTTCTCGTACCAGCGGCGCAACCCCGGCAAGGGCTTGAAGGAAGCCGAGCGCGCCGGCGCCCGCTACGCGGCCCTGCGCGGCGCGTCCGAACGCGCCGACAACGCCTGGCAGCTCAAGGACCTCGTCAGTGGCGAGCAGCGCCAGCTCAGCGAAACGCAGCTCATGGAGCTCTCCGCCAGCCTGCAGGACGCCGCCACGGTGCACGACCCAGGCGCTAGCAGCAGCACGGAACCCACGTCCGGAAGGCGCGACTGATACCCTCATGACCATGACGAGAAGCCACGACTGTGGTGAACTACGCCCCGAGAACATCGGCCAAGAAGTGCGCTTGCAGGGCTGGGTCAACCGCCGGCGCGACCTCGGCGGCCTGCTCTTCATCGACCTCCGGGACCGCTACGGCGTCACGCAGGTGGTGGTGGAGCCCAGCGACGCGGCCGCGTTCGCAGCGGCCGACGCCGTGCGCGCCGAGTACGTGATCGAGGTGCACGGCACCGTTCGCGCCCGCCCGGAGGGGCAGACCAGCGCCCGACTGGCCACCGGCGCTATAGAGGTGGTGGCGTCGCATGTAGCCACCCTCTCCACCTCGCGCACCCCACCCTTCCTGGTCGACGGCTCGGTCGACGCGTCCGAGGTCAGCGAGGACCTGCGCCTCCGGTACCGCTACCTCGACCTCCGGCGCCCCGCTGCGTTGCGGCCGCTGGCCATCCGGCACCGCGTGACCAAGGCCATCTGGGACTTCCTCGACGCGCGCGGCTTCATGCAGGTTGAGACGCCGCTCCTCACCCTCAGCACGCCGGAGGGCGCCAGCGACTTCCTCGTGCCGTCGCGGCAGCAGCCCGGCTCGTTCTACGCCCTGCCGCAGTCGCCGCAGCTCTTCAAGCAGATGCTCATGATGGCGGGCGTGGACCGCTACTTCCAGATCGCGCGCTGCTTCCGCGACGAGGATCTGCGCGCCGACCGCCAACCCGACTTCACCCAACTCGACCTCGAGATGTCGTTCGTGAACGAGGACGACGTGCTGACGCTCAACGAGGAGCTCATGGCGCACGTGGTGCTGCAAGCCACGGGCCAGCAGGTGAGCACCCCCTTCACCCGTATCCCCTACCGCGAGGCGCTCGACCGCTTCGGCTCCGACAAGCCCGACGTGCGCTTCGGTTTCGAGATGGTGGACGTGTCGCAGGTGCTGCAAGCCAGCGAGTTCCGCGGCTTCTCGGCCGCCCTCGAGGCTGGCGGCGTGGTGAAGGCCATCGTCGTGCCCTCTGAGCAAGCCGCCCCGCTGAGCCGCAAGGTACTCGGCGAGCTGGAGGAGCACGCCAAGCGCCACGGCGCCAAGGGCCTGGCCTGGTTGAAGCGCACTGCCGACGGCTTCAGCGGACCCGCCGCTAAGTTCCTCTCGGACACCGAGAGCAGCGCCCTAGCCGAGCTCGCTGGCGGCGAAGGCGCCGTGCTGCTGCTCGTGGCCGACGCCTGGAAGCGCGCTGTTACCGCGCTGGGCGCCGTGCGGCTGCGCCTTCCGCAAGCGCTGGGCATACCGCTAAGCGACGAGCTCGCTTTCCTGTGGGTGGTCGACTTCCCGCTCTTAGAGCAGGAGGAAGAGACGGGCCGCTGGACCTACATGCATCACCCCTTCACCCGACCCTTCGAAGCCGACCTCGAGCTGCTGGAATCGGACCCTGGCGCCGTGCGGGCGCACGCTTACGACCTCGTGCTGAACGGCAACGAGGTGGGTGGCGGTAGCCTGCGCATCCACCGCCTAGACGTGCAGCAGCGCATGTTCGCAGCGCTCGGCTTCTCGGAGGAGGAGGCGGAGCGGCGCTTCGGGTTCTTCCTCGAAGCGCTCTCGTACGGCGCGCCGCCTCACGGCGGCGTGGCGTGGGGCCTCGACCGGCTCATCATGCTCCTGGCCGGCAGCGGCAGCATCCGCGACACCATCGCCTTCCCCAAGAACCAACGCGGCGCCGACCCGCTCACGGGAGCGCCGGGCGAGGTGGCCCAACAGCAGCTCGCCGAGCTGGGCATAGTCCTCGCCGCTGAAGACCTAACCCCGCCGGGAGCCGAGGCGTGATCCCGCTAGTGGTCTTCGACCTCGACGGCACCCTCATCGGCTCCAGCGGGCAGGTGCTCGACTGCATCTGGGAAGCAGCCACGGAAGCGCAGGCCGCCGGCGTCAAGATGGCGGTGTGCACGGGTCGGCCCGGCCTAGGTCTGGCGCTCGACATCGCCAAGCGGCTGGGTCCCAACAACCCGCACGTGTTCCAGAACGGCGCGCACGTGGGTTACACGGACGGGCGCACCGTGAAGGTGGCCGCGCTGAAAGAGGACCACACCCGCACCCTGATCGACCTCTCCCGGCAGGCCGGGGCGGTGCTCGAGCTGTACACGCCCAACGCGCTCTACGTGGAGCGCTCCACCGACCTCAGCAGGCGCCACGCGGAGATGATCAAGGTAGCCGCGCTGGTGCGCGACCTAGAGGAGGTGGCCGCCTCCGAACCCGTGGTGCGCGCGCAGTGGGTGGTGCCAGTGGGCGCCGAGCACGATCTCATGGCGGCCGCGCCACCAGAGGTGCACGTGTCGCACGCGGTGAGCCCCGCCCTGCCCGACATGGCGTTCGTATCGATAACCAGGCAAGGCGTCAGCAAGGCCAGCGCTGTAAAGCAGTTGGCAGAGCAGATGCGCATCCCGCTCGAGCGGGTGATGGCGGTGGGCGACAGCAGCGGCGACCTCCCCATGCTCGAGGAGGTCGGTCACCCGCGGGTGATGGCTAACGCCACCCCCGACCTGCGCGACCGCTACCCCAGCCTCGGTCATGTCGACGAGTGCGGCGCCGTGCAAGCGCTCACCGAGGCTCTCACGCTCAGCTGAGCGCCGCAGCCACACGCCTTGATACACTTCCCCTCATGAGTCACACCCCCATCGCTAAGCTCCCCCAGCACGTCGGTCAGCGCGTTACCGTTGCCGGCTGGCTCACGAACATCCGCTCCAGCGGCAAGATCGCCTTCCTGCAACTGCGCGACGGCTCCGGCTTCGTGCAAGGGGTGGTGGCGCGGAACGACGTGAGCGAAGACGTGTTCGAGCGGGCGCGTCACCTGGCGCAGGAGAGCAGCGTGCTGGTGACGGGTGAGGTGCGCGCCGACGAGCGCGCCCCGAGCGGCGTGGAGCTGGCTGTTAGCGACGTGGAGCTGGTGGGGGCTAGCGACGATTACCCCATCACCCCGAAGGAGCACGGCGTCGACTTCCTGTTCGAGAACCGCCACCTGCACCTGCGTCACCGCGCTCCCTGGGCCATCGTCCGCATCCGCGACGAGGTCGAGCGCGCCGTGCACGACTTCTTCGGCGACCGCGACTTCGTGCGCTTCGACTCGCCCCTCTTCATGCCCACCGCGGTGGAGGGCACCACCAACCTGTTCGAGATCGACCTGTTCGACGAGAGCAAGGCGTACCTGGCGCAGACGGGGCAGCTCTACGCCGAGGCCGGCGCCATGGCTCACGGCAAGGTGTACACGTTCGGGCCCACCTTCCGGGCCGAGAAGAGCAAGACGCGCCGCCACCTGCTGGAGTTCTGGATGCTCGAGCCCGAGGTGGCGTTCCTCGATCACGAGGGCAACATGCAGCTCCAGGAGGAGATGGTGGCTTACCTGGTGGCGCGCGTGCTCGACAAGCGCGCTGCCGAGCTAGAGCTGCTCGGGCGCGACCCCAAGCTGCTGGAGCCAGCCACGCTCGGCGATTACCCGCGCATCACCTACGACGAGGCGCTGGCGTACCTCGCCACGCAGGGCGAGCACCTGAAGTTCGGCGACGACTTCGGCGCCCCACACGAGACCATGCTCGGCAGCCGCCACGACCGGCCCGTGTTCGTGGAGAAGTGGCCCACCGAGACGAAGGCGTTCTACATGGAGCCCGTGCCGGGCGACCCGACCCGCGTTCTGGCGTCGGACCTCATCGGGCCTGAGGGCTACGGCGAGCTCATCGGCGGCTCGCAGCGCATCCACGACCTCGCCCTGCTCGAGGAGCGCATCAAGGCGCACGACCTACCGCGCGAGGCGTTCGAGTGGTACCTCGACCTGCGCCGCTACGGCACCGTGCCGCACTCCGGTTACGGCATGGGGCTCGAGCGCTTCCTCGCCTGGGTGACGGGCGTGCACCACCTGCGCGAGGTGATCCCCTTCCCGCGCATGCTCACTCGCATGTACCCGTAGGCGCTACTCAGTCGATCTCGGAAGCCACCGCCACGTGCCCCAGCAGCGTGTCGGCGGGGCGGCCGTTCACGAGGAAGCGCACCTCGCTGGCGCCGTTCTGTTGAGCGGTGGCCACCAACGACCGGTGCAGGGCGCGTTCCTTCTCCACGCTCACGCCAACGCTCTCGGGTACCTGCACGTCGATGACCGCCACCGTGCCGCGGCTGGCTGGCAGCAGGAACACGAGCGGGGTCGGCAGTTCCGGTGGCCACACCCCCTGTTGCATGGAGCGCTCCCGCAGCGCCACCAGCACGGCGGTGAGGCGCGCCGTGCCTGCCGCTGGCGACTGCGCCGCGGGTAGCTGCAACCGCACGGTCGCGGCGCGTTCGAGGCCCACCTCGTCCACCACCACCAGGGTGGCCTCCTGCTCGGTGGTGGCCTCGGTGGTGCCCAGGTCGATGACGGTGCGCTCTGGCGCGGGCCGGCGCGGTACCGCCAACAGGAGCGCCAGCGCGCCGATGAGGAGCAGCAGCGCCACCAGCACCTGCGGCGTGGCGCTGGCCGCCAGGAGGCGCTCCCTCAACGCGCCCCCAGCGGGCCGAAGGAGCCCTCGACCAGGAGCTGATCGAGCGCCTCGGCCAATCGCTCCGGCAGACCGTCGGAGGCGAGGTCGGCGGCCGGGAACTCGAGGAGCACGCCCCTACCGGCGGCGCCACCGAGCACCTGTAGCGGAGCGCCGGTCACGAGGTCGGCGCGGTGCCCAGCGATGACGAAGAGCCGGCTGGCTAGACCCTCGGCAGCGCGGCGGCCCACGTCGAGGTCGGTCACGAGCCCCAGCAGCAGTTGGCGCCTCAGCTCGTCGGTACCGGGGTCGCGCAGCTCGGTGGCCGCGTTCTCACGCACCGCCATCTCCAGGCTCTCCACGTTGCTGGCATCGCCCAAGTAGTAGGCACGGAACTCCCCCACGGGCAGCTCGGCCACATGCAGCGACACGAAGAGGTCGGCGCCGATACCACCTCGTGCGCGCACGTTCACGGGCACGTCGATGTCGCCTTCGCGCGTGAACGACACCGTCATGCCGCGCGCCCGCAGCGCGGTGCCGAGCCGTTGCGCGAACGAGAGCGTTAGGCTCGACTCGCTGCCGAACGCGGGCGACACGAGGCCGGCGTCGGCGCCGCCG
>CAZFFG010000029.1:0-21499 GCA_964518275.1 uncultured bacterium | reverse complement strand
CGCGACCTTCTGCGTGACAGGCAGATATGCTAACCGCTACACTACGGCTCCACGCGACCCTGAGTGTACGTAAAGGCTCGGGGGCAGTCAAGGCGCGCCGGCACTACGCCGGCACCGCCAGCCCCAGCGCTATGCCCGCCAGCATGAGCGAGCCGATGACAAGGTTGGCGTTGAACGCCGCCAGGACGTCGCCGACTTCCTTGCGCCGCAGCGCGAAGTGCTGCCAGCCGAGGACCAGCGCCGTGACCGCCACCGACAGCGTGTACGGCCAACCCAGTGACACGTAGAACGGCACCGCCATGAAGGCGGCTAACGCCACCACGTGCAACCCGAGCGCCCAGGCCAGCGCCCCCTGCAACCCGAAGCGGGCCGGGATGCTGTGCACGCCGTTGGCGCGGTCGAACTCCAGGTCGAGGATGCCGTACACCACGTCGAACCCCGCCACCCAGGCGCCCACCCCCAGCCACAGGAGCCAGGCGCTGGGCGCGAACGCTCCCGTCACGCCGATGTAACCGCCAGCGGCGGCCGCCCCGATGGTGACCCCCAACCACAGGTGGCACGCCCACGTGAAGCGCTTCGTGTAGGGGTAGAGCACGAGGAACACCACCGCCACCGGCAGTAGCAGGAGCGTGAGCCGGTTGAGGAGCGCCCCCGCGACGAGGAGGAGGGCCAGACCCACCACCACCGTCCAGATGCCCGCGCCGGCGGAGAGCCTGCCGCTGGGGATCTCGCGCCCCGCGGTGCGGGGGTTGAGGGCGTCGATACGCGCGTCGATGACGCGGTTGGTAGCCATGGCTGCGGTGCGTGCGCCCACCATGGCGAGGGTGATGAGCAGGAACGTGCGCCAGCCGGGCCAGCCCGCGGCGGCGATGAGCATGCCACCGTAGGCGAACGGTAGGGCGAAGAGCGTGTGCTCGAACTTGATGAAGGAGAGGAAGGTGCTTACGATGCCGCGCGAACTCACGCCGCTAATGCTAACTCTAAGCGGGCAGCGCTGCGGGCCGCGCGGGTGCACCGCCAGCTGTGGCTGGTATCAGATGGTGTCGTCGTGATGCGCGCCGTTCGGGCGTGGCCCGGACCTGCGGTCGTCGGTTAGCACGAACGCGTGCGCTGGCGGTCGGGTGCTGAAGCGCACCAGCTCGCCCGGCGCCAGGGGCGCACCCTGCTGGTTCAGGATCCCCACCACCAGGGGCATGCCCGCGTCCATGACGGCCACGTGCCCGTCCACCGTCACCACGCGCGCCCGCACCTCGAACCTGCTCACGCCCGTTACCTCTACGCCCACCTCGCTGCTCACGCCTTCCTCGCTGCTTGCGTCGGGCAGGCGCTCCACGCTCTCGGTGACGGGGTGGATGATGACCTGGGCGCGGCCGGGGCGGCTTAGGTACGGCCCGGTGCGTTCGAAGAGCTGCAGCAGGGTCTGCCCCGCCCGCGCTTCGAGCAGCGGGCTGCCTTCCGTGCGCGGGAAGAGCTCCACGCTGGCGGCGTGTTCACGCCAGCGCGAGATGAACGATTCGGGCGAGTCCTCGATCATGCTGTGACATTCTACCTCGCGCCGGTGCGTGCTAAACTGGCGCCCGTGATCCAGAAGTCTCATCCAGGAGTAGTCTTTACCCTCGCCCACCGACCATCGGGCGGGGGTTTTTCGATTATGGAGGCATGATGCTGAACCGACTGGCCGAAGTGCAGGCCTTGGACCTTGGGCTCGACAGCCTGCAGGAGGAACGTGGCCAGGTACCGGCCGAGCTCATCGAGGCCATGGAGCACCGCAGCGGCCTGGAGCGCACCCTCGAGGTGCGGCGCCAGGAGCTAGACGAGCTACGGCGGGCGGTGAACGCCAACGAGCTCGAGCTTAAGTCGATGGAGGAGCGGCGCCGCAGCGCCGCCGACAACGCCGTGCGTGCCGCCACGGCGAAGGAAGCCTCGCAGTTCCAGAACCAGGAGCTGCAGTTCGCCACCCGCGTTCAGGAGCTCGAGGAGGACACCCTGCCGCTCATGGAGAGCCACGACCAGCTCGCTGAGGTCGTGAACGCGCTCGAGGCCGAGCTAAGCGAGCTGCTCCCCCGCCTGGAGGAGCTGAACCGGGCCGAGGAGGAGCGCGTGGCTGGGGTCGATCAGAAGATGACCGACATCCGCGTGCAGCGTGAGGCCTTGGCGGCCGACATCGACGCCGCCCTGCTAAAGCAGTACGACCAGGTGAGGCGCTCGCGTCGTGGGGTGGGCCTAGCCGAGGTGGTAGACAACGCTACCTGCTCAGGCTGCAACGTGCGTCTGCCTATCCACGTGGTTCAGAAGGTGCGTAAGGGCGCCGCTATCACGCGCTGCCCCAGCTGCGGCCGGATCTTGATGTAACCCTTAGCGCAGTACTCCGAGCGGGTCGATGGGGGTGCCCCGCTCGTGCAGTTCGAAGTGCAGGTGCGGTCCGGTGGAGATACCGGTGGAGCCCACTCGCCCCACGATGCTGCCCTGCGACACGTACTGTCCTACCGAAACGCTGATGGAGCTGAAGTGGCCGTACCAGGTCTCGGAGCCGTCGGCGTGACGGATCCTCACGAGGTTGCCGTAACCACGGGTGGACCAGCCCGCGAAGGTGACCGTGCCCGAGCGGGCCGCGGCCACCGGCGTACCGGTGGGGGCGGCGATGTCGATGCCGCGGTGGAAGCTCGAAGTGCCCATGCCGAGGTTGCGCGCCCCGAAGTAGGAGGTGAGGCGGCCTTGGAGGGGCCACACGTAGCGGTTCTCCTCCTCGCGCACACGCTGCAGCCGCGCCAGCGCCTCCGTGGGCTCGACGCCCGGAAGGAACAGCAGCATGTCGGGGGTCAGGTCGAAGGGAGAACGAAGGCCGTTAGCGCGCGCGAAGTCGGCTGGGGTGATGTCGTGCTCCGCTAGCAGGTCGAGGATGCCCTCGGCTGCGCCCAGCCTCACCACCATGCCCGCGCTGGGCGGGACGAGGAGCTCGAAGCCCGCAGGTAAGCGGTCGAGCGAGGAGATGTCGGGGTTGGCGCCCACGAGGGCGGCCACGCTGAGCCCGAAGCGCGTGGCTACGGAGCTGAGCGTCTCGCCGTCGCGCAGTGCGTACCAGGTGAAGCCCGGCGGTGTGCGGGTGCCGAGCTCGGCGGGACCGCCCACCGCTTCGATGTAAGGGATCTTCAGTACGTCACCAGGGTGGATGACGTTGGAGGTCAGCTCGTTGGCGCCAAGGATAGCCTCAACCGACACGCCGTAGCGGGTGGCGATCAGGCCGATGGAATCGCCAGGTTGAACGGTGCGGAGCGCGTATGCTTCTGCAGCAGCGGTCGGGGCAAGGGCTAGCACTGCCACGACTAACAGGCGGGCAGTGAAGGTAAAGTTTTGCAAGGCTTACGTCCCCCTTGGCCGGAAGAGTCGACTGCTAATCTATCAAGGGAATCTTGAGAAAGTCATGAGTGAAAGCGCACAAGCGCCGCTACTTGGTGACGGTGCGGCGCCTGGCGATCTCGTCTCTCACGTACTCCACCACGTCGTGGGTGCTCGAGCCGGGCGTGAAGATGCGGCCCACCCCGAGGCTCTCGAGCTCGGGCATGTCGAGGTCTGGCACGATGCCGCCCCCGAACAGCAGGATGTCGGCGGCGTCGCGCTCCTTGAGGGCGGCGCTGATCTCGCGGAAGTAATGCATGTGGGCCCCTGACAGCACCGAGAGGCCCACCGCGTCCACGTCCTCCTGGATGGCGGCGTTCACGATCATCTCGGACGTTTGCCGCAGGCCCGTGTAGATGACCTCCATGCCGGCGTCGCGCAGGGCGCGGGCGATGACCTTAGCGCCGCGGTCGTGACCGTCGAGGCCGGGTTTTGCGATGAGCACGCGGATGGGTAGCTCGCCGGAGCCAGCAGCGGCGCTCATATGAGCACAGGCTCCTCGTACACGCCGTATACCTCGCGCAGCACGTCCATCTGCTCACCGAGCGTGCAGAAGGCGTGAGCCGCTTGCATGAAGGCGGGCATGGTGTTGCGGCCTTCCTTAGCGGCCCGCCGCAGCGCCGCTAGCGCGCTCTCCACGGCCACCGGGTCGCGCTCGCGGCGGACCCTCTCGAGGCGCTCCTTCTGCACGCGCACCACCTCAGCGTCCACCAGCTGGATGGGTACCTCCGGGTACTCCTGCTCGTAGGCGTTCACGCCCACGATGAGGCGCTTCTTGTCGTCGATGGCGCGCTGCTGCTGCCAGCTGGCGTCGCCGATCTCGCGCGCGAAGTAGCCCTCCTCGATGGCGGCCTCCACGCCACCTAGGGCGTCGATCTGACGGAAGTACTCGAGCGTCTGCCGCTCCATCTCGTCGGTGAGGCTCTCGAGGTAGTAGGAGCCCGCCAGCGGGTCGATGGTGTTGGTGACGCCCGTCTCGTGCGCCACCACCTGTTGGGTGCGCAGCGCCAGTGTGGCGGCCTCCTCGGTGGGCACGGAGAGGGCCTCGTCGTAGGCGTCGGTGTGGAGGCTGTTGGTGCCGCCGAGCACCCCAGCTAGCGCCTGGATGGCCACGCGCGACATGTTCACCAGCGGCTGCTGGGCGGTGAGGCTCACGCCGGCCGTCTGCGCATGCGTGCGGAGCATCCAGGAGCGCGGGTTCTTGGCGCCGAACACGTGCCTCATCTGGTGCGCCCAGATGCGCCTAGCCGCGCGGAACTTAGCGATCTCTTCGAAGAAGTCGTTATGAACGTTGAAGAAGAAAGAGATGCGCGGCGCGAAGTCGTCGATGTCGAGGCCGCGCTCGAGCGCCTTACGCACGTAATGGATGCCGTCGGCGAGCGTGAACGCCAGTTCCTGCACCGAGGTGGAGCCCGCCTCGCGGATGTGGTAGCCCGACACGGAGATGAAGTTGAAGCGTGGCGCCACCTTAGGCCCCCACTCGAAGGTGTCTATCACCAGCTTCACGCTAGGCTCGGGCGGGTAGATGTACTCCTTCTGGGCGATGAACTCCTTGAGGATGTCGTTCTGGAGCGTGCCGCCCACCTTCGTGAGGTCGGCGCCCTTGCGCTCCGCCATGGCGAGGTACATGGCCCAGATGGCGTTGGCGGGGCTGTTGATGGTCATGGAGGTGGTGATCTTCTCGGGGTCGAGCCCATCGAAGAGCACCTCCATGTCGGCCAGGCTGGCCACGGCCACGCCGCACTTGCCCACCTCGCCTTGCGACATCGGGTGATCGGAGTCGTAGCCCATCAAGGTAGGCAGGTCGAAGGCAGTGGACAGACCTGTCTGCCCCGCCTCCAGGAGCTTGTGGAAGCGCTCGTTCGTCTGCTCGGCCGTGCCGAAGCCAGCGAACATGCGCATGGTCCAGAGACGGCCCCTGTACATGGTGGTCTGCACGCCACGCGTGTAGGGGTAGGAGCCGGGGTGACCCAGCTTGGTGGCCGGATCGAAACCGGCCAGGTCTTCCTGAGTGTAAAGCGGCTCGACGGGGATGCCGGAGAGCGTTTCGAACATCGCGTCGCGCTCCGGGAACTGCGCGGTAGCTTCCGCGTAATCCTCTTCCAGCCACTGCTTCTTCGGCTTCATGCCGTTAAGTATAGGGGCTCGAGCCCGTTCGCCTGGGTCGCGCGGCGGCGCGGGCCCTACAACCTGCTCACGCTCTGACGGCCACCACGCCCCCGACCTCGAGCTGGGCATCGGCAGGTAGGTCGGCGCGCAGCACGGCCAGCGCCTCCACCACCGGAGCCGCACCTTCAGGCCGCTCCACAAGGGCCACGCTGCCGAGGACCCCCACGGTGCGCCCGTCGAGCTTGATCTGGCGCTCGCCGCTAGGAGCGGCGCTGAGGGTGAGGCGCGCGAGGCCCCGGCGCAGGTTGCCGCGCGCTTCTATACGCGCCATGATCTCCTGCCCCAGGTAGCAGCCCTTCCGGTACGAGAGAGCGTGCTCCAGCGCGGCCTCCTGCGGCAGCACGCCGTCGCCGCCCTCGCCGTCCACGGCGGGCACCACGCCCCGGATACGGAGCGCGGTGATGACCGCCGCGCTCACGCGGGTGGCGCCAGCGCTGGCCAGGGCGGCCAGCACAGTGTCGACGTCGTTCGCGTCCACCAGCAGGTCGAAGCCGCCCATAGCGGAGCGGTCACGCGGCACCACCACCACGGACGCGCCCCCGAGCTGTACCTCCGCGAAGGTGCCTGCCACCGGCGCCTCCGGCAGGCAGCCTCTCGCCCCCGCCCCCTGCAGGCTGAGGAGCGCCATGTCTGGAACGGTGCGCAGCTTCACGTCGTCGAAGATGATGTGACCCTCGAGGCTGGGCACGAGCCACTGTGCGCCGCCGCCGTCGACGATGAGGCTGAACGCCTGGGCGCCGCGCCTCAGCACGCTGGCCTCGGCCTCGGCGTGCCCCCGGTGGTTCAAGGCGAGGCTGCGGTTGACGCCCCCCACCTGCAGGCCGCTCACGTCGTTGGCGAGCTGACCGTGGAGGAACGAAGCGGCGTCGGAACCCGTGGCCTCCACCACGGTAGCGGGCAGCTGCGCCACCACCGCGCCGGCCTCTGCAGCCTGCAACTGGGCCTGCGTGACGAGCTCGAGGGTGCTGACCGTTGGGCTTGCCTGTGGGCTAGACATGTCCCGATTATCGGCGCTGCCGCAGCGAGAGTGGGCAGCTCAGCAGACCAAACGCTGCTGGCCGCGTACGGCAGCGAGGGCGTCAGATCTCAACCACCGTGAACTGGAACGCGTTCACCACCCGAACACCCGACTCCGTCGTGTACTCGCGGCGCGCGTTGGCTCCCACCAGGTGAACGTGGCCGTGCACGTGGAGCTTGGGCCGCCACAGCGCGTGGAACTCGTTGAACGCGTCGACCCCTTCGTGCACCCGGTCCGCGCCCTCGTTAGGGCCGCGTGGCGGGGCGTGGGTGAGGAGCACGTCCACCGCGCGCCCGCGCCGCCAGCGGTTCAGCTGCAGGTGCGGGTAGAGCCGACGCGTCATGGCCGTGAACTGGCGTTGGCTGTACTGGTACGGTCCGCTCTTGTAGCGCAGGCTCCCCTCCACCCCCGCCACCAGCAGACCGCCCACCTCCACCACACGGAGGTGGGCGTTCACGCAGCCGCCCGGGTCGCCGAGCTCACCCGTTTCCACGTCCCTGACCCGGCCGTAGGCGTGGTTGCCGTACACGAACACGGGCGGCGTGGTGCCCTTGGTGGCCAGGAACTCGAGCAGGTAGCCGGGCACGTCGCCAGCGCTGAGCACGAGGTCGATGGGGCCGAGCCCGCCAGGGAAGTTCTCCGAGTACACGACCGGCGAGACCTCGTCGGCTATGAGCAGTAGCCGCACCTCGTACCGGGCGGTCAGGCCGCCATGGCGTTCTTGGCCGACCACTCCAGGCCGGCCCAGATGAGGTCCTCGATGTCGCCGTCGAGCACGTTGTCGGGGTCGTGGCGCATGGCGCCCGTGCGGTGGTCCTTGATGTACTGCTTGTCGAGCACGTAGCTGCGGATCTGGGAGCCCCACTCGATGGCCTTCTGCTCCCCGCGGGCCTTGAGTTGCTCGTCGAGGCGCCGCTGCTCCTCACGTTCGAAGAGCCTAGAGCGGAGCACCGTCATGGCCCGCTCGCGGTTCTTGATCTGCGACTTGCCGTCCTGACAGGTGACCACGATCTCTTCGGGCGTGCCGCCCTTGTACACCACCCGAACAGCCGAGTCGGTGGTGTTGACCGACTGACCGCCCGGGCCGCTGGAGCGGTAGACGTCGACGCGCACGTCGTTGGGGTCGATGTGCAGCTCGAAGCTGTCGTCGATCTCGGGCATGACCTCCACCCCCGCGAAGGAGGTGTGGCGGCGCCCCTGCGAGTCGAACGGGCTCACCCGCACAAGCCGGTGCACCCCGCCCTCGTTACGCAGCATGCCGAAGGCGCGGTCGCCCCGCACGATCATCTGGGCGTACTCGATGCCGTTGGGGGCGTCGTCGTTATGCACCACGTCGAGCAGCTCCACAGTGTAGCCGTGGCGCTCGGCGTAACGCCGGTACATGCGCAGCAAGATGCCCGCCCAGTCGGACGACTCCGTGCCGCCCGCGCCCGGCTTGATGGTGACGATGGCGGGCCGGTCGTCGTGGTCGCCGTTGAACAGCGTCTCGCGGTAGAGCATCTCGAGGTCGCGCTCAACGCGCTCGAACTCCGAGCGGAGCTCCTCCTCTTCGTCCTCGTCGGCCAGCTCGTAAAGCTCGGCCAGGCCCTCGACGTCGTTCGCCACCGTGTCGAACGCCTCGATGACGCGCGTGAGCTGGGTGGCCTCCTGGCTGATGCGCCGGGCGTTCTCCGGGTCGTCCCAGAGCCCAGGGTCGTTCAGTTGTGGTTGTAGAAGCTCGAGCTTGGCCCGCTTAGCGGCCAAGTCAAAGATACCCCCGTAGGGATAGGACTCGTTCTTTCATCTCGGTCATGTTGGCTCGTGCCATGGTGCCCTCCAGTGGGCCACTCTACCCCGCCCTGCACTTGCGCCAAGCGCGGTAGGACACCACCTGGGAGCGTGATATTCTCGGGGCACAGGGGCTTCCCCCACCTACCCCGCGGCGCTTCCACGGCCCCGCCTCACACCGATCGTACGCCGGAGGCGCACGCTTGATCCTGTTCGACAACTTCCGCCTGCAGGATGCCATCGACATCCTGATCATAGGCGGCCTCATCTACCAGGCGTACGTGCTGCTGGTGGGCACGCGCGCCTGGAACGTTCTGCGCGGCCTACTGGCGCTCTCGGCGCTCTGGTTCCTCGCCGGCCTGTTCGAGCTGCAGGCCACCAAGTGGCTCTTCGACGCCATCGCGCCCGCCGGCTTCCTCGCCATCGTGGTGGTGTTCCAGCCCGAGCTCCGGGCCGTCCTGGAGCGGGTGGGGCGGGGCCGCAAGAGCCGCACCGCCACGGCGGATCCGGTACAAGAGATCATGACGGCCACCCGCGAGCTAGCCACCCAGCGCCGCGGCGCGCTCATCGCCATCGAGAAGCGCACGCCCCTCAAGGAGTTCGCCGACAAGGGCACGCCCATCGGTGCGCCCGTAACATCGGCGCTGCTGCAGACCATCTTCGCCTCCAAGGGGCCGCTTCACGACGGCGCCATCATCATCCGCGACGACATCATCGCCAACGCGGGCGTCATCTTCCCGCTCTCCGACAAGCATGAGGGCTGGTCGGTCAAGCACGGCACGCGCCACCGCGCGGCCGTGGGCCTCTCGGAGGTCTCCGACGCCCTAGTGCTGGTGGTCAGCGAGGAGCGCGGCACCGTGAGCATCGCGCAGGGCGGAGTGCTGACCCCCGACATCGCGCCGGCCGACCTTCTGGCGGCCCTACGGGAGGCGTACGCGTGAGCGGCCTCCTCGGACTGGCGAAGGAGCTCTGGCAGCGGCTCGTGAGGAACTGGCCGCGCAAGCTGGTGGCGCTGCTGGCGGCGGTCGGCTTCTGGTGGCTCGTCACCACCACTACCACCACCATCTCGCAGCGGACCCTCTCCGTGAACCTCGAGATCATCGGGGTAGAGACGGAGGAGCTGGCGGTGGGCGTGCCGAGCTACGTCGACGTGTCGGTATCCGGACCTGGCCCTCGCATCGACCGGCTCACGCCCGATCAGCTCCGCGCCACGCTCGACCTGGCCGGCGTCAGCGGTGAGTTCGACCGCCAGGTGGCCGTGCAGGCGCCGCCGGAGCTGAAGCTGCAGTCCGTTTCGCCGAGCAGCGTCATCGGCTACATGGAGACGGAGGCGCAACGTAGCGTGCCGGTGGAGGTGGCCGTGGTGGGCACGCCGCCTGACGGTGTCTCCATCAAGACCGCGCCCACCCCCAGCCAGGTCGTGCTCACGGGGCGTCAGCAGCAACTGGCCGCCGTGGAGCGCGCCGTGGCGTTCAGCTCGCCGGCAGGCGGCACCGCCACCGTCATACCGCTCGGGGCTAACGACCGCCCGGTGGAAGGCGTCACCGTGGTACCCAGCTCCGTGGAGGTGTCGGTGGGTAGCCGCGAGGTGCTCTACACCACCGACCTGCTGGTTCGCTTCGAACCGCCTGTGGCCGCGGCGCTCGTGAACGCCACGCTGTCGCGGCCCACGGCCACCGTGGCCGGCCCGCCCGATGTGCTCATGACCCTAGAGGAAGTGGTCGGCACGGTAGAGCCGCTTACGGGAGAAGTGGCTCCCGGGCGCTATACTCTGCCAGTTCGCCTGGCGCTGCCCGACGGCGTGGTGGCGCTAGAAGCCCCCACCGCCACCCTGCAGTACGTGAGCGAACCGCTACGACCCTAGTCCTGCTTGGAGGAACCTTGATCCACCCAATCCGCTACTACGGTGACCCCGTCCTCAGGCGCCGCGCCTCCGAGGTCACGGAGTTCGGCCCCGAGCTTAGGCGCCTGGCGGCCGACATGCTGGAGACCATGTACGCCGCCGACGGTGTTGGCCTAGCCGCGCCACAGATCGGTGTGCCGTTACGGCTCTTCGTGGCGCTGGAGATGCAGCCCGCCCCCGAGACGGAGCCGGACGAGTGGGCGGACGAGGCCGCAGAGGAGCTCTCGGCCAAGGAGCGACAGCGCCGCTGGGACGAACGGCGCGAGCACGTGATGGTGAACCCCGTCATCACCCTCCGCCAAGGGTTGCAGCTCGGCCGCGACGGCTGCCTCAGTCTGCCGGGGCTCTCCGTCGAGGACGTGCCCCGCGACCTGGTGGTGGAGGTTGAGTACCAGGACCTCGATGGCGCGCGTAAGAGCCTGCGCGCGGAGGGGTACTTCGCGCACGTGCTCCAACACGAGCACGACCACCTGGAAGGCGTCCTCTTCTTCGACCACCTGCCCGAGCCGCGGCGCCGCCTCTTCCTTGAAGAGAACCGCGGGGAGCTCGCCGACATGCAGCGCGAGGCCAAGGCGTTCCTGAAGCAGGAGCAAAGCCGCTCCCCCCACGCCGCGCAGCGCGCGGGCGCCCGCTAGGACGGTCGGTCCCGTGTCGCCACGGCCGCTGCGCGTAGCGTTCTTCGGCTCGCCGGAGTTCGCGCTGCGCGTGCTCGACTCGCTCGTGAACCAGCACGACGTGCAGCTGGTGGTCACGCAGCCCGACAAGCCGGCGGGGCGAGGGATGAACGTGCGCTCACCCGCAGCCGCGCGCCGCGCCCGCGAGCTGGAGCTAGCGCTGGAGCAGCCGCGCCGCCTGAAGGGCAACGACGAGTTCGAGGCCAAGCTGCGGCGCCTCGACCTCGACGTCGCCATCACCGCGGCGTACGGCCGCATCTTGCCCGCCTCCCTTCTCGCTGTGCCGCGCCACGGCTTCCTCAACGTGCACGCCAGCCTGCTCCCTAAGTACCGGGGGGCGGCGCCAGTGCAGTGGGCGCTCATAGAAGGCGAGACCGAAACGGGCGTGACCATCATGCAGACCGAGGAGGGGCTCGACACGGGCCCCGTGCGGTTACAGCGGCGCCTAGCGGTGGCGCCGAGCGACGACGCCGTTTCCCTTTTAGCTAAGCTCGCGGAGCTCGGTTCCGAGACCCTGCTCGAGGCGCTTAGCCTGCTGGCCGAGGGCACGCTGCCGCTCACCCCTCAAGACCACGCCGCTGCCACGTTGGCGCCGCCCCTCCAAGCCAGCGACGGCTGGGTGCGCTGGACCGACAGCGCTGCGGCCATAGTCAACCGGCACCGCGGCGTGGCGGCGTGGCCCGGCTCCTCGTTCGAGTCGGGCGGGCAGCGCGTCAAGGTAGAGGCGCTAAGCGTGGCACCGGAGGCCGCCGGTGCCGGCGCGCCGGGCGAGGTGCTGGCGGTCTCCCCCGCCGGGCTCACCGTCGCCGCCGGCGCGGGAGCGGTGCTCCTCGAGCGGGTGAAGGCGCCCGGCAAACGAGCCATGCACGCCCGCGACTGGGCCAACGGCCGCGCTGTGAAGGTAGGTACCCGTCTTGGCTAGCGTCGCTATCGTGGGGCGCCCCAACGTGGGCAAGTCGAGCCTCTTCAACCGGCTGGTGGGGCGGCGCGAGGCCATCGTGGCCGACGTTCCTGGCGTCACGCGCGACGTGAAGGAGGCCCAGGTCGTCACCGACGACGGGGTGGCCTTCCGCCTCCTCGACACGGGTGGGCTCTGGTCGGGCGACGAATGGGACCGGCCCATCCGCCGCAGCGTCGAGGCCGCGCTCACAGGTGTGGACCTCATCCTGTTCGCTGTGGACGGCCGGGCCGGGCTCACCCCTTCCGATCACGAGGTGGCCGAGTGGTTGCGGGCCCTAAACCGCCCCGTGCTGCTGGTCGCCACCAAGGTGGACGATCCGCAGCACGCCGAGGCCCCCGAGTACTTCGAGCTCTACTCGCTCGGCTTCGGCGAGCCGCACCCAACCGCGGCCGAGCATGCCGTGGGCACCTTCGAGCTTGTAGCCGAGATCGAGAAGCGGCTCGGTGAGATAGAGGGCGAGGTCGAGGAAGAGACCGTGAACCTCGCCATCATCGGCCGGCCCAACGTGGGCAAGTCGAGCCTGGTGAACGCCATAGTTGGCAGCGAGCGGGTCATAGTGGCGCCCGTACCCGGCACCACGCGCGACAGCGTAGACGTGCGCTTCGACTTCGCCGGGCGGCCGTTCGTGCTCATCGACACCGCCGGTATGGCGCGTAAGGACGTGGGTGACCTCGAGTACTACGCGCGCATGCGCTCCGAGATGGCCCTGCGCCGCGCGGACGTGGCCATCCTCGTGGTGGACCCGTTCGAGTACGGCGACCATGAGCTCCGTCTCGCCAACCTGGCGCTCGACTGGGGCAAGCCCGTGGTGGTGGCGGTGAACAAGTGGGACCTGGTCTCGGACGAGCAGCTGGAACCGTTCCAGAAGAAGCTCGACGAGGAGCTATCGCACCTGCATTTCGCGCCCCGCGTCTACACGAGCGCCCTGACCGACTTCGGCCTGCACGAGCTGCTAGCCACCGCCATCCGCCTCTACGACACGGCGCACAGGCGCGTGCCGACGGGCGAGCTGAACGGCTGGTTAGAGGTATGGACCGCGCGCCAGGCGCCGCCCAACTTCCAGGGCAAGCCGCTGAAGCTCCTCTACGTGAGCCAGGTCGACGTGGCGCCGCCCACCTTCGTGTTCTCCATCAACAGTGAGTCGTTCCTCACGAGGCCGTACGAGCACTACCTCCGCAACCGCATCCGTGAGGACCTCGGCTTCGCGGAGGTGCCGTTCCGACTCGTGTTCAAGGAGCGCCAGGGCGGCCGCAAGCGCGTGCGCACCTGAACTCTTAGCGCCAAGCTAACCAGAGGGCGTGACCCCGGTAGCTGCTCGGAGCGCCCTACTCCTGAACCTGCTCAGACCGCGTGACCTCTAAGGTCACCTTCAGGTTGCCACGGCGGGTCTCGCCGTCCACGCTCTTCACAGCGAAGGCGCCGAGGCCCGCCGCCGTTACGACGTCGCCCTGCACCACGGCCGCCGACTTGCCGGCCGTAACACCGTTCACGCCAACGCGGCCAGCCGCGACCCCCTTGGCGAAGTAAGCCCGCGACACACCGAACGCCCGCGCCCCGAGCACATCGACCCGGAGCGAGGGCACGACAGCGCTCACGCTCCTAGCGTGCGGGGCGCCGGCAGACGAGGGCGCGGGCGAAGCTTCAGTTCCTGAGACCATGCCACCAGCTTACGGTGCGGCGCTCAGCGTACGTCGACGACCTCCACGCCAGCCGCCTTGAGGCGCTCGGCGAACTGCTCGGAGCCCTCGCCCGTGGCTCGCAGCACCAGCCGGCGCTTGTGACCCGCCTGGATGCCCGTGGTCACAGCGGCCACGATGTTGGAGGGGGCGCCCTGCTCGGCCACGCGCGCCAGTACGCCCGGCTCGTCGGGCAGCTCCACGGTCACGCGCTTGCCGCCTTCGCGCAGCGCCAGGAACGACACGAGGGCGCGCATGAGGTCGGTGATGGTGAGGATGCCCACCAGGTTGCCGTTCTCCAGCACAGGCAGGCCGGAGATGCGGTGCTCCTCCATGAGCAACGCCGCCTGCTCGATGGGGTCATCCACCCGCACGGTGATGACGGGCGAACGCATGACGTCCTTCACCACCAGCTTGCTGAGCAGGTAGTTGAGCTCGTAGATGGAGAGCGTGGTCGCCTTGGAGGGGGTGGCCTCCTTGAGGTCGCGGTCCGTAACGATGCCGATCAGCTTGCCGTTCTGCACCACCGGTAGGCGACGGAAGCCGCCCTCGCGCAATCGCTGCATGGCCTCCATGACCGGCGTGCTGGCATTGACCGTTTGGGGGTCGGGCGTCATCCACTCGCGAACAAGCATCGAGATCCTCCTTGGGGGTTTCCATGATGCTAACACCGGAGCGGCGGTACGAACGACCCTGCAGGCCGTTACAGACACAGTCGCGGGCGCAGTAGCGCCCCAGGGCGTGCGTAACGAGAGACGCGTGCCATGATGCTTGGCATGAAGCGCATCGCCATCCTGGGCTCCACCGGTTCCATCGGCACCCAGACGTTAGACGTGGCACGCTGGCGCGGCTACCAAGTGGTGGCCCTAGCCGCCGGCGGCAACGCGGCGCGGCTCCTCGAGCAAGTGCGTGAGTTCCGCCCCGCGCTCGTGGCCTGCAACGAAGCCGCGGCTGCCGAGATCGGGCCGCATCTGCCCGCGGGGACCCGGCTGGCCGTCGGCGCTGAAGGCGCCACGGAGGTCGCTACGGCACCCGCCGACGTGGTAGTGGCTGCCATCCCCGGCATGGCGGGCCTCGCGCCTACCGCCGCCGCCCTGCGCGCCGGCCGGCACGTGGCCCTCGCTAACAAGGAAGCCATGGTGGTGGCTGGCCCCCTCATGAACGAGCTGGCCCAGGCGCACGGCGCCAAGATCACGCCTGTTGACTCCGAGCACGCCGCGCTCTACCAGTGCCTCGCCAACGAACCGACCGAGGCCGTGGCGGGCCTGGTGCTCACCGCGTCGGGCGGGCCGTTCCGCTTGGGACCCGCCGACCTCAGCCAGGTCACCGTGGAGCAAGCGCTCGCGCACCCTAACTGGGCCATGGGCCCCAAGGTCACCATCGACTCGGCCACGCTCTTCAACAAGGGCCTCGAGGTGCTGGAGGCTCACTTCCTCTTCGACGTGCCCCTCGAGCGCATCGAGGTGGTGGTGCACCCACAGTCGCTCGTGCACGGCCTGGTGCGCTTCCGCGACGGCAACGTGCTCGCGCAGGTGGGGCCGCACGACATGCGCATCCCCATCCAGTACGCCCTAGAGACGCCGCGCCGGTCCACGGTGCCGCTGGAGCCGTTGCCGCTGCGAGGCGCCTGGGAGTTCGTGGAGCCCGATCACGCCCGCTTCCCCAGCCTGCGCCTCGCCTACCGCGCGGGCGAGGCGGGCGGCGTGGTGCCCACTTACCTCAACGCCGCGGACGAGGTGGCGGTGGAGGCGTTCCTGGCGGGTAGCCTGCCGTTCGACGCCATCCCGGACGTGCTCGCCACCGCGCTGGAGGCGGCCCCAACGGCGCGGTTGGGTTGGGACGCCATCGCTGCGGCCGACGCTCACGCCAGGGAGGTCAGCTCCGCCGCCGTGGTCCGGCTGGGCCGTAGCGGCGCCGTGACCCGCTCATGACCGAGCGCGGGTTGAGGTTACCGTTCCGCCTGCTCGGTGTGCCCGTCTACCTCGACTACAGCTTCCTGTTCATCTTGCCCCTGTTCGCTTACCTCATCGGGTCGCAGCTAGGGGCCTACGCGCAGATCCTCGCCACGGTGGGCGTGATCATCGACCCCAGCAGCTTCACCAGCGGTTCAGGCCGCTGGGTGCTGGGAGGCGCAGCCGCCATCGGCCTCTTCGCGAGCGTGCTCGTGCACGAGCTCGGTCACGCGGTCGTGGCTCGGCTCTACGGGGTGAAGACCCTCGACATCAGGCTCTGGTTCCTGGGTGGCGTGGCGCGCCTGGAGGTCATGCCGCGCGGCAAGGGCGCCGAGGCGGTGGTGGCAGTGGCGGGCCCGGTTACGAGCATGCTGCTCGGCGTTGCGTGCTGGGCGCTGCTGCCCCTCGTGCTCGGCTACCCGGGACCGGCCATCGTGGTGAGCTACCTGGCCATCACCAACGTTGCCCTGGCGCTGTTCAACATGCTCCCGGCCCTGCCGCTCGACGGTGGCCGCATCCTGCGCGGGGTGCTCGAGCTCTTCATGCCGCACTTGCGGGCCACGAGCGTGGCCGCCTTCGTGAGCGCCGTGGTGGCCATCATGCTGGGCTTGTACGGCTTCTTCGCCATGAACCTACTGCTGGTGGTGATGGCCTTCTTCATCTACAACGCGGGCCGCGCAGAGGCGCAGGCCGCGGCCATCGAGGGCAAGGTGGAGGGCAAGAGCGTGGCGCAGATCATGACGCCTGATCCCATGACGATGGATGCGAGCATGCCGCTCGAGCAGTTCGTGCGCATGGCGAACTTCCAGCCGCACCCCGGCTACCCGGTGGTGAACGCCGCGGGCGAACTGCTCGGTTACGCGCGGATCGCTGACGCGCAGGAGGCACTAGCCGGGGCCGCCGCTGCAGAAGGCAGCCACGCAGACCTCACCGGCAAGGTGGTGGCGGACGTGCTGCGCGAGGCGGAGACGATAGCGATCGACGCCAGCGCCATGGCGGCCTTGCGCAAGATCGCCGAGGGTGAGCTCGGCAGGCTGATGGTGGTGGACCAGGCGGGCAGCTTGGTAGGGGTCGTGGGCAAGAGCGACATCATCCGGCTGCTGCGCAGCGGCCGCGACGGTTCCAGCCCAGACGAGGGCGTACTCTGACATACTGTGCTCGGCGGCCGGAACCGCCTTCGCGATGCTGACAGCCATCACTTTCGCACTCATACTCACGAGCGCCGTAACGGTGCACGAGCTGGCGCACTACTTCAACGCGCGCAGCGTTGGCGTGCCCGTGCGTGCCTTCTCCGTCGGCATCGGCCCGGTCATCGCCAGGCGCACCTGGCGTGGCACGGAGTGGCGCCTGAGCCTCCTGCCGCTTGGCGGCTACGTCGACTTACCGGGCATGGCGCCCAGGGTCGATGAGGAAGGCGAGCTGCACCACCCCGACGAGGGCATGGCGCTACTACCGTGGCATCACAAGGTCTGGGTGCTGGTGGGCGGCGTCATCGCTAACTACCTCCTAGGCAGCGTGCTGCTAGCCAGCGCCATCAGCCTCCAGCCCGCCTACCTCGGCATGGTCACGGGCAACGACGACCATATCGGGGCTTCGTACGTTGCTAGCGTGCAGCCAGGTTCGCATGCGGAGGCGCTCGGCCTCCTCCCGGGCGACTCGATCGTGAGCCTCAACGGCGTCAACGAACCGTCCCAGGACGAGGTCGTAACGCAGATCCGCACCGCCTCGTACCTCGAGCTGGTGGTGGACGGCCCCGCCGGTCGGCGCACCCTCACCACGGCGTGGCCCCCGGCGGAGGGCGACGCCATCCTGGGCATCGAGATCGGGGCCGTCGTGGAGCCCATCGGCTTCTTCGAGGTACTGCCGCAGGCGGCCGCCTTCGGCGTGCGGGTCGTACCGGAGATGGTGGCCGGCTTCGTCAGCGGCATCGGATCGGCAGTCACCGGCGCCCCCAACCAGGACGTGGCCGGCCCGGTGGGCATGGTCACCATGGTGGCTGAGGCCACGCGCATCGGCCTGGCGCCGGTGCTGCTGCTGGCGGCGGTCATCAACCTGTCGCTGGCGGTCTTCAACCTCCTGCCCATCCCGGGCCTCGACGGCGGCCGCATGCTGCTGGCCACCGTGGTGGCCGTGCGCGGTCGACCGTTCAAGCCTGGCCAGGAGGAACAGATACACTTCATCGGAGTCATGCTGGTGCTGGCGCTCATCGTCTTGATCACCTTCAGGGAAGTGGGAGCGCTGTTCGCCAGCTGAGCTTCTAAGGACATGGTGGCGAACGATAACGGTACAGGTTCCACCAGTTTGTTCCACCCGAGCGGCAGCGCGGGTGACGACGACCTACCGCCAGCGGCAGCCGCCCCCGCGGTGGGAAGCGCCGCTAAGCCCGCCAGTTCGGTGGCCTTCATCATCCCCGCCTACGACGAGGCGCCCAACGTGGCGCGCGTGGTGCGTGTGGCGCTCTCCACTGGCCTCGGCCCCGTACTGGTGGTGGACGACGGCTCCACCGACGGCACCGCGCGCGCCGCGGCTGCCGCCGGGGCGCGGGTGCTACGCCTCGAGGGCAACGTCGGCAAGGGTGGGGCGCTAGCCGCGGGTGCGGCCGCCCTCGAAGAGGACGTCGTGGTGCTCCTCGACGCCGACCTCGTAGGGCTCATACCCGACCAGATCCACGACCTCACACGACCCGTGCTGACCGGGGAGGCCGACATGACGCGCGGCAGCTTCACGGGCGGCCGCTGGCGCACCACCGCAGCCCAGAAGATCGCCCCCCAGCTCAGCGGCCAGCGCGCCATGCTGCGCGAGAAGCTCTTGAGCGTGCCCGGTCTGTCAGCGAGCCGTTACGGGGTGGAGGTGGCCATCACCCGCGAGGCGAACGAGCGCGGCTGGCGTCAGGTGGAGGTGGACCTGCCTGGCGTCTCGCAGGTGATGAAGGAAGAGAAGCTAGGCCGCAGGGACGGTTTCGTAGCCCGGCTGAAGATGTACCGCGACGTGCTCGCCACGCTGCTCTCTGGCCGCCGGAGGAACAAGTGATGACCAGCCCTGCCGATGGCGCTGGCGCGGCGGGCACCGACCAGGCGCCACGGGTCGAGCTCCTGCAGCTCACCGTGGGCCCGCTAGAGGTGAACTGCTACGTCTTGCTCGTCGGCGACCAGGCGGTGGTGGTGGACCCCGGCCACGAAGGCGAACGGGTGGCCGCACTGCTGAAGGAACGCTCCGCCAAGCTGCAAGCCATCTGGCTCACCCACGCGCACTTCGATCACGTCGGCGGGGTGGCGGCTCTCTTAGCCAACCGGCCCGAGGGCGGCCCCGACCAACCGCCGCTCCTCATGCACCCGGACGACCAGCCACTGCTTCGCAACGCGGTAGCGGCGGCCGCGGCCTGGTCGTTCACCATCGACGCGCCGCCCCTCAACACCACGGACCTGCAGCACGGCCAGGTCCTCACGCTGAACGGTGTGAGCGCCACGGCGCTCCATACGCCCGGTCACGCCCCCGGTCACGTTGCCTTCTACTTCCCAACGCTCGGCGTCGTGCTTGCCGGCGACGCGCTCTTCAAGGGCTCCGTGGGCCGCACCGACCTGCCCCTGGCCGACCCGCGGCAGCTGCTCGACTCCATCCGGCGGGAGTTACTGAGCCTACCTGACGACACCACGGTGCTGCCCGGGCACGGCCCCGCCACTACCATCGGCACTGAGCGCTACGGCAACCCGTTCCTGTAAGGGCCCGCCGGCGTGAGCCGCGCCGGCAGGGTTAGCATCGGTCATGGTCATTAGGGTTCATTGGCTGCACGACAAGTCGTCTAAGTACGCCGACCAGCTAGCGGTGCCCGCGGGGTTAGACGTGAGGTTCGTGACGCCGGAGGTAGCCGAGCAACAGCGGGACTGGCCCGAGGTGCTCGTGGACGGCAACCCGAGCGAAGCGCTGCTCGACGGTAGCCAGCTGCGACGCGTCATAGTGCCGTGGGCTGGCATCGGTACGGCGCTGCGGGAGCGCGCCTCGGCCCGCCCGCACATCACGGTGCACAACTCGCACTACAACGGCGCCATGGTGGCGCAGCACGCGCTAGCGTTGCTTCTCGCCTGCTCCAACCGCATCGTGGCCGCTGACCGCGCCATGCGCCAAGGCGACTGGGGTAGCGACCTCGACCCACGTCACCTGGGCGTGCAACTGAGCGGCAAGGTAGCGCTGCTACTCGGTTACGGCTCCATCGGTAAGGCGCTGCAGCCGCTGCTGGAGGCGCTCGGCATGGAGGTGCGCGCCTACCGGCGACGGCCGGAGGAGGGAGCGGGAGTGCGGCAGTACGGTGAGGGTCAGCTCCTGCAGGCGCTCGGTGATGCCGACGCCGTCATCGTTTCCCTACCGAACACGCCCGCCACTACCGGGCTGCTGGCTGAGGCCGAGCTGGCGCGCTTGAAGCCGAGCGCCGTGGTGGTGAACGTGGGGCGGGGCCCGGTCATCGACGAGGAAGCGCTCTACCGGGCGCTAGCCGAGGAGCGCATCATGGCCGCGGGTATCGACGTCTGGTACCGCTACCCCGAGGGCGACGCCCGCACGGGGGTGTTCCCCAGCGCGTTCCCGTTCCATGAGCTCAGCAACGTGGTCATGAGCCCGCACCGCGGTAACGACGTGCAGGACTGGCCGCTAGCGGCCGCCGAGGACGTGCTAGTTACGTTGGCGAGCCTGCAGCGCGGTGAGGAGCGCAACGTGGTGGACCTGTCGAGCGGCTACTGAGCCTCCTCCACCGCCACACCTGGGCGCGCCGCCCCCGCCATCAGCACGCCGCCGAGCGTGAGGTCGAGGGCTAGCTTCAGTTCGCTCTGGACGCCGCGATCGGTTCGGTACGCGGCCCACTGCAGCGTGGTGATGAAGAACGTGTTGGCCAGGGTGCGCGCAAGGCGCTCCACCGAGTGGTCGGCGCGCACCAGCCGCGCCGCTCTGCCCCGCTCGAGCGCGCCCTTGAGCAGCTCCGCCAGCGGCAACGCTAGGTAGGCGGCGCGCGAGCGCTCCGGGTCGGGGTTGAGGAGCTCGTACGAGAGCGGCAGCACGAGCTCTCGCTGCCGTTCGGCGAAGGCGCCCAGCTCACGGAACACGTAGCGCACTTCCTCGATCGGGCTCCAGCCTGGCTCACCTTCGCGCCGCAGGCTCACCCGGCGCGCTAGGTCGCTGAGGGCCGCCCCGGCGTGATCCAGGAGGATGGATTCCTTGTACGGGAAGTAGTTGAAGACCGTGCCGCGGCTCACGCCCGCGCGTTCGGCGATGAGTTCGTAGGTCGCGGCGGTGAAGCCGCGCTCCTCGATGAGCTCCAGCGCCGCCTGCAGGATGCGTTCGCGGCGGTCGGCTTTCTGGCGCTGCCTTGTGCCCAGGGCCTGCGTCACGGCGGCATCATACCCAGCAGCCGACGGTGGTCGTAGGTACGAAGAGGCGCCGCCATGCGTGAGCAGGCGGCGCCTGGACGGTGTTACTCGGTTACGCCCCCAACGCGGGAGCGCGCGAAGCTCCTGCGGTCAGGCCGCGTTGCGGGCCGTTTGAACGAGGGAGCGGAACGTCTCGGGTTCGCGCACCGCGATGTCGGCGAGGACCTTGCGGTCGAGCTCGACCCCCGCGCGCCGGAGCCCGGCGATGAAGCGCGAGTACGAGAGGCCTTCCTGGCGGGCGGCGGCGTTGATGCGCGCGATCCAGAGGCGACGGAAGTCGCCCTTCTTGTCGCGGCGATCGCGGTACGCGTAATCTTCAGCGTTGAGGAGCGTCTGCTGCGCGATGCGGAAGCTCTTGGAGCGTAAGCCCCAGTAGCCCTTAGCGCGCTTGAGGATCTTCTGGTGACGGCGGCGGCGTACTACGCCGGTTTTGGCACGTGGCATGGTTCAGGACCTCAATCGTAGGGCAGGAGCTTCTTGATGCGCTCCGCCTCAGGCTTGGCGATGATGAGATCGGTCCTGCCCTGCCGGATGGTGCCACCTGACTTCTTGTAGTTCAGGTGCCGCTT
>CAZFFG010000028.1:12154-21711 GCA_964518275.1 uncultured bacterium | reverse complement strand
GTGTACGTGCCCGCCGACGACTTCACCGACCCCGCCGTGGTGCACATCTTCGGGCACCTCTCAGCCTCCGTGGTCCTCTCGCGCGAGCGCGCCAGCCAAGGTTTCTACCCCGCCATCGACCCGCTGGCCTCCACCTCCTCGCTGCTTACCCCGAACGTGGTAGGAGCCAGGCACGCGCGAGTGGCGCGCGAGGTGCGCATGGTGCTGGCTCAATACGAGGACCTCAAGGACATCATCGCCATGCTGGGCCTCGAGGAGCTCTCGGAGGAGGATCAACAGGTGGTCTCCAGAGCGCGGCGGCTAGAGCGTTACCTCACGCAGCCGTTCCACGTCACCCAGGCGTTCACGGGTCAGAGCGGTCACACGGTGGCGCTCGACGAGGCCCTCGCTGACTGCGAGCGCATCCTGAGCGGCGAGCTTTCACACGTGCCCGAAGGCGCCTTCTACATGATCGGCACGCTGGCGGAGGCCGGAATATGAGGCTCCTAGTGACCGTGCCTGCGGGCAAGCTGGTGGACCAGAACGTCACCCGTGTGGACGCCGAGTCGAGCCACGGGGCGTTCACCATGCTGGAGCGCCACGCCGACACCGCCCTACTGGTGGTTCCGGGCCTGCTCTCCTTCCACGACGAGGAAGGCAAGGAGACGTTCCTGGCAGTGGATCATGGCCTGCTCGTGAAGGCGGGAGCGCAGGTGCGAGTGGCGTGCCAACGCGCCGTGGTGAGCGGCGACCTTGGCAGCGCCGAGGCAGCGGTGCGGGCACGCTTCCTGGCGCAAGACGACCGCGACAAGCGCGCCCGCAGCGCCCTGCTGCGGCTGGAGGCCGAGATCCTAAGGCGCGTCGGGGAGCTGAGGCACTGATGATCGCTGCCGAGCAGCCACTCGCCCCGCACGAGGCCGAGAAGGCGGGCGCCGCGCCGCCGAACCGTGCGCCAGACCACGCACCGCCGCCCGACGACCTGGCGAAGACCGTGGCCAGGAAGGAAGCTCGCAAGCAGCGCGCACGGGCGGAGGACAAGCAGAGCTGGGCGCACGGCTTCGGCATGTTCGGCATGGTGGGCTGGTCGGTGGCGGTACCCACGCTGCTCGGTATCGCGCTCGGGGTCTACATCGACTCGCGCACCACCAGCGGCTACTCGTGGACCCTCATGCTCATGATCGCCGGGCTGGTGGTGGGCGCCCTGAACGCCTGGTACTGGGTGCGTAAGGAGTCCGAGGATGAGTGAGCGCGCAGTGGGAGGAACCGCATGGACTTCGTAGCGCTTGGGCTCGGCTTCGCCGCCGGCCTCGTGGCAGGGGTGCTCTACCTGGTGGCCCTTTGGTTCACCGTCAAGCGTGCGGCGCGTACCGGCGACCGCTCGCTGCTGGTCATCAGCTTCCTGGCCCGCGCCGCGGTGCTGCTGCTGGCGTTCTACGGGTTGCGGGGCCTCGGCGTGCAAGGGCTCATCGCCGCCCTGATAGGTTTCATCGCCGCTCGCTGGCTCATGACGCGCATCCTGGGGCCCGAGCGCTCCACCGCTTCCGGACCTACCGCTGAACCCGACGGGGAGGTCAAGCCGTGACCCTCTCACCAGACGAGATCGTCTACTTCACCCTGGGCCCGCTGAAGGTCAGCGCCACGCTAGTTTTCACTTGGCTCACCATGGCGGTGCTCGTGGTCCTCAGCTGGCTGGCCACCCGGAACCTGCGGGTGGAGGGCGCTGTTTCGCGCCCGCAGCACGTGGCGGAGGCGGTGGTTGAGTTCCTCGTTAGCGAGATCCGCAGCACCATGCAGGTAGACGCCCGGCCGTACCTGCCGTTCGTGGGTACGCTCTTCCTGTTCATCGCAATGTCTAACGTGCTCAGCATCTTCCCCGGTTACCAACAGCCCACCGGCTCGCTGACCACCACGGCCGCGCTCGCCATCGCGGTGTTACTGGCTGTGCCAGCGTTCGGCATCGCGCGGGTGGGTCTTCGGCGATACCTGAAGAGTTACCTTGAGCCCACCCCGTTAATGCTGCCGTTCACCATCCTGGGCGAGATCACGCGCACCCTGGCGCTGGCCGTTAGGCTCTTCGGCAACATCATGAGCGGCTCGGTGATCGTGGTCATCCTGCTCTCCATAGCGCCGCTCTTCTTCCCCGTCATCATGCAGGTCTTCGGCCTGCTCATCGGGGTCCTGCAGGCGTACATCTTCGCGGTGCTGGCCATGGTGTACATCGCCTCGGCCACCTCCGAGAGCGACAAGCGTCTCGACAAGCACACGGCGAAGGCCGGTTCGGCCGCCGCCGAAGAAGGAGGCAACACATGACAGATATGGCACTCATCGGCATGGTTTCGGCGTTCACGGCGGGTCTGACCGTGGCCATCGGCTCCATCACCAACGCGTTCGGGCAATCACGAGCGCTGGCGCAAGCGCTGCAGAGCATGGCGCAACAGCCGGACGAGTCGAACTCCATCACTCGCACCCTTTTCGTGGGCCTAGCGATGGTGGAGTCCAGCGCCATCTACTGCTTCGTCATCTCGCTCATCCTCATCTTCGCCAACCCGTTCTGGGGCGCGGTGGCCGGAGGCTAGACAGCAAGTGGGATTCGACTGGTTCACCTTCGTAGCGCAGCTAGTGAACTTCGCGCTGCTCCTCCTGTTGCTCCGCCTGTTCCTCTACAGGCCGGTTCTGAACCTCATGGAGCAGCGCCAGGAGCAGCTGGACCGTGCGTGGCAGGACGCGCGCGGCGCCGAGGCCGCAGCGCGCGAGGAGGCCCAGCGGCTCGCCTCCGCACGGGCCGCGCTGGAAGGGGAACGCAGGACGCGCCTGGAGCAGGTAGAGAAAGAGGCGGCCGGCCTGCGGGAGCGGCGCCTTCAGGAGGCCGAGCGGGAGGCGGCGCGGGCGCGCGAACGCCACGCAGCAAGGTTCGAGAGCGAACGCGCGGCGCTGGTGAACGACCTGCTAAAGGAAGGCGCCGGCGTGTTGGTGGCTGAACTGAGCGACTCCCTAAAGGAGTTGGCGAACGCCGAGCTAGAGGAGCAGGCCGTGGGCCGTTTCGCGGAACTGCTGGCCACGCTGGCCCCGGAGGAGCTAGCCCAGCTCCGTGAAGCGCGCGGCACGCCCGTGGTGACCACCGCCTTCGAGCCCACACGTGAGGCGCGCGAGCGGCTTGCAGCCGCCGTGCGAACCGCCACGGGCTCGGCTGCGCCGCCCACGTTCGAGGTGGATCCCGACCTGCTCTTCGGCGCCGCCCTCACGGTCGGGCCGGTGCGGGTGGAGACGTCCGGCCGCCGCCGACGCGCCAACCTCGCCGCCGCGTTCGCGGCAGCGCTCGACAAGCAGGCGCCGCGGACGACGGGGGAACGAGCCGCCGATGAATGACGCCCCTAGCCGGCGCGACAGCGACGCAGCGACCGGGCCCGACGACGCAGGCGCGAACAACCCCACCAAACGCGCCAGCGACCTGGCCAGCGCCGTGCTGGCCGGACTGAACCGGCTCGATGCGGCCCGGCGCCAGGCCGACCAGGGCCTGAAGGTGGAGGAGCTCGGGCGGGTGGAGTCCGTGACTAGCGGCGTGGCTCTCGTGGCCGGCCTACCTGGCGTGGCCGTGGACGAGGTGGTGCGCTTCGAGAGCGGGCAGCTGGGCCTGGCCACCGACCTCGGCGCCGCGCAGGTGGGCGTGACGCTGCTCGGCGACCCCTCCGGCATCCAGGCCGGCAACACGGTGGTCCGCACGGGGCGCGTGCTAGACGTACCCGTAGGTACCGGCCTACTGGGCCGCATAGTGGACCCGCTCGGCTTCCCTCTCGATGACCTGGGTCCGGTCAGCGCCGCAGCGCGGCTGCCGGTGGAGCGTCCCGCCACGCCGATCTTCGAGCGGGGGCCCGTGTCGCGGCCCCTCCAGACGGGCGTGAAGGCCATCGATGCCCTCTTCCCCATCGGTAGGGGCCAACGCGAACTCATCGTGGGCGACAGGCAAACGGGTAAGTCGAGCGTGGCGTTGGCAGCGGTACTCGCTCAGCGCGGTACCGGCGTGAAGTGCGTGTACTGCAGCGTCGGACAGCGCGGTGCGCAGGTAGCCCGCACGGTTGAGACGCTAAAGCGCACGGGCGCGCTTGAGTACACGACCGTGGTGGTGGCGGCCAGTCACGAGCCGCCTGGCGTGCGTCAGATCGCGCCTTTCGCCGCCACCAGCATGGGTGAGGCGCTCATGGAAGCCGGCCACGACGTGTTGGTGGTCTACGACGACCTCACGCAGCACGCGCGCTCGTACCGCGAGCTCTCGCTGCTCCTGCGCCGGCCACCGGGCCGCGAAGCGTACCCCGGCGACGTGTTCTTCCTGCACGCCCGCCTGCTGGAGCGCGCCACCCAGCTCTCTGAGGCGCGTGGCGGCGGGTCGCTCACGGCGCTACCCATAGTGGAGATCCAGGAGCGCGACCTCTCGTCGTACATCCCCACCAACCTCATCTCCATCACAGACGGGCAGATCGTGCTCTCCCCCGACCTGTTCGCGCGGGGCGTCTTGCCCGCCGTTCACATCGGCCTCTCCGTGTCGCGGGTGGGAGGCAAGGCGCAACTGCCGGCCCTTCAGGAGGTGGCGGGCAGGTTGCGCCTCGAGTACGCGCAGTTCGAGGAGCTCGAGCGCTTCGCGCGGTTCGGCGCCGACGTGGACGAGGCCACCCGCGCCACGCTCGTGCGGGGGCGGCGCATCCGCGCTTCCCTGGCGCAGGGCGCGCTCGAGACGGTGCCAGTGGGCAGCCAGATCGCACTGCTGCTGGCGGTCAGCGCGGGGCTCTTCGACCCTATTACGCCGGCCGCCTACCGCGAGGCGGAGACGCGGCTCATGCGCGCCGTGGAGACCGAGCACGAGGCTCTGCTCGCTCGGCTGGAGGAGGGCGCCGAGCTCGGTGAGGACGAGCGGGAGGCTCTGCTGAACACGGCGCGCGCCGTGCTAGCCGAGGCCGCGGACCTGGGGACGGAGGGCTAAGGGTGGCCAGCACCGCCACGGTCAAGCGCCAGGTCGGCAGCGCCGAGACGCTGCAGAGCGTGGTCACCACCATGAAGACCCTGTCGGCGGCGCGCATCACGCAGTACCGGCGCTCGGTGGCCGCGCTGGAGTCATCCACCCGAACGCTCGAGCTGGCCGCGCAGACGGTCCTGCAGCAGAACCCCGAGCTGCTGGGCGTGGTGGCGGAGCCCCGCAACGCTACCGTGGCCGCCGTGGTGCTCGGCTCGGACCGCGGTCTCTGCGGACCGTTCAACGAGCGAATCGCTAGACACGCCGGTGGCCTACTCACGGCCCGGGCGGACAAGGAAGAGGTGAACGTGCTCACGGTGGGCCGACGCCTGGAAGCGCGCCTTGGCGCCCTAGGATACGCGCCCACCGCGCGCGTGCGGCCCCCCGGAAACGTGGGTTCCATCGATAGCGCCGTGGTGGAGGTGCTGGCGCACGTCGACGGCTGGACGGCCGCCGGGCGCGCCGGCCGGCTCTACCTGGCGTACAACCGGCCCACGCGCGGCGCCGCCTACGAGTCCATGGCCCTGCGGGTGCTACCCGTCGACCGGCGCTGGCTGGAGCGGCTTCGGAACAGGCCGTGGCCCACCAACCGCCTACCCATGCAGATCGGTGACGGACAGGCTCTGCTACAGGGGCTGGTGCGGCAGTTCATCGCTCACGCGTTGGTGCAGGCGTTCGCGGCCTCGTTAGCTAGCGAGAACGCCGCGCGACTGGCCGCCATGGACGCCGCGGAGCGGAACATCGACGACCGCCTCACGCAGCTGCGCACCGCCTACCGGCAGGCGCGGCAGAACGCCGTGACCGCGGAGCTGCTCGACATCCAGGCGGCGTTCGCGGCCACCGAGTAGGCGGCTGCCACAAACTGCCTCGTAGCTGCCTCCTAGCTGCTGGGAGGCAGCATGCGCGCTGCGCTACCCTGAAGGGCGTGGCGCGCCGGCAACGAATCTTCATAGCGGCCAACGACGGGCTCAGGAACCTCTCCCCATCGTCGTTCGCGGTGGTTATGGCCACCGCAGCGCTGGGGTTGGCCGCTCACGGGCAGGGCCTGACGCTGCTCTCGCAGGCTCTCGGGGGCCTCAACGTCGTCTTCTACCTGCTGTTCTGGACGCTGGTCGTGTTGCGGGTGGCGCGGCACCCTCGTGAGGTGCGAAACGACCTCACCGATCACCTCAAGAGCCCCGGCTTCTTCACGATGGTGGCCGGCACGTGCACGCTCGGGAGCCAACTGCTGATCCAGAACCAACTGGTAGCTGTGGCGTGGTGGCTCTGGGGGTTGGGGGCGCTGTTATGGGTCGCCTTCACTTACGCCGTGTTCGCTGCCCTCACCCTGAAGGCTGTGAAGCCCACCTTAGAGCACGGCGTCTCCGGTTCGTGGCTGCTGGCGGTGGTAGCCACCCAGGCGTTGGCCGTTCTCAGCGCGCTCCTCGCCCCCGAACTGAGCGGGCCGCTGCGCGACGGGCTGGAGTTCACCGCGTTGTGCCTCTGGCTGGTGGGAGGGGTGATGTACGTGTGGATGATCTCGTTGATCGTCTACCGCTACACCTTCCAGCCCCTCACCCCCGGCGACCTCTTCCCTTCGTACTGGATCAACATGGGCGCCATGGCCATCTCCACCCTGGCCGGCGCCACGCTGCTCCTCATGGGTGAGGGCAGCGTGCCGCTCCTGCGCGAGCTCCGGCCGTTCATCACCGGCGTGAGCGTGCTCTTCTGGGCCACCGGCACTTGGTGGATCCCCATGCTCGTGGTGCTGGGCGTGTGGCGGCACGGCGTTCGCCGGTACCCCTTCAGGTACGACGTGAACTTCTGGGGCGTGGTGTTCCCCCTCGCCATGTACACGCTGGGCACCTGGCAGCTCATCGCGGCGCTCGGGCTCGAGTTCCTGCGCACCGTGCCGGTCGTGAGCCTGTACGTGGCGCTCGGAGCGTGGCTGATAGTGCTCGTGGGCATGGCTGGGGCCGTGATCCGGAGCCTCAGCGGCGCGAGAACAGAGCCCGCGAACACCTAAGCTGCTCACGCTTCGTCTCCTAACCGTCCCGACTCAATCGAATGGCCGATGCGCGCCTGACTTACTGGTGCTCTGATGGAGCCATGACGGCGCAAGCTGCGCCGAGAACGGACCTTCAGATGAGAAGCGATAACGGCACTAACAAGTTCCTAGCGTACGCGCTGATCGCCGGCGGCGTGATCGTACTAGCGGCCAACATGGGCTGGTTCGGGGCGGTGGGCCAATGGGTGTGGGCCCTGCTGTTCCTCGCCGGCGGCGCCGCGTTCCTCTACTACTACACGAGCGACCGCCAGCGCTGGTGGCTACTCATTCCGGGCTTCGCGCTCCTAGCCACCGGCCTCACCATGCTGATGGGCAACCTGGGCGGGCCGCTGTTCCTGGCGCTGATCGGAGCGGCGTTCCTGGCGGTGTTCTTCACCGACAAGAGCCGCTGGTGGGCGCTCATCCCCGGTGGTGTGCTCGCCACGCTGGCGGTAGTGAACTGGGTGGAGATCGCCAACCCGCGTTACGACGCCGGCTGGCTCTTCTTCCTCGGTTTGGCCGCTACCTTCGGCTACTTGTACATGCGACCCGACGGTGGGGAGCGTCAACTGTGGGCGGTATGGCCAGCGCTGGTGGGTTTGGCTATGGCGCTGCTCGGCTTCGTGAACACGTCCGTGGGCGGGCTGGTGGCGCCGCTCGCGCTCATCGGCTTGGGCGTTTACCTCTTCACCCGGCGCCCTAAGACCGAGGAGCCGCCAGCGGGGGCGCAGCACGAGGGCTCGCAAGAGGGGCACCAGGAAGGTAGCCAGTTGAACGATCTGGAGGAGCACCAGCAAGGCGGCCAGCCGTGAGCGACCAACCGACCGACAGGTCCACGAGCCGCCTGACCAACCTCGCTTACGTTCTCATAGCCCTAGGTGCCCTGCTCCTGGTGGCCAGGCTCGGCTGGTTCGACCTGGGCCGCCTACTGGGCGTCCTTAGGTTCTGGCCGGTGATGGTCATCGCGGTGGGCGTGGACATGCTCACGAACGGCAAGCGTCGCGTGCTCGTGTACGGCGCCGGCGTAGCGGCAGTGCTGCTGCTCTCGTTGACGGGTGACGGCATCATCGGCACACCCGCAAGCACCGTCCAGGTGAACCAGGAGCTGGAGGGGGCTCGCAGCGCGGAGGTGCGTTTGGTGTCGTCTCTTGCCGACCTGCGGCTGACGGGCTCCTCGCAAGCGCAGCTACTAGCTTCGGGGCAATTGGGCCAGCACTCCGGCGAACAGGTGGCGGTGGATTACGTGCTGCGAGGCGGTCACGGTCAGTTCAGCGCCGTCTCGCGTGGCTTCCGGTCTACCTTCATGGGCTTCCGGCGTGCGGTGGCTTGGGACCTCACGCTCACGGGCCGGGTGCCCATAGCGCTTTCGGTCGATACCGGGGTGGGTGACGCCATGCTGGACCTGCGTCAGCTACAGCTCGAAGCGCTCACCATCGACGCGGGCGTGGGTTCTACCACCGTGCAGCTACCTCAGGTCGGCGCCTACGCTGCCAGCATCGACGGCGGTGTTGGCGACATCGAGGTGCGGGTGCCACGCGACCTGGCGGTTCGCATCGAGGTCGACACCGGCCTGGGAACGGTTAGGGTGGCCGACCACTTCGCGCGAAGTGGTGACGTGTACACGTCTCCCAGCTACGCCAGTGCCGCCCGGGGCGTGGAGCTGAAGATCGATGTGGGCATCGGTACGGTTCGCATAACGGCAGTGGATTAGCCGCCGCCAACGACATCGAGGTTCCATTCCTTCCGGGCTTGGCGCGCTAGAGTCGGGGCATGAGCGAAGCAGCCCCCATCTCGCCCGAACCTGCGCACGAACCGTCGCTCGATTACCTCGAACTGAACCTTAACGCGAGCAAGTCAGAACGCTACGACCAGCTCCGGGCGCGCGTGCGCGCGCTCGTAGAGCACGAGACCGACTGGCTGGCCAACCTGGGCAACGCCGCCGCCGAGGTGTTCGCCTGGCTCCCTAACCTCAACTGGGCGGGCTTCTACCTCATGAAGGACGGCGAGCTCGTGCTCGGGCCGTTCCAGGGTCGACCCGCCTGCGTGCGCATCAAGGTCGGCCGGGGCGTGTGCGGCACAGCGGTAAGCACGCGCACCTCGCAGGTCGTGCCCGACGTGCACGCCTTCCCTGGCCACATCGCTTGCGACGTAAGGTCGCGCTCCGAGATCGTGGTGCCCGTGATAGTGGACGATGAGGTGGTAGCGGTGCTCGACCTCGATTCGGCTGAGTTGAACAACTTCGGCGCAGAGGACCGCGCCGGCTTGGAAGCGCTGATCGCGGACCTCGTCCCGCACGTCGACTGGAACCTGGCCACGGCCGGCTGAGGAGCTCTGCCGAGGCGCCATGCTCCGCCCACCCGTCAAACCCAGTCCTAGCGCCGTCACGGTGGAACGCACCATCCACAGCACGGGTGCAACGCTACGGCTGGTGCTCGAACCGCTACCCGCCAGGCACGTGCTGATAGTGGAGTACAGGCGTCGGCGCCGGCAGGGCGACCGCTTCGAACGCTTACGGAGCGAGGAGGGCGTGCGGGTGCCGTACGAGCAGCT
>CAZFFG010000028.1:0-12054 GCA_964518275.1 uncultured bacterium | reverse complement strand
ACCGCTTCGAACGCTTACGGAGCGAGGAGGGCGTGCGGGTGCCGTACGAGCAGCTGAAGCTCGAGCAGACCTACGAGCAGCTCTTCCCACAGGGGCGGCTGTTCGACTGAGCAGCAGGCTCCAGAGCCGGTTAACGCTAATGGCCCGCTGGCAGGGGGATACCAGCGGGCCAAGGTTGGAGGGGTTCACCCCCCACGGCTTGATTGGAGCACACCAATATGTGCGTTTCATGTACACCCCCATAAGGCGCCCTTAGGCGGTCTGGTGCGGTACGCTCTGGCTACTAAACAGGACGGACCACCGACCTGGCCGCCCCCGCGGCCGCGCCGGGTAGGGAACCGGAGGAGGTAGCAGATGACCCTGGCAGCCACCACCAGATCTCATAAGCACGTGCTCACACCATGGAGCAAGCAGGGCGCCGTAGGCGGCCCAACGTTCGTCCGTGGCGAAGGCTCGTACATGTTCGACGACGCCGGCAAGCGGTACCTCGACCTGAGCGCCGGACTCGTCTCTAACAACCTGGGTCACGGCCACCCCGCCGTGGTGAAGGCCATCCAGGACCAGGTCGCCAAGATCGCTTACGTGCCGCCCTCCCTCATCCACGACGTGCGCAGCGAGTTCGGTGAGCTCCTCTCCGAGATCAGCCCGTGGGAAGAGGGCGCCCGCACCTTCTTCGGCACGGCCGGCGGCCAGGCCAACGAGGACGCCGTGGCCATCTCCCGCATGATCACTGGGCGTCAGAAGGTGCTCACCGCCTACCGCTCGTTCCACGGCTCCGCGCCCGGCGCCGGTAACCTCACGGGCGAGGACCGCCGCTGGGCACATGAGCCCGGCATGCCCGGGGTGGTGCACTTCTTCGCGCCGTACCCGTACCGCAGCCCGTTCTTCACGGACGACCCGGCCACTGAGACCAAGCGCGCGCTCGACCATCTGGAGCAGGTCATCACCTTCGAGGGCCCACAGAAGATCGCGGCGCTGCTGATCGAGCCCGTGGTGGGCAGCAACGGTGTGATCGTTTACCCCGAGGGTTACCTGGAGGGCGTCCGCAGCCTCACCGAGAAGCACGGCATCGTGCTCATCTTCGATGAGGTCATGACGGGCTTCGGCCGCGTTGGCGACCGCTTCGCCGCCACGCGCTTCGGTATCAAGCCCGACATGATCACCTTCGCTAAGGGCTCATCCGCCGCTTACATCCCGCTGGGTGGCGTCATGGTCCGCGAGGGTCTAGCGCAGTACTTCGACGACACGGCGCTCATGATCGGCCACACCTACGCGGGTCACCCCATGGCGGTGGCCGCCGGCCTCGCCACCGTCACGACCCTCAAGAAGGAGGGCCTGTTCGAGCGCGCGCGGCAGCTGGATCCCATCCTGAAGGCTGGGCTCGAAGCGCTCAAGGAACGTCACCAAGTCATAGGTGACGTGCGCGGCATAGGCGCCTTCTACACCATCGAGCTGGTCAAGGACCGTGACAGCAAGGAACCGCTGGTGCCCTGGTACGGTGGCGACAACAGCCCCATGGCCAAGCTCGTGGGCGCGCTGCGTAACAACGGCGTGTACGCGTTCGGACGCTACAACGTGCTGCTCGTCACGCCGCCGCTCAACATCGCCGAGAGCGACATCAACGTGGGCATGGAGGCGCTAGACAAGGCGCTAGAGGTACTGGCCTAAGCGCACAGATGAACGCTGCTCGCCTCAGGCTCCCACCTTTCAGGGAGCCCCACGTCTTCGCACCACTACGTCGACGAGGATCGAGGCGAGCAGCACTATCGCGGTGGCGATCAGCTGTATGGCGGCGCTGAGACCCAGGAGCGCCATGCCGTTCACTATCGCTGCGATGACCACGCCACCCAACACGGCGTGGAGTGGGTGACCGCGACCACCGAAGAGGCTGGTGCCCCCGATGACCGCCGTCGCCACCACGTAAAGAACGATGGTGCCGCCATCGAAGCTAGTGGACATCGAGCGGAGCCGCGAGGCGTAAACGATGCCGCCCATGCCAGCGGTGAGCGCAGCTAGGGTGAAGGCGAGCGTACGCACGCGGGCCAGCGCTATGCCGGCGCGGCGGGCCGCCTCGGCGTTACCACCTATGGCGTAGACGTACCGGCCGAAGCGGGTACGGCCCAGCACGAAACTCCATAAGAGAAGCACCCCGAACACAACGGGGATGACGTACGGCATGCCGCGTAGCTCGAATGCGCCGACGCCGCGATCAGCGTTGGTTATCAGCAGCAGCGCGGTGGCGGCAACCGCGGCCACTGCTACCTTCAGCCAGCTGAGCCATACCGGCGGTGCGGCGAGGCCGCTGCCGCGCCTGCGGCCGTCTGACCTGAACGTGATCATGGTGAAGAGTGCAACTACCGCTGCCGCTAACACCCAACCTGTGAGAGGGGTCAAGCTGCCGTTTGAGATGGCGTTGATGGTGCGGTCGGGGATAGGGATGGTGCCGCCGGCCCCGAGCAGGATGATCATGACCCCCTGCCAGCCGAGCAGGCCCGCCAGAGTAACGACGAAGGATGGGAGCCTGAGCCGTGTGACCAGTGTCCCTTGGAGGAAGCCTATCGCCGCTGTAACGGCGAGCGCCGCTAGGATCGCTGCCCACCACGGCCAGTGCACGCCCGGCTGCACGAGTTCCGTGACCACCACCCCGCCTATGCCCGCCACGAAACCGAGCGACAGGTCTATCTCGCCCAGTAGGAGTACGAAGACCTGGCCCATGCCTATCAGCATGAATACCGACGCTTGCAACAGTAGGTTCACGAGGTTGACGGTAGACAAGAAACGGTCGTTCTGGCTCTGGAAGATGATGGCGATGACGACGGTGCCGATGATCACCGGTAGTACGCCGCCGGTTAGTCGCGGAAGCAGCCGGGAGCGTTCAGCCTCGCTGTGCCCGTTCTCCCCTGGCAGGACCTCGCTCACGCTGCCCCCCGCCTGCCGGTGGTCATGAGTTCCACCACCTGCTGAACGTCGAACTCCGCCTTGGGTCCTTCAGCAACTACCTGACCGAGCCGCATGACCGCCAGGCGGTCAGCGACCTCGAAGACGTCGACGAGGTTATGCGAGATCATCATCACCGCCAGCCCCTGCTGCGCTAGGCGTTGCACGAGGGCGAGCACCTGGCGCGTCTGCGCCACACCGAGAGCGGCAGTGGGTTCGTCGAGGATGACTAGCTTGGAGTTCCACATCACGGCCTTAGCCACCGCCACGGATTGGCGCTGGCCGCCCGACAGGGACGCAACGGGTTGTCGCACCGATTGGACGGTTGTCACACGTAGGTCGGCAAGCGTAGCCATGGCGGTGCGTTCCATCTCGTCCTCAGCGAGGAGGCCGTTCCTCAGCCGTTCGCGGCCGAGGAACATGTTCTGAACCACGTCGAGGTTGTCGCATAGCGCCAGGTCCTGGTAGACCACCTCTATACCTAGCTGGGCGGCCTCGCGCGGGTTACGAGGGCGGACCTCATTGCCCTTCCAGAGGATCTTGCCGTGGTCGGCCTGGTACGTGCCGGCGATGATCTTCACCGTCACGGATTTGCCGGCGCCGTTATCGCCAACCAACGCCGTAACCTGACCGGACGGCAGGCAGAGGTTCACGCCGCGGAGTGCACGCACGGCGCCGAACTCCTTACGGACGTCCTCTAACTGCAGTAGCGGCTCGGGCGGCGGGCTTCCTGATTGGGCGTCGTGAGGTTGGGTAGCGCCGCCGTTCCGAGCCGCTCGCTCGTTCAAGGGTTGGCTACTCCCCTATGCCTGCAGCGGTGCACTCCGCCTCGAAGCCGGCACAAAGGTCAGAAGCCGACACGAAGCCGTCGGCCACCACCGTCACAGCCATGTTCTCGGGCGTGACCCAGATGGGCGTAAGGAGAACTGAAGGTACATCCATGCCACCTTCGGAGTCGGGGGTGACGCCGTTCACCAACGCGGCTGGGGGCTCGACGCCGGCGCGCAGGAAGACCGCGAGGGCGGCTGCGGCTTGTGCCTCTAGCTTGATGGACTTGTAGACGGTGCCGCACTGATAGCCAGCGAGCACGTTCTGCAGTCCCTGCAGGGTGGCGTCCTGCCCGGTGGTCGGGAAGGTTTGCGGCGGCACGTTCAGCGTGCGCAGGTACGAGATGACGGCGTTAGCGTTGTCGTCGTTGGGGGTCACCACAGCGTTGATGGCCTCGTTGGCGGCGTACTGCCCCTCGAAGGTGGTGCGGGCCTGCGCCGGATCCCAGGTACCGGCTGGCTCGCCGGCGTTAACGAAGCTGCCGTCATCGAAGTGCGGCTGGAGCACTTCCATGTAGCCTTGCGCGAAGAGGGTGGCGTTGTTATCGGTCGGTGCGCCGCTCATAACCAGTACCTGCGGGCTTTCAACGCCCCAGGCGGCGATGCAGGCCACCATGCCCTGACCGATGAGCCTACCCACCTGCACGTTGTCGAAGCTCACGTAGTGGGAGCGCGCACCGCCCAAGGTGAGGCGGTCGTAATCTATGACCGCTACGCCGCGCTCCGTCGCGTACTGCTCGATCGAAGCTCCGACGCCGGAGGAGATCGGGTCGAGCAGGAGCACTACCGCGCCCTGCGTTATCGCCGCTTCTGCCTGAGTAAGTTGAGTGGACTCGCTGCCCTGGGCGTTGTTGACGATGATGTCGCTGTCTGCCAGGCCAGCCGCCTGCAGCGCCTGGCGCAGGAACGGCTCGTCGAAGGCGGTGTACCGAGCTGAGGTCGTCGTTTCAGGCAGGAGCACTGCGATAGCGCCGCTACCCTGAGCCACGACGTCGCTCAGTTGCTCCATGGCCGAGAAGTCTGACGTGAACGAATCTACGGATATGGCAGTGGCGTCCTGGGCCTGAGCGACTCCAAGAGCCAGTAGCGCCATCATCGCTAGGCGCCCCACCCACTTCAGCGAACGTAACGCTGCTTGCATGTTGGCCGGCTTTCTCCCTGAAGCTTGCGTCTTCGGCTGAGCCGAAGGCGGAGCAGGTTGAAGGAGAGGTGGGTTCGGTTCAGTTCTAATCGAGGAGATTCAGGGCGACCCCTCGTGTCTTCCCGAAGCGCGGCCAGCGTAGCGCCGGGGTCGTCCGAGAGTGTGGTCAATCGTCACGTAGTGGTGAGCCACAGCTTGAGACTCGCTCTTCATTAGCCAGAAAGCTTGCGGCCGCCGCCACGGCCCGGAAGCCCACCGAGTGGTGGTATAAATTCCGCCAGCTGGTGGTGTATTTTCCACCACTTGCTGGTGGATTTTACCTGTTAGCATTGAAACGTGTTCACGAGGCGCATACAGGGTCGCCTGCAGGAGGCGCTAACCGATACGCCTGTGGTTCTGCTCACCGGCGCGCGCCAAGTAGGCAAAAGCACGCTGGCCCAAACGGTTGGCGCCGCCGCTGGCGCGTCCTACATTACGCTCGACGATGCCGCCACGTTAGCGGCAGCCAACGCCGATCCTACGGGCTTCGTGCAGAACCTTCCTGTCCGCGTGGTCATCGACGAGGTGCAGAGGGCGCCCGAACTGATGTTGGCAATCAAGGCCTCGGTCGACCGTGACCGGCGTCCTGGCCGCTTCCTACTCACCGGTTCAGCGGACGTTCTTACACTCCCCAGGGTGGCGGACTCGCTGGCTGGTCGCATGGAGCTCTTACGGCTCTGGCCTCTCTCGCAAGGAGAGCTAACGGGCCATCACGACGACTTCGTTACCGTCTTGTTCTCCGACGACCGGTTAGCCGAACCGCCACCTCTGACCGAGGAAGATCTTCGAATCCGGATCCTAAGAGGCGGCTACCCAGAGGTGGTCGGGCGAAACGCGGCTCATAGGCGGACGGCTTGGTTCGACTCTTACACCGCGACCATCATCCAGCGGGACGTTCGGGATCTAGCCAACATAGAGGGCCTGCACGACCTCCCTCGCCTGCTACAGCTATTAGCGGGCCGCACTTCGACCTTACTCAACATGAGTTCGTTGTCGCGCGAGATCGGTATGGCGCAATCAACTCTGCGGCGCTATCTCGCCCTTCTAGAAGCGACTTTCTTGTTGCTGTACCAGACCGCCTGGGCCACCAACACAACTAAGCGCCTCACCCGCGCCCCTAAGACGCTGCTAACCGATACCGGGCTGACGGCCAGCCTGCTCGGAACGGATGAGCAGCGGCTCCTCAGGGACCGTGCCCATCTGGGGCAGCTCCTCGAGAGCTTCGTAGTCTTGGAGATTTACAAGCAGCTTGGTTGGAGCAGCACACGGGCCTCCCTGTACCACTTACGCACTTACTCTGGTCAGGAAGTCGATATCGTTCTGGAACGGCCTGATGGCCAGATCGCCGCTATCGAAGTCAAAGCCACGGCTTCACCAACCAGCAAGGACTTCGCAGGCCTGACAGCGTTGCGTGAAGATGTCGGGGACCGGTTCCACCGCGGTGCGCTCCTTTACCAAGGTAATCGCGTGCTCTCTTTCGGCGACCGGCTGTGGGCCGTACCAGTTCAAGCTTTGTGGAGTTGAGTGCTAGCAGTTACGACTCACCAACCGGAGTTGGCAAACGAAGAACGGGCCCGAGGCATTGAACCTCGGGCCCACTTCGCGCGTGGCCGCGACCGTGTTCCCTGCCGTTTAGGTGGCCGGGAACACGCGCCGTGCATGGTTAGTTAGCGAGCCACTCCTGGACCTTGTCCGGGTTCTCGCTGAGCCACTCGCGGGCGGCGTCGAACGGCTCCATGCCGTCGAGGATCTTGAGCATGACGGCGCCCATGTCCTCACCGGTCCAGCTGAACGCGTCCAAGAAGGCTATGGCGTCGGCAGGGCCGTTGTCGGCGAACTCCTGGGAGAGGATGGTGTGGATCTGCTCGGCTGTGCCGAACACACCCTCGGGGTCCTCGAGGTACTTGAGGTCGTAAGCGGCCCACATCCAGTGCGGCCGCCAGCTGGTGACCACGATGGGCTCGTTGCGCGTGATGGCGCGGTCGAGCGCGGCGGCCATGGCGGCGTCGGAACCGTCGATGAGGTTGAGGTTGCTGAGGCCGTACACGTCCATAGCGCGGTCGCTAGCGGCCATTAGGCCGGCGCCGGGGTCGATGCCGATGATCTCGCCACCGAACATGGCGGCGTTGTCGTTAAGTTCGGTGATGCTGTCGATCTCAACGTAGGCCGGTACGGCCCAACCGATGTCGGCGCCATCTAGGTTCATGCCGAGGTCGACCAGGCTGTCGCCGTACTGGTCCCAGTACGCTTCGTGGGTGGCTGGCAGCCAGGCGGCCACGATGGCGTCGAAGTCGCCCTGGGCGAGGCCGGTCCACATGGGGCCGGCGTCTACGGAGGTCATGTTCACGTCGTAACCGAGTTCATCGATCAGCACGGCAGCCACAACGTGGGTCGAGGCGATCTCGGAATCCCACAGCACGTAGCCAAGTTCGATGGTGTCGGTCTGGGCGCTGGCGATACCGAAGGCCAACACCGCACTTAGCGCAACTATTAGGCGCTTCATAGAGGTTCCTCCAAACTGGAGTAGGGACGAAGGATTAAAGGACAAACTGTTTGCCCTGAGGCGTAATGATTACGCCCAACGTACGTTCAGACCACTGCGCGGCCGCTTTCGACCGTAGCACGGATGCCAGGACAGCGCCAACCCAAGTAAACCAGCGGTTAACTGCCAGCGACCGGTGCCAATGTCTCTCCCCCACGCCTCACTTCCGCACGCGCTTCTCGGTGCGGCGGCCCATGGCGGCGGTCATGCGGTCGAGGATTATGGCCAGGATCACCACGGCCAGCCCAGCCTCGAAGCCCTGCCCCACGTTGATTCGCTGGATGCCACGCAGCACCTCGGTGCCTAAGCCGCGGGCGCCGATCATGCTGGCGATGACCACCATTGAGAGGTTCAGCATGATGGACTGGTTGAGCCCCGCCAGCACCGTAGGCATGGCTACGGGGAACTGCACCTTGACGAGCTTCTGCCAGCGGGTGGAACCGAACGCGTCGGCCGCCTCGATGAGGTCGCCGGGCACCTGCCGGATGCCTAGGTTCACGAGCCGCACCAGGGGCGGCAGGGCGAACACGAACGTGGCCACCACGCCAGGCACCATGCCCACCCCGAAGAACATGATGGCGGGGATGAGGTACACGAACGCAGGCATGGTCTGCATGAAGTCGAGCACGGGCCGCATGATGCGCTCCGCCGTGTCACTGCTGGCAGCCAGGATGCCCAACGGCAGCCCCACCATGACGATGAGGATCTGCGCCGTGACCACCAGCGCCAGCGTGCTGAGGAACGGCGACCAGAGTCCGATGTTCTCGATGAGGAGGAGGCCCAGCACCGCGAACAGGGCCAGCCGCCAGCCCGTGAGCCACAGCACCAGCAGCACGATGACGGCCATGAGGACGAGCACCGGCACCGCCTCGAAACCGTTCAGCAAGGTGCCGATGACGGCTGAGACGGCGTCTGCGAAGCCGTCGAAGAGGCTCGCTAGCTCGACCTGCAGGTAGCGGACGGCGCTCTCTATCCAGTCGCGCAAGGGGATGCGGAAGTCAAACACCGCGGGCCTCCCCTTCTGCTGCAGCGTTACCGTCCCCAGCGTTACCGTCCCCGTTGCCTGGGCGCACCAGCGCGGCGAGGATGGCGCCCTTCACCACCACGCCGCGAAGGCGGCCAACGTCGTCGACCACGCCGATGGGCACGCTGCCCTCCGAGGCGATGCCGATGATGTCCTGGAGCGGCGTCTGCAGCTCCACGGTGGTGGCGGGGGCGATACGGGCGGGGTCCAACCTGTCGCGATCTGCAGCCCGATCCTCGAGCTGGGCGGCTATGGCCTCGGACGTCAGGTAGCCGCGCACCTTGCGCTCGGAATCGGTGACGATGATGCCGGAGAGTCCGTGACGGCGCATCTTGGTACGCACGGTGTTGGGACCGTCGCGCAGGAACGCTGTCTCCTTCACGGGCTGCATGATGTTCGCTGCCGTGAGCACGCTAGCGCGGTCCACGCCCTCCACGAACGCTTCCACGTAGCCGTCGGCGGGGTGGGTGAGGATCTCCTCTGCTGTGCCCACCTGCACCACGCGGGCGTCCTTCATGATGGCGATGCGGTCCCCAAGCTTGAGGGCCTCGTCCAGGTCGTGGGTCACGAAGACGATGGTCTTGTTCACGCGCGCCTGCAGCTCTACGAGCTCGTCCTGCATCTCCCGGCGGATGAGGGGGTCGAGCGCGCTGAACGCCTCGTCCATGAGCAATATGTCGGCGTCCACCGCCAGCGCCCGCGCCAGGCCTACACGCTGCTGCATGCCGCCGGAGAGCTCAGAGGGGTAGTACTCCTCCCAGCCCTCCAGACCGACGAGCGACGTGGCCTCGCGGGCGCGGCGCTGGCGCTCGGCTACTCCCACGCCCTGCACCTCCAGACCGTAGGCCACGTTATCGACCACCGTGCGGTGCGGCAGGATGGCGAACTGCTGGAAGACCATGCCGCTGAACTTCTCGCGGCGAACCTCCAGGAGCTCGCGCCGGTTCAGCTTGGTTATGTCGAGGTCGTCCACCAACACCTGGCCAGCGGTGGGCTCGTGCAGGCGGTTGAACATGCGCAGCAGCGTGGATTTGCCGCTGCCAGAGAGGCCCATGAGGACGAAGGTCTCCCCCTCCCGGATGTTCAAGTTGGCGTCGTAAACGCCGACCGCCGCGCCGATCTTCTGGGCGTCGGCCTTCGAGCCGCCCTGCCGCAGGATCTCGAGCGCGCGCTCGGGCCGCGGTCCGAAGACCTTAGAGAGGTTGCGGGTAGCGAGCTTGACCGGTCGCTCGGGCTCGGGTGCGCTCGGCGCCCTGTTTCCTGTTGTGACGTTGGGGACGATGGTGGTGGGACTTTGCTGGCCGGATTCGGCCTGCGTTGCGCTGCTCATAAGGACTACTCCGTAACGGTCGTAGAGAACGGTCGATTAGCGTGACGGCCTTGCTGACCTCGACAGGGTAGTACAGACTCGGGGGCGGTGTCATGTTCGAACTTGGCTTCAGTCGTGGGAAATCTCGGCGCAACCGCCGCCCTGAAGGCACAGAATGCGCGCGAGGAGCCCAATCATGAACGACTCCCCTATCCACGAACCTCGACAGCTCGTTAGCCGTCTGGCGTTTCTCGTAGCCGTGACCGCCTTCGTGCTCAGTGGGTGCAACGCCGGTACGAGCGAGCGCGAGGAGTTACAGCTCGCTGGGCCAGCCAGTCCCCCGCTTACGGCCGAGCAGTGGCAGCCGTAGGCTGGTTTCGAGGTTACTGCCAGAGGCGGCGAGTCGCCCTACATCTACAGCCTGAACGAGAACTGGCCAGCTGGTATCTCGGTCGGGGCTGAGGACGGCGCCGTTGGTGGCACTCCGTTCGAGCCCGGCACTTTCTCGGACTTGGTGGTGTTAGTTGAGGATGGCCGCGGCGACACGGTGAGCTTCGAGCTGGCGGACGAGCTGGTGGTAGCGCCGGGCAGCGAGCCCTTTCGGCTCATAACCGACGTCGGCTGGTGGGAGACCCAGCCGCCCACCGACCTGTCGGAGTACAGCCAGATGCGGTTGCGGTTCACCTTCGAGAACACGGCCGACTTCGACATGACGTTCTTGGGTGATGAAGAACCAGACGGACTAGAGGCTGAACTGCAGGTCTGGACGAGACCGGACCTTTATGAGACCCCCACCGTTCATTTCGACGCGAACCCGAAGGGCACCTTCGCGCCTGGTGAGAGCTTCAGCTGGGAGTTGACCGTGGAACTCAACGAGCTCACGACCCCGCAGACGAGCATCGCCATCCGCCCGGCGCAGAAGGAGCGAGGCAGCGGGTTACCGGCCTATCGCGGCTGGCTCACGCTGGTGGCCTCCGAGCTGACGCTCACTAAGTGACTTACCTGAGCGACGTAACTGCCCGACGTAACCGCGTGATGTGACTACCGCCGCTACTTGCGGGCCGGGGCAGCGCATGCCACCCCGGCCCGCAACGTTCTAGGGCAGGACAGGGAAGTTGAGCCCCTGCACGAAGTCGAGGAGCGACACCTCCGTCTGGTCCTCGAACGTCATGCGGATGTTGAGGTCGTCCCCGTAACCGTTGAGGGTGTCGGCACCCACGCTTCCGGTCAGGTCGGCGTGCTTGCGACCTACCTTCAAACGAGCCTGGCTGATCTCGAGGGAGTCGAGCTGCTCAGTCGAGCCAGCCGCGAGGTTGGCCCTCCAATCGAACTCGATACCCACACCGGAGTCCGCACTGCCGGCCTGGAGAGCGAAGTCGCCCGCGTAGGGGCCCTCTATTCCGTTCAGCTGGCAATTCACGGGATCGCGCGTTACCGCGCCAGCGGCGAAGCTGGTCTCCAGACTGAAGGGCACCCGTAGCGAACCGCTCGCCGCGCTGCCGCGCAGCTCAATGGAGATGGCCTCGTCGCTGGAGTGGTCGAGCACGAAACGCTCGAGCTCGATGGCCTGCGAACCGTGCTTGAAGAAGCCAGAGGCCGTGACGGTTCTGAACTCCATGAGCACACCGCACGAAGTGGCGGCGAAGGACTGCTGCAGGTCTAGGTGTAGGAACTCGTCGCTATCCTGGGTGGCGCTGACGGTGATCTTCTGCGGAACCTCCAGAACGGTGCCAGCCAGGAAGTCGGGCGAGTACAGCGGCACTCCCGGTACATAGAAGTTGAGTGCCTGGTCGTAAGTGCGCACCTCCACCAGGTCCTGCCAGTCGACGCGCAGCTGCATCGACTCACCCGAGGCAGCGTGCGGCCAAGCGATCACTAGGGCGCTTGCTGGGGTCGACGAGTAGTCGAAGCGGTTAGTGAGGGAGTTGAAGGTGTACGTGCCGGCGGCCAGCCTCAGGCCGGTCACCTCGAACAGCTCGTCCCAGTCGTAGAACAACGCCACGATGCCTGGGAACAGGTTCACGTGCAAGTCCGTATCGAAGCCACAATCGATGCAGTCTGGGAAGCCCGCGCCAGCTGAGAACAGCGGGTTGGTCGCTATCCCGCCTACCACCGAGCCAAGGTCGGCCATCAGGTCGTTCATCGCGGTGGTGGCCTCCGAACGGGTGCCTGCACGTGATCACCCCAACCGGCGAGCGCACGGTCGCGGGTTCGCACCTGTTGGTGGCGACCGGG
>CAZFFG010000027.1:0-23881 GCA_964518275.1 uncultured bacterium | reverse complement strand
GGCACGGCATGGACGCCACGCATGCGCTCATCGAGAGCGCCATGGAGGCTTACCGAGTGAAGTACCAGGTGGAGGAGTGACCCGCGCCCCAGCGCCCGTGTAAGCACGCACGGTGGCGAGGCGCGGTCAACTGCTTACTCCTCTTCCTGTAGGATCTCGTTGACGATGCCGCCCCCGAAATCGGTTACGTACAGCCGGCCGTCGGGGCCCTCACCGAAGCTGGCGGTGCGCCAGTTGCCAGACCGGAGTTCGGTAACCTCCCAATTGGCGCCTAGCTCGGCCACGCTCACAGACTCCTGCATGAAGTCGCCGAACACGTACTTGCCTTCGAGGTCGGGCGCGGCCGGGCCGCGGTACACGTAGCCGCCCGTGATGGAGGCGCTACCTTCCGCCGGGTGCGCGTAGCTGAACGCTGGTGCCGTGTAATTAGCGGGATCGCACGTAACGCCCGTCAGGCACTCCGGGCCCTCCATGTACGGCCAGCCGAAGTTCTGTCCACCCACGCCCGCCGGCGCCACGTTCACCTCTTCGAAGTCTCTCTCACCCACGTCGGCGATGTACAGCTCTTCGGTTTGGCGGTCGAACGAGAAGCGCCACGGGTTACGCAGGCCGTAAGCCCAGATCTCGTCGAGGGCGCCCGCGTCATCTACGAAGGGGTTATCCGGAGGGCTCGTGTAGCCGGTGCTGGGCGATACGTCGAGCCGGAGGATCTTCCCGCGCAGTGAACTTAGGGACTGCGCGTTGCTTCCAACGCCGCCATCGCCGACAGCCCAGTAGAGGTAGCCGTCTGGCCCGAAGGCCAGCTGGCCGCCGAAGTGGTACTCGCTATCCGTGTCCGGCACCTCCACGAGTTCCTCCAGAGAGGCTGGGTCGATGCGGTTGGGGTTGGTTGGGTCTAGCGTGAAGCGAGAGAGCACCGCTACGGTTGCGGATTTCGTGTAGTAGGCGTAGAACCGCCCCGTCTCGTTGTGATCTGGGGGGAACGCGATCCCCGATAGCCCCTGCTCGCCACCGCCGAGCGCCACCGTGCCGGTCAGGTCGAGGAACGGCTCGGCTAAGAGCTGGCCGTCCTGAATTATCCGAACCGTGCCTGCCAGTTCCGCGACGAAGAGGCGATCGTCGCCAGCGTGAGCCATCGCCGTGGGATTAGTCAGCCCGGAGGCGCGTTGAACGAAGACCACGTCTCCAGCGGGCGGAGGTGGGGGGCGGGTTGCCGGTGTCGTCGGGTGGCGTGCAGGCAGCGAGCGTCAGGAGCCCGAAGAGCGCCAGCAGGAGCGTCGCCGGTGCCTTCGTTAGTCGGCTAGTGAACGGAACGTCGGTAGTGGCTGCCAGACGCGGTGCAGGCGTACGCTCGCTTGTCATGCACGAAAGAGTACACGCGTTGCGGCACGCTGCCAGGCGCAACTGCACGTTGCGCGTGCAGGGTCACTCTGGCAGCGGCTCCTGGGCCAGTTGCGCGGCGTCGGAACGCGACAGCCAGCGCAGCGCGATCTCGCGGGTGGCGAGCGGGCTCAGCTGGGGCGAATCGTACATGCCAGCTTCGCGCCGCTGACGCTGCGCCTCAAAGAGGATCACCGCTGCCGCTACGCTGACGTTCAACGACTGAACCATGCCGAGCATGGGGATAATCACGTGCTCGTCGGCGAGTTCGGCGGCGGCGCTAGTGACGCCGCTCTTCTCGTTGCCGAGGATGAGGGCGGTGGGTCCGATGTAGCTCACGTCGCGGTAGTCCACTGCCTGCTCGGACAGGTGGGCCGCGTAGAGCTTGAAGCCGCGCTGCTTTAGGGCGGCAGCTGCCGTCTCGACGCTGTCGTGCACCACGAGGTCGACCCACTTCTCCGCGCTAGCACTGGTGGCGTTGAAGGTGGCCACTCCGCCCGTGGGCGTCACGGCGTGCACCTCACCGATGCCCACCGCGTCGCAGCTGCGCAAGATGGCGGAGAGGTTGTGGGGCTTGTACACGTCTTCGGCCAGCACCGTTAGGTCGGGTTGGCGCCTCGAGAGGACGTCGAAGATGCGCTGGCGGCGGCGGGTGGTCATGAGGGGAAGGATAACCGGACGGGTGCTATTGGGCCCAGTCTGGGGATGCGTTCGCGCAACCGTGTCTACGACGCGCCTTGACAACTTTGACGGCGGCTAACTAGCATGCGGTGGAGCGAAAAATCTAACAGAGGGGGAGAATCGATGAAACCTACCCGGTTCGTACCATCGTTCACCGCAATGTTGCGCGTGGGCGCCTTCGCGTTGCTGGCTGTTGTGCTGGCGGCGTGCGCTAGCAGCCAGCCGCCAGCCGAGCTAGACGGCAGTTGGAGAGGAACTTGGTCCAGTAGTAGCGGTAGAGGGGGCGGTATGGTGTCCGCCACTTTCACTAGGTCGGAAACTGCGATCACTGGCAGAGTGACGATCGGCGGCTCACCGTGCCTCACTTCCGGCAACATCACAGGTGAGGTAACTGGTTCTAGCGTCACGTTCGGGGCCGTACAAGGTAGCGACAGGGTCAACTTCACGGGCCGTATAACAGGTGGCACTCTCAGTGGCACGTACTCGGTTCCTACTAGCTTCAGCATCTGCTCCGGCGACACCGGAACCTTCACGGTAGAGAAGACGAACTGAGCTAGTGCGGAACCTCTACAGCTGCTTGACGCCCCTTCACCTCGAGCGATAACATTACCTTTGCCTCGCCAACGGCCTTAGGCCAGCAGCGGGCGAACCTAGCCGAGGTGGCGGAATCGGTAGACGCGCCAGCTTGAGGGGCTGGTGGCCGCAAGGCTGTAGGGGTTCAAGTCCCCTCCTCGGCACCAAGTAATTCGAACTGAAGCCGGCCCACGTGGCCGGTTTCTTCGTTCAGGGCGGCGTAGGAGCATGCACTTAAGAAGCCCGTGCGATGCATGGGGAACTGTGAAGGGGAACCATGACCCCGACAACGAGTGAAGCTCAGCGCGCCGAACTACACAGGACTATCTGGCGTATAGCTAACGACCTGCGCGGCAGCGTGGACGGGTGGGCCTCCAAGTCTTACGTGCTGGGCATGTTGTTCTAGCGCTTCATCTCGGAGAACCTGGCCGCCTACATCAATGAAGGTGAACAAAGGGCCGGTCATAGGTAGTTCGATTACGCGGAGCTACCTGACGAACAGGCGGAGTTCGGCCGGGCTGTAACCGTAGCTGAGAAGGGCTTCTACACGAGCTCTTCAAGAACGTGCGCTGGCGCGCCAGACACAACCCGAACCCGAACGAGACGCTAGAGCGCGTGTTCCGCAACATCGAGGGCTCGGCTATAGGCACCTCGAGCTAGGACCACCTCAAGGGCCTCTTCGATGACCTAGACGTGAACAGTTCGAAGATCGGCAGCACCGTGGCGCACCCCAACGAGGAGCTGGTAAGCCTGCTGGACGCCATTGGCGATCTGTCTCTGGGCGACCTGGAAGACAACGCCATCGACCTGTTCGGCGACGCGTACGAGTACCTGATGACCATGTACGCCTCGCAAGCCGGCAAGTCGGGCGGCGAGTTCTTCACCCCGCAGGAGGTTTCTGAGGTGCTGGCCCGCATTGCCGTTGTGGGCACGAAGCGCGTTAGCCGCGTTTACGACCCGGCGGTGGGTTCGGGTTCGCTGCTACTGGAGTTCGTCAAGGTGCTCGGCAAGGCAACGTGGGCGGGTTCTACGGTCAGGAGATCAACCTGACCACCTACAACCTGGCGCGCATAAACGTGTTCCTGCACGACGTGAACTTTGAGAACTTGGATATCGCCCACTGCGACACGCTGACGGCGGGCTTTGGTTTCTCGCTTAGGTTGCCGCTGCGGACATTCGTTGATTTGAACGTACGGCACTATGGGTGGCTTGGAGAAGACCACGGCATACCTACCGCGAGAGCTGAAGGACGCACTGCGAGAAACCGCACGAGAAAGCGGGCGCTCCGAAGCAGACCTGATTCGCGAGGGTATTAGGGTCGTAACTGACTCCGGTAGCGTGGTCTCGCCCCGACTGCCCCTCTTCGAGAGTGGTATCCCCGATCTGGCTGAACGGGTAGACGAGCACCTCGCGGGCTTCGGTGAGCATTGATCATCCTTGATACCAGTGGCCTATTGGCGGCCCTTGACTCAAGCCAACATCGCCACGTTGCCGCTGCCAGTGTTCTACGCAACGCCAGCGGCGCGCTCCTACCATCGCCGTTCGTGTTTGCCGAACTCGATTACCTGGTCGCAACCAAGGTTAGCCACGAGGCAGCGCGGCTCTTCATGGAGGATGTGGGCCGGGCCGCCTACCGTATAGAGGTGTTCGATGCGGCAGACGTTCGCCGCATTTACTAGGTGGTTAGCGATTATTCAGGTTTGCGCGTGGGGCTGGCAGACGCCTCGCTTGTGGTGCTGTCCGAGCGCCACCAAGTGCACGACTTGCTAACGCTAGACGAGCGGCACTTCCGTGTCCTACGAGGAGCGGGCGGGCATCCGTTCAGGTTGCTTCCAGCCGACAGTTGATCTTCCGCGCTCCATTCGGACCCCGCTTCAAGGAACCACCAACCGATTAAGCCGTACTTAAGCACGTCGGAATTAGGCTGCCTCCAGTCGAAACTCGAAGCCTGATCGATTGGAGCTCCGTTCATGCGCAAGTTGCTTATAGCCCTCCTAACCGCATCTTTCCTGGTCGCCTGCGGCGGCCCCACCGACCCTGGTGGCCCCGGCGGCCCCGGCGGAGACCTCAGCATCAAGCAGGTATACGCCGGTATCGATGTTTCGTTCGCCTTGCTCGACGACGGCCGCGTCCTCAGCTGGGGCCGTAACAGTAACGGGGTGCTCGGCAACGGTACCGAGCTAGAGGGCCGCGCCACGCCCGCACTGATCGCGGATCTGGCGGACGTGGAGTCGCTGGCGGTGGCGCGCAACGCCGTCTTCGCCCGCACCGACTCTGGCGCCTGGTACGCGTGGGGTAGCACCAGCAGCATGGGTCAAGAGGTGCAAGCCGACCGCAACGGGGTGTACTCCCCGCAGCGCGTTCGCGACCTCGGCGAGGCCGAGCTGCACGGAGCCAGTTTCAACTTCTTCCTCGCCCATGAACCCACGGGCGAGGTTCGGGGCTGGGGCTTCAACTACGACGGTCAGGCAACCGGTGTGCCCACGCGCGGCGTCTCCTCCGCGCAGCTAACCCCGGCCACCGTTCCGCTAGGCGGGCTAGGTGTAAAGCTACTCGCACCAGTCGACGTTTACTCCATCGCCGTCATGTCCGACGATTCGCTGCGCTTCTGGGGCTCCGCCATCTACGGGCCCGGCGCCGACGTGACCGGTCTGCAGGGCGTGGTGACCATCCAGCCGGGGCTGCCCCCGGAGCGGTCCATACAGCAGATAGCCGGCGCTCACTTCCACGTGGTGGTGCTGCTAGACGATGGCAGCCTCTGGGCCTGGGGCAGGAACGACTACGGTCAGTTCGGTGACCCTGAACTGCCGGGCGGTGCCGCCGCGGTTGAGCTCACGGCGTTCCCACGCGAACCCATCCAGCAGGTAGCTACCACCTCGAGCGGCACGATAGTCCTGTACGAAGACGGCAGCGTATGGCGCAGCGGAATCATCACGCCCGGCCGCATGGACGACTCCACCGTTACCGATGAGCCTGTCATCGTGTACGAGGCAGAGAAGGTGGCAGGGTTGCCGCCTATCGTTCAGGTAGCCGCCAACAGCTCCGGGCACGTTCTCGCCCTGGCACAGGACGGTGACCTGTGGGCGTGGGGTGCCAACGCGCACGGCGAGCTTGGCAACGGCTCCACCACCGACTCGGCCACGCCGGTAAAGGTCGGTGGGCTCTAGGGCAGGCCACCTAGCCGGTAGATGACGCCCCCACTGTGATCGGCCACGTACAGCTCACCGTCGGCGCCTACCCCGAAGGTGGAGATGCGGAAGCCGCTCTCGAGCAGCAGCTCGGGCTGCCAGTCGTTGTCTGCCCGCGCGGTCCATATGCGACCGCTCACGTAATCTGCGAACACGTACGCGCCTACTAGGCTCGGGGCGCTGGTGCCGCGGTACACGTACCCGCCGCTGATGGAGGAGCCCCACTCGCCACCGTGTGGGTACGTGATCACAGGGGCCACCAGCCCGCTCGTGTCGCAGTTCTGGCGCGGTTCGTAGCAGGCGTTGGCCTCCATGACGTTCCAGCCGTAGTTCTCGCCACCCCTGGAGGCGGCCGGCTGCAGGTTGACCTCTTCCCAGGCGCTCTGACCTACGTCGGCTATGTAGAGGTCGCCGGTAGCGGAGTCGAAGCTGAAACGCCACGGGTTGCGCAGCCCGTACGCCCAGATCTCGTGCCTCACGCCGCCCTGCCCCACGAACGGGTTGCTGTTAGGCACCGTGTACATGTCGCCAGACACGTCTATGCGTAGGAGCTTGCCGAGGAAGGTTTCCAGGTCCTGGCCGTTGCCGTGCGGGTCGCCGCCGCTGCCGCCGTCGCCTAGGCCGATGTACAGGTAACCGTCCGGGCCGAACGCCAACTGACCGCCGTTGTGGTTCCTGTACGGCTGCTCCTGAGTCAGAAGAATCTGCTCGGTGGCAGGGTCGGTGCTGTTGCCGTTAGCCACGAAGCGCGAGACCACCGTGTTGCCGTTCTCGTCGGTGTAGTAAACGTAGAACCGCCCTGTGGTGGCGTGATCCGGTGGGAACGCCAACCCCAGCAGGCCCTGCTCGCCGCCACTGGTCACGCGGTCGGTGATGTTCAGGAACGGCTCGGCCGCCAGCTCGCCGTTCACCAGCACCTGAACCCGGCCCCGCTGCTCGACCACGAACAGGCGCTCGTCGCCGGCGTTGGTTATGGATACGGGGCTCCTGAGGCCAGTAGCCACGGGTTCTAAGCGTTGCGCCGCCGCGCTGCACGCTACGAGCAAGCCTGCCACGAACACGGACAAGAAGGGGGAGAGGCGTCTGCGCATACCGAACTGTAGACCAAGAAACGAGGTGACGGACCGCCGGTGAGCGCCGAACTAACCTCGAGCGTGCTCCCAAGCCGGGCGCCGCTAGGTCGCTTTCCAGGACTGCCTCGGCTTCCGCTCAAACCGTGCCGGCTGGCGCTACCCGCAAGTGATAGCGTGAGCCGTGCCCGGCCCACCGGACGGCAGCGTCCTACCACCAGCATCGTTCCCGTTCCCCAGCTTCCGCGCAGGGCAAGGCGAAGCGCTGGAGAGCGCTCGCGAGGCGTTCGCGGCAGGCAAGCGCTTCGTGGTGGTGGAGGCCCCAACCGGCGCCGGCAAGAGCGCCATAGCCGTGGCACTGGCGCGTGAGGCGAAGAGCGCCTACGTGCTCACCAACCAGAAGATCCTGCAAGACCAGTACGTCACCGACTTCCCCGACCTGGCGGTCATGAAGGGGCGCGCCAACTACGACTGCCTGGTGGCGCCCACGCATGCCGCAGCGGCGCCCTGCATCGCCGGCAAGCGCTTCCCGGCCTGCGATGAGTGCCCCTACTTCACGGCTAAGGACGTGGCCATGTCGGCCAACGTCACCACCCTCAACTACGCGTACTTCCTGGCCGAACTGAACTACGCGGGCGGTTTCAAGGAACGCGACCTGCTGGTGCTCGACGAGGCGCACAACGTGGAAGGCGCCCTCATGGGCTTCGTGCAGGTGGCCATCTCCGACACGCAGCTGCTGCGCGCCGGCATTCAACTGCAGCTGCCGCCCCCGCTTGGCGCCGAGCTCATGTTCGAGTTCGCCGAGACGCTCCTACCGGAGCTGCGCGGCCGCGCTATCGAGGTCGACCTGGAGCTCGCCAAGGGCAGCATGCAGAGCGCCACCGCCGTGGAGCGCCTGCGGGTGAAGCAGTGGCTGGAGGGCCAAGCCGAGCGCATTCAGATCATGCTCGACTCGCACTTCGGAGGCGACGTCGACTGGGTGGTGGAGCGCTACCGGGGCCAGAACGGCGAGAACCTCGTGTTCAAACCGGTGGAGGTGGGCGCGCTAGCCGAGCCGTTCCTCTTCACCTACGGCCGGCGGGTGCTCATGCTAAGCGCCACCATCCTCGACGCTCGCACCTTCATGCGCAGCTTAGGTATCGAGCCAGAAGAAGCCGCGGTCATCACCGTGCCCTCCACGTTCCCGCCCAGGAACCGGCCGATCGAGCTACGGCCCGCCGCGCGCCTCACGCGCCACTACATCGACCGCGACCTCCCCAAGCTGGTGGAGGCCATCGCCGAGCTCGCGCAACGTCACGAGAACGAGAAGGGCGTCATCCACGCCCACTCGTACAAGATCGCCAACTACATCCACACCAACCTGCCCGACGAGGTGCGCTGGCGGGTGCTCACGCACGACTCGGCCGACGGCCGCGACGCCACGCTGAACCGGCACCTCACCTCGCCCGAACCCACCATCCTGCTCACGCCCAGCATGACCGAGGGAATAGACCTAGCGGACGACCGCGCCCGCTGGCAGGTGCTCTGCAAGGTGCCGTACCCGTACCTGGGCGACAAGCAGGTGGCCGCCCGCATGGAGCGCGACCGCGACTGGTACGACTGGCGCACCACCCTAGCCGTTGTGCAGGCCTACGGGCGCTCGGTGCGCAGCCAGGACGACTACGCCGTCACCTACCTGCTCGACGCCGACTTCGCGAACTTCCTCAGGCGCCAGCAGCGGCGCCTGCCGCCCTGGTTCCTAGAAGCGCTGGAAGTGCCCGACGAGTACTGAGCTAATCGAACCGCAGCTGCACCTGGCGCTCGAGGTTCGTGCGCAGCACCATCGTCGTCTCGGTGCGCTCCACGCCCTCCATCGTGAAGAGCCGGTCTAGGAACGCGTCTAGCGCCGCGGTGGAGGGCACCCGCACCTTAACCACGAACGAGTACGTGCCAGCCACGGCGTGCAACTCCTCGATCTCGGGTTGGTCGATGAGCTTCGCCACCAGCTGTTGCGCAGGTTTGCGCGGCTGGGGCGTTATGAACACGAAGGCGGCGATGCCGAGACCAAGCGCCAGCGGGTCCACGTCGGCGTGGTAGCCGCGGATGACGCCCGACTGCTCGAGCTTGCGAACGCGGTCGCCCACCGCGGGGGCGGAGAGCCCCACGCGCTTAGCGATGCTGGCGTGACTAGCGCGACCGTCCTCCTGCAGGATGGCTAGGATGCTGCGGTCTACCGCGTCGAACTCCATGGGTGGCCCGAATCTAGCATGCCCGCCCTCGCCCTGAGGGAGCACGGCGCGAACCTGATACGCTGCAGCGTGCGAGTTCTCTTCGTCGGCGACGTGTTCGCCACCCCCGGCATGCAGACGGCGCTGGCGTTCCTCAAGCGGCACCACCACGAGTACGACCTCGTGATCGTGAACGGCGAGAACGCCGCGGGCGGCTTCGGTATCACCAAACGGCACTTCGAGCAGCTGCGTAACGCTGGCGCCGACGTGGTGACGCTCGGCAACCACGGTTTCGACCAGCCCGGCACCGACGAGCTGTTAGAGAGCACGCCACGGCTCCTCCGGGCAGCTAACTTCCCGCCCGGCACCCCCGGGCTCGGGGCGCACGTGTACGAGACGAGCGGAGGCGAACGGGTAGCGGTCATGCAGCTCATGGGCCGCGTCTTCATGGATCCGCTCGACTGCCCCTTCCGCACCGCCGATCACGTGCTGGAGCAACTCCCGCCAGACGTGCCCGTCATCGTGGAGTTCCACGCGGAGGCCACGAGCGAGAAGAAGGTCATGGGCTTCCACCTCGCCGGCCGCGCTGCCGCCGTCCTCGGCACCCACACGCACGTGACCACGGCCGACGAGGGCGTGTTCAAGGGCACCGCCTACATCACCGACGTCGGCATGACCGGCGTGCAGAGCTCCTCCATCGGCATGCGCTTCGAGGAGGTGCACGCCCGCTTCGTGAGCAAGGTGCCCGTGCGCTACAAGCCGGCGGAGGGCCCGGCCACACTGAACGCCGTGGAGATCGACATCGAAGGCCAGCGCGCTACCGCCATCCGGCGGCTGCGGTGGGAACCGGGCTCCGGTTGACGCACCAGGTGCGGGGTACGGCAGGCGCTTAGGTAGAGTGACCGTGGATGGATGAGTTCGAGTTACTGAGCGCCGACGTGGACTTCCTGGCCACAGCCCTGGGCGACGTCGTGCGGGAACAGGAAGGGGAGAGGCTCTTCCAGCTCGTGGAGCGCGTGAGGGGCCTCAGCAAGCGCCTGCGGGAGGAGCCGAACGACGCCGCAGCACAGGCGGAGTTCCGGAGCATCGTGGCCAGCGTGGGCACCAGCGACGCCGAGAAGGTGGTGCGCGCCTTCACCGTCTACTTCCAGCTCGTGAACCTCGCGGAAGAGATCCACCGCGTGCGAGTGAACAGGCGCCGCTCCCTCACAGCCACGGTGGCTGAACCGCGCAGCGAGAGCCTCGCCGCCGCCGTGCTGGCGCTGAAAGAGCAAGGCATGAGCCCCGCCAGAGCGCGGGAGTTCCTAAGCCGCCTCGACCTGCGGCTCACCCTCACGGCGCACCCCACCGAGGTGAAGCGCTACACCGTGAGGCTGAAGCTCGAACGTATAGGTGAGGCGCTGGCCCGCTTAGGCAGTCAAGAACTGCCGCCCCGCGAGGTACGCCGGGAGCGGGAGGTCATCTACGCGGAGATCGCTACCCTGTGGCTCACGCGTGAGGTGGTGGAGGAACGCCCGACCGTGGTCGACGAGGTGAAGAGCGCGCTCTACTACTTCCGTCGCACGCTGTTAGCCGTGGTGCCAGACCTAATGCGTGACCTCGAGTGGGCGCTCGACACCTACCTGCCCCAGAACGGTGACGGCGCCGCTGCGCCCCACCCACGCGAGGCGCGGCCCGCCCTCCCGCCCATCTTGAAGTTCTGCTCCTGGATCGGTGGCGATCACGACGGCAACCCTTACGTCACGCCCGCGGTCACGCGCGAGGCGTACGAGTTGCAGGCGGCGGTCGCCACCGAGGCGTACCTGGCCGACGTCGACGAGCTCGTGCAACGCCTCTCCTTATGGGAACGCCGGGCGCCCCTCACTCACACGTTGCGCGAGGCGCTGGAGGAGCGGGCGGCGCGGTTAGGCGCCGGTCAGCGCTTCGCGGGGGAACCGTACCGGCTGTGGCTCGAGCAAGTGCACCGGCTGCTCCTGGCGGAGTCCGCCAGCGCCGGCAGCTATCCCGGGGGTGCAGCCGGTTACCAGTCGGACCTCAGGCTGCTAGAGGCAGCGCTCGAGGTCGGTCACGGCGAGCGGGCCGCTCGCGCCTTCGTGAGGCCGGCGGCGGCCAGAGCTGCCGCCTTCGGCTTCGCGCTAGCACCGCTCGACATCCGCGAGCACTCGGGCAAGAACGAGTTGGCGGTGGCGCAGTTGCTGGCGGTGGCGGGTGTAACGGACGCCTATTTGGCCCTCGAGGAGCCAGAGCGGGTGGCGCTCCTCGAGCGGGAGCTGCTGGCCGTGCGGCCCCTGCTGCCGCGCGGTGTGAAGCCCGGCGCCGAGGCCGAGCGCGCGCTGGGTTTCCTAGAGGAGTTCCGGCGCGCCGCCGAGGCCTACGGGGAAGACGCCCACGGTAGCAGCGTGGTGAGCATGGCGGAAGGCGCCTCCGACGTGCTGGAAGCGCTCCTGCTGGCCAAGGAGGGCGGCGTACGCAACATCGACGTCACGCCGCTGTTCGAGACCCTCGCCGACCTCGACGCCGCGCCTAGGGTCATGGGTGAGCTCTTCGGGGCTCAGGCCTACCGGCAGCACGTGCAGCGGCGCGGGGTACAGGAAGTGATGATCGGCTACTCCGACTCCAACAAGGACGTTGGGCTGGTGGCCGCCAACTGGGCGCTTTACCGCGCGCAGGAGGGGCTAGCTGAGCTCTGCAGGCAGCACGGCGTGCCGCTGCGCATCTTCCATGGGCGCGGCACGAGCATCGGCCGTGGTGGCGGTCCTGCTGGCAGGGCCATCCTGGCGCAACCGCCCGGCAGCCTGGCGGGCCGGATGCGCCTCACGGAGCAGGGCGAGGCGTTGGCCGACCGGTACCGGGACCGCGAGCTTGCCCACCGCCACCTAGAGCAAGTTCTGCACGCCTTCGTGCTCGCCTCGGCGCGCGACGAGGGTGCCCTCCCGGAGGTGCCGCAGAGCTACCGCGCTGCCATGGACACCGCCGCCGCAGCCAGCGAAGCCACCTACCGGGAGCTGGTCGAGGCCGAAGGGTTCATACCGTTCTTCGAGCAGGTGACGCCCATCAACGAGCTGGCGCGCCTGAACCTCGGCTCGCGGCCCACGCGTCGCTCCTCCGATCACTCGCTCAGCACGCTGCGCGCCATCCCTTGGGTGTTCGCCTGGACTCAGAACCGGGCTAACGTGCCCGGCTGGTACGGCCTGGGCTCAGCACTCGAGGCCATCGGCGCCGAGCTCGCCGCGGAGATGTACCAGCGCTGGCCCTTCTTCACCACCATGCTCGACCTGGCGCAGATGAGCCTCGCCAAGGCCGACATGGGCGTGTTCGGCGCCTACCTCGAGCTCGTCGACGAACCCCTGCGGCCGCTGGGCTTGAGGATCGTGGAGCGCCACGCTAACGCTACTGAGCTGGTGCAACGGGTCACGGGCGCCGCCATCCTCGCTGGCGACCCGGTGCTGCGCCGGAGCATAGAGCTGCGCAACCCGTACGTGGACCCCATCAGCCGCCTGCAAGTGGAGCTGTTGCGGCGCCTCCGTCACCTGCCCGAGGATCACGACGACCGCGTTGCGCTCGACTACGCCGTGAAGCTCTCGCTCACAGGCGTGTCGGCGGGGATGCGCAATACTGGCTAGGTGGGCGGGTAACGTGTACCGCAAGTCGGCGGGCGCCCTGGGCGCGCCGCGGGCAGGCCTTCGGCTCTCATTGCGTTCATTTTGGGCCTGCATACAGTGTGTTTTGGTGCGATTAGAACGCGTGCGTTACGAACGCACTAGGAGCGTGGCATGACTTTCACCGAACTAATGGTCAGCGGCGGACCTGTCCTCGTCGCCATCATCCTCATCTCCGTCTACGCCGTCTACATCTTCTTCGAGCGGCTCATGAAGCTCCGGCGCGAGAACGTGCAGACCGGCTCTCTCATGGCGCGCGTCAACGCCGCCGTGCGCGAGCGCGACCTGGAAACAGCGCTAGAGGCCGCCGAACGGCATGGCGGACCCGTTGGCCGGGTGCTCAGCGCCGCCCTTAGCCGGCTGCCGTACGGCCGGCCCGCGGTGGAAGCCGCCTTCGAGGAAGCCACCCTGCTTGAGGAACAGAGCCTCACACGCGGTTTGCGGCCGCTGGGCATCATCGCGCAGATCTCGCCCATGCTGGGCCTCCTCGGCACCGTCACGGGCATGATCATCTCCTTCTCCGAGATAGCGCAGTTCGGTAGCGGCGACCCCAGCCTGCTCGCTTACGGCATCGGTCAGGCCCTCGTCACCACGGCGGCTGGCCTCATAGTGGCCATCCCCGTGCTGGTGGCGCACGGTTACCTAGCCAGCCGGGTGGAGAAGATCCTCTCCGAGATAGACCGGCGGCGCGAAGAGCTCATGGGTAACGTGGTGCAGGCCGTGGCCAACCGCCGCGATGAGGCGCCATCGCGCGCCGCTTCGGGGTCCGCTAGCGAGGGGCGCGGCAGCGTTCGCGCCGACACCCGGCCGCTGCCGCAGGCCTGATAGCCAGTGAGCAGCAAGCGCAAGCGCAGACGCGTGGCCCCGGCGCCCGGGCTCGACCTCACGCCCATGGTCGACGTGGTGTTCCTGCTCATCATCTTCTTCATGGTCTCCACCACGTTCATCACGCTCGAGTCGGGCTTGCCGGTGGAGCTGCCGGATTCGCAGACCACCATCACGGAGCCCTCGAACCTCCCCACGGTCACGGTCACCAAGGATGGCGCCATCTTCTTCGGTGGCGCCCAGGTGCAGGAAGCGCAGCTGGCCCTCTTGCTCCGGCAAGAGATCGACTCCACCGGCCAATCCACCGTGGTGCTGCGCGCCGACCAGGAAGTGCCGCACGGCACAACCGTGCGCATCATGGACCTGCTCACGCGCGGCGGCGCCGAACGCATAGTTATAGCCACGGGCGGCTGAAGCCCGCTCGGCCCGGCAGCTTAGCCAACGCATATGGAAGGGAACAGCCAGGTTGCAACGCGGACCTAACAAGCTGACAGACTCACCGGTCGAAGGAGGCGCCACGTCCGGCGCCCACCCGAACGCGGGAGCTGGCTTCTGGCACGACCCCGACAAGCGGCGCGCCATGGCGCTCTCCGTCACGCTCCACCTCGCGGTGCTGTTCGTCATGCTGTTGGTGAGCCTCATCCCGCGGCCGCAACCCATCCCCCCTTACATCGTCATCGACGTCGGTACGCCCGCGTTCGCTGAGGAGACCACCGAGGCGCCCACCGTTGACTCGCCGGCGTTGCCCGCGCCCGAGCCCCAGGTCGCTAGCCAAGAGATCGGCGACCCGCGCGACCTGGCTGCGCCGCAAGCCGAGATAACGGCACCCGAGCCAGAGACCGCCACTGCCCAGCCGCCCGCCCCGGCGGCAGCGCCAGCCGAGGCAGCCGAGGCGCCGCCCACTCCCGAGGAAGCGGCCGAGCTGCCCTCGCCGCCGTTACCCCAGCCCCAGGTAGCCGAGTCGGCGCCCCTAGAGGCAGAGCTACCGCTGGCCGAAGTGCCCACCACCACGCTGCCTGAGATCGAAGCCGTGATCCTCGACCCACGCCCGGTCAGCGACCCCATCCGGCTGCCAGCACCGCAGGCGGAGGCTGTGGTCACCGAGGCGCGCGCGGTCGCCATGCAACCCACCGCCACGGTGGCTGAGCCGCGGCCGATAACCACCCCGCAGGCCACCGCTGCCGTTACCGAGAGCCGCGACCTGCAGCCCCCGAACGTCAGCGCCGCCGTCACGCAACCCGTGGAGCTCACGGCCCCTAACGCCACCGCCAGCGTTGCCGCGCCGCGACCCATCGAGAACCCCGGCGTACGCGCGCAGGTGAGCGGCGCCGTAGAGCTGAACGCCTCTGGAGTGCAGGCTGTGGTATCCGGCAGCACGCCGCTAGCGCCGCCCGCTGCCACCGCCATCGTTGGCACCCGTCGCGAGGTGGCCATCGTGCCTGAGGCGCAGGTGGCGCAGGTGCGGGAGGTGCCCGTGCCATCGGTGCGCGCCACCGTCCGGGCGCCCGTCACGCAGGGTGGCGCGCCCGGCGACGAGGCCGTGGTGAGCGGTACCACCGACGTCGACGCCAGCGTGCTCTCGCCGCGCCAGCCGGGCGGCAACGCTGCCGTGGCTGGGCAAACCGGCCCGCTCGACCCGCTGGCCACTGCCGAAGGCCGGGGCGCGGCGGCCTCACCCGACGGTGTGGGCGCCGGCACCGGCGCGCCCGCTCAACCGCGCAGGCCGCCACTGGCCACGCGCCGCGACCAACCTCTGGCTGTGCTCCTCGATAACGTGGGCGGTTACCCGCAGCACGGACTGAAAGAAGCGAGCATGGTCGTGGAGATGCCGGTGGAGGGTGGCCTCACCCGCTTGATGCCCATCTACGACCGCAACGACCCGGCCCGCGTGGGACCGGTGCGCAGCGCCCGCGACTACTTCGTGCAGCTCGCACAGAAGTCCAACGCCGTGCTCGTGCACGACGGCGGCTCACCGGGCGCCATGATCGCCATCGGGGGAGCGGCCGTTCCCACCCTGAACGCTTACACCAGCGGCGACCTGTTCGCCCGCGCCTCGGAGCGCAGCGCCCCCTACAACCTGTACTCCATGGGCACCGACCTGCGCACCGCCGTGAGCCGGTTGCTGCCGGGCGCCGACCGCATCGTTACCAGCCAGGTTCACGCCCCCGACCCCGCGTCTGAACGAGTGAGCGAGGTGCAGGTGCGGTACAGCGGTACGTACACGTCGGGCTTCCGTTACGACGGGCGTCTGGGCACCTACCGCTGGGTTCGCGACGGCGAGCTGGCGGTGCATCCGGACGAGCAGAGCGTCCTCATGGACGCCGTACTGGTTGGCAAGATCAGCGCGGTTCCCATCCCTGGCGACAGCGCTGGCCGGCTCTACATACCGCTGGAGGGAGGGGAAGCCACCTTCTACCTGGAAGGGGCGGCCGAGCGTGGCACATGGGAGCTCGCCGACGGCGTTGGCATCAGGTTCCGCGACGCTAGCGGCACGTTAGTGGACCTGGCGCCGTTCCGAACCTGGGTGCTGCTCACCCCGACCTACGATTCAAGGGTGGAGACCCTGGACCCCAACGCTCCGTGATGCGCTTAGTCGGTGCTGCCTCGCGGCATGATCTCGTCGAAGAAGTTGCCGTGCATCTTGAGGCGGTAGTTGTCGCCCCGGAAGAGAACCTCGAGCCAGGCGTACTCGCCTAGGTGGCCGTTCGTGTCGAGCAGGAGGGCGCGGCCCTGGGAGGCCACGTTCACGCCGCCACGAACCGGGGTGTGGCCGTAGACGCCAAGCCGGTAGGGGGTACCCTCGAAGAAGTCGCGGTCCTCCTGTAGCCAGCGGCGCCTGTTCTCTAGGTAGAACGACTGATCGAACGTGTTGTGCTCCTTGAGCGGACCGACGTGCGCTAAGTGAAGGTCCTCCACAGCCAACTCGTACGGCCACGACAGGATCCAGTCGCGTAGGTCCTCATCCAGCTCGTTGCCGTAACCGGGCTTCCATTCCAGGTGCGACACGTCGTCGGTGCGCAGCGGTCCCTGCTCGGGGGTCACAGCGTTGAAGTCGTGGTTGCCCATCAGGATGACCATGTTGTCGCCCGGAACGCGATCGGCGAACCCCTTCACCTCGCGTAGGAAGCGGGTCTGGGCTATCTCGGCGCGCTCTAGGTGCCGCGGGTTGTACTCGTCGTAGCGCCGCACGTTGATGAGGTCCGCGTAGCGTTGCCGGCTCTTGGGGTGCACGAGGTCGCCGAGCAGCACGAGCTTCGTGCTGTCGTCGCGCAAGGCGTTGGTAGGGCGGTTATGCTCGTCGGCCAGACCCGACTCGCGCAGCATGCGCCACAGCTTTTCGGCCTGGACGTGGATGTCGCCGATGACGACGAGACGCAAGTGTGGCTCCAGCTCTGCGGCTCCGGCTCAGCGGACTGCCGTCGTCTCCAGGATCGGGAGAGGGTCGACGGGGTCACCGTCCACGCGGACCTCGAAGTGCAGGTGTGGGCCCGTGGAGTTGCCGGTGCTACCCACGCGCGCTACCGGTTGGCCGACCTTCACCTGCTGGCCCTCCTCAACGAGGAGCTCGGACGCGTGCGCGTAATAGTACTCGGTGTTGCCGTTAGTTACCACGACGAGGTAGCCGTAGCCGCCGCGCCAGCCAGCGTGGGTAACGGTACCCGCCACAGCCGCCACGATGGGGTCGCCCGTATCGCCGTCGATGTCGAGGCCGGTGTGGAAGTTAGAGCCGCTCACGCGGAGCTGCCGGTAACCGAACCGGGAGGTGATGACGCCGTTGAGCGGCCACACCATGGGTGCGCCTGCCGCGTCCGACACGATGGGGGCGGGCACGGCCGCACGCGTGGCCTTCACCTCGGCGCCAGGCACGATGCGGAGGCGCTGCCCCACATGCAGCCGGTCGGAGGTGAGGTTGTTGGCGCTCATGATGGCGGAGACGTTGCTGCCGTGCTCCTGAGCGATGCCCCAGAGGGTGTCGTTGGCGCTCACCACTATCTCCACGTGCGCCGGGCCGCCCACGTCTAGGTCGCTGGCGGCGTACCGCCCCGGGATGATCAGCTTGTCGCCGACCCGGAGGGTGGCGGTCTGCTCGATGCCGTTGGCGGCAGCGATGTCGGCGATGGTGGAGTCGTAACGGCGGGCCAACACCCACAGCGAGTCGCCCACGCCCAGCACCACCTGCAGGGGTTCGGGCGCCACGTCGCCAGGCGCGAGCGCTAGCTCCTGGCCGGGATGGATCATGGTGCCGTCGAGGTCGTTGTAGGCGATGAGGTCCTCAACGGTGAGGCCGTGCCTGAGCGCGATCTCGAAGAGGGTGTCGCCGGGGCGCACCGTGACTGTGCTGACCGCTTCCTCAGCCTCGTCGCCCGGTAGGCGCAGCGTCTGGCCGATGCGCAGCGTGTCGGAGCTAAGCGCGTTCAGTTGGCGGAGGGTTTCGACGTCGGTGCCGTGTTTCTGGGCGATGCCCCACAGCGAGTCGCCCTGCTGGACGGTGATCGTCTTGGCGAACGCCCCTGCGCAGAGGCAGAGGACGAGCGTTCCGGAGAGGGCGCGGAGTAGGGCTGGTAAGGGCATCGCTAGCAAATGTACCAGAGATGCCCGAGCGCGCAACAGGAAAAAACTGGCAATCGGCCCGGCCAGATACAACGGCCTCAGCCTGTGCGCCTACCGGACGGGTGGGGCGAGGGTCAATCGCGCGGGTCGAGCACCATCTCTCGGGCCAGACGGCCGCCCAGTTCGATCTGGATGAAGCAGTACAGCTCGGTGTCGAGCGCGGTGGAGGTGCCGTGGAGGAGCTTCTGCTCGAGACGAGTGGCCTCGGCCAAGAGTAGCGGGGTGGGAAGAGTGGTGAGTTTCTGTAGCATCCGTAAACTCCCTGGGTGGTAAGCGAGTGGCGCTGCTCGGCGGGTGGGCCGCGGGTGGCCGCCTGCTGGCGGGTGCCCGGTGCAGCTCGTTCTGAACCGTTGCTGGAAGGTAGCAGCTCTCGTCTTACGGGAATCTCACCGGCCGGGAATCTCACCGGCCGCTCGCTGGATCAACTAGCGGTGACCCGGGTGCCGCCCCCGCCGAGCGCAGCTGTGACACCGTCCGGGTCGCGTCCGTCGGCCACGACAGCGAACGGCGCCCCCATCTCCAGTGCAGCGAGCGCGGCCTCCACCTTAGGGATCATGCCGCCGCCGATCCGGCCGTCCGCGATGCGGGCCAGGGCCTCGCTAGCCGGCAGGTGCTGCAGGAGGCTCGCGGGGTCGGCCGGGTCGTCGAGCACGCCTGGCACGTTGGTGAGGAACACGACCCCTTGACCCAGCGCGCCGGCCACAGCGCCGGCCACCTCGTCCGCGTTCACGTTCAGCAGCGAGCCGTCCTCGCCCAGCGCTAGGCACGCCACCACGGGCACGATCCCCGCCGCCCTCAGCGCGGCTATAGCGCGCGGGTTCACGCGCTGCATGCGCCCCACCTGGCCGAGCTCGGCTCGCCGCGTGGCGTGGAGGAGGTCGGCGTCACGGCCTGTTAAGCCCACGGCCGGCCCGATCTCCTGCGCCAGACGCTTTCCCAGCAGCGTGAGCACGCGCTCGATGACCTCGAGGCTCTCTGGCGTGGTGACCCGCAGACCGCGCTCGAAGCGGTGCTCGAGCCCGGCGGCGTCGAGCGCAGCTTGGATGAACGGCCCCCCGCCGTGCACCACCACCGGCGGTTCGCCGCCACGCGTGGCGTCGTATAGTGCCGCGGCTGCCCGCTGGCGCGTTGCTGCGTCTGTCATGGCGTTACCGCCGTACTTGATGATCATGCTCACGGCACCAGTGTATGTAAACGGCACCGCGGTGGAGGAGGGGTACCCTCTGGCAGTGCCCCTGGCCTCGTTGTGTGGGGAGGAAGGAAGACATGACGATCGATAGAGTTCCACAGGATCCGGCGCCCGAAGAGCTGCCCTTCGGCACCGACGGCTGGCGCGACGTCATCGCGGACCGCTTCACTTTCGCGAACGTGGCCCGCGCCGCGCAGGGGTACGCCGACCACCTCGCCACCACGGGCGGCAGCACGGTGGTGGTTGGTCACGACACGCGCTTCCTCGGCGACCGCTTCGCCAGGCGCGTTGCGGAGGTGCTGGCCGCCAACGGCCTGACGGTGCACCTTGCGCATAGCTACCTTCCCACGCCGGCGCTCTCGTTCGCGGTCAAACACCTCGGCGCCGATGGCGGCGTCATGCTGACGGCTTCGCACAACCCGTCTGTTTGGAACGGCTTCAAGCTGAAGGGGGCGTTCGGCGGGTCGGCCAGCGACGCTACCTACCGCGCCGTGGCGGCGGCCATCGGCGGGGTAAATGACGGCGACGTGGCGCGTTTCGACCCAGCCCGGCACGAGGTGCGGAGCTTCGATGTGCGCGCCGCTTACTACGACGCTCTGGCTGAACTCGTCGACCTCACGGCGCTGGCACGCGTGGGGGCGCCCCTGCTCCACGACGCCATGGGCGGCGCCGCGGCTGGCTGGCTAGCGGGCTTCTTCCGGCACGTGGGCCTGCCGGAGGCTGTGGTCGAGATGCGATCACAGCCCGATCCGACCTTCTACGGCGTGCATCCGGAGCCCATCGCCGCCAACCTCGAAGCCACGATGGAGCGCATGACCGCCGCAGATGGCGCTCCCATGTTCGCCGTGGCCACGGACGGCGACGGCGACCGCCTGGGCGTGGTGTTGCCGGGCGGGGCGTTCTTCAACTCGCATCAGATCTTCGCAGTGATGCTCGATCAGTTGCAACAAACCGGCGGGCACGGCGCGGTTGTGAAGACGTTTACCGTCAGCCGAATCGTGGAACGGCTGGCAGCCAGTCGGGGCCTGCCGGTGCAAGAGACCAAGGTCGGTTTCAAGTACGTGGCCGACGCCATGTTGCAGGGCGGCGTGCTCATCGGCGGCGAGGAGTCCGGCGGCATCGGCGTGAGCGCGCACTTGCCGGAGCGCGACGGGCTCGCCAACGCGCTGCTCCTCATGCAGTCCGTGGCGAAGAGTGGCGAGAGCCTCGCGCAGCGCTTCGCGCAGCTCGAGCGTGAGGTCGGTTGGCGGCACGCCTACGACCGGCTCGACCTTACCCTCGACTCCGACGAGCTCAAGGAGCGTGCCCTGGTGAGGGTGGGCGAAGTCGACGCGCTTGCCGGCCGCCCCGTGACGAGCGTGGAGCGGCTCGACGGTGTGAAGCTGAACCTCGCCGATGACGCGTGGTTGCTGGTGCGGCCCAGCGGCACCGAGCCTCTCTTACGGATCTACTGCGAGGCGCCGGACGAGGCCGCCGTGGCGGCAACGCTGGTGGCCGCCCGCGACCTCGTCATGGCCAGCTGAGCGGCGCCACAGCATCACTACGGTTCAACTACAGCGCGCGGAACTCCTTCGGGCTGTGCGAGAGCACCTCGTGGCCGTCCTCGGTGACGACCGCCAGGTCCTCGATGCGCAGGCCAGTGAAGCCGGGGAAGTACACGCCGGGCTCCACGGTCACGACCATGCCTGGCTGCAGTACGTCCTCGCTGCGGCTCGAGAGCCGGGGGCCCTCGTGGATGACGAGGCCGGTGCCGTGCCCCAAGCTGTGGCTGAAGGCCTCCGCCAAGCCGTGACCGGCTAGGATGTCGCGCGCCACCTTGTCGACCTCGCGGCCGGTCTTGCCGGGGCCTACCGCGGCTAGGGCGGCTTTCTGGGACTCCAGCACCGCGTCGAACAGGCGCCGCTCCTCCGCACCTACCTCACCTATGGCCACGGTGCGCGTCATGTCGGCGTGGTAGCCGTCGACCACGGCGCCGAAGTCGAGGGTCACGAGCTCGCCTGCCGCTAGGGGCTTCTGGGAGGCCGTGCCGTGCGGCATGGCGCCCCGTACGCCGCTGGCGACGATGATGTCGAAAGCGCTTCCGTCCGCGCCGTTCAGGCGCATGGCCCGTTCGAGTTCCAGCGCCACCTCCACCTCGGTGACGCCCGGCTTCATCATGGCTACGGCGGCTTCGAAAGCCAGGTCGGTGATGCGGGCTGCCTCCCGGAGCTTAGCGATCTCGTCCGCGCTCTTCACCAGCCGTAGGGGTGTGAAGAGGCCCTCGGTGACCACGGGGTCGTAGCCCAGTTGGTTGGCTAGGGCCCTGTACTGGCTGAGGTTCATGGCGTCGCCCTCAACAGCGAGCTTGCGGCCATATGCGCGTTCTGCAGCCGCCCCGTGGAGCCCGGTCACGATCTCGAACGGCAGCGCCGACTGCTCCTGCGCTTGCGCCGTGTAGCGGCCGTCGGTGAACAGGATGGCGTCCTCCCGGCGCACGAGAACCACGGCGTCTTCGGGCGTGCCGAAGCCAGACACGTAGCGCACGTTGGCTGGCGTGGTGACGAGGAGAGCGTCCGCGCCTGTGGTGGCTAGCCGCTCGCGGAGGCGCAGCAGGCGGTCGGTAACAACGGTTGAGGCGGTCACAGGTTCACCGTGGCGCTCTCGATGGCCAACAGGTCCGCGATGGCGAGGCTGGCGCCCCCGATGAGTCCGCCGTTCACGTCGGGCTTGGCTAGCAGCTCGGCCGCGTTGTCGGGCTTCATGCTGCCGCCGTAGAGGACCCGGACGCCGTTAGCGATACCTGGTAGCCGCTCGCGCAACGCGCCCCTGATGGCGGCGCTCATCTCCTGGGCGTCGTCGGCCGTGGCGGTCAGGCCCGTGCCGATGGCCCACACGGGCTCGTAAGCGATGACCAGCGCCTCGGCGGAGGCCGGCTCCACCCCTTCAAGTGAGCCAGCTAGCTGCCGCAGAACCACCTCGGTGGCCTGGCCGCCGTCGCGATCGGCGCGGTTCTCGCCCACGCAGACGATGGGGGTGAGTCCGTGAGCCAGCGCTTGCCGTGCCTTAGCAGCCACCGTGGCGTCGCTCTCGCCGTGGTACTGGCGGCGCTCAGAGTGCCCCACGATCACGTGCCGCACGCCCAGGTCCGCCAGCATGGCGGCGGAAACCTCGCCCGTGTACGCGCCCGCGTCGTGGGCGCTAACGTCCTGCGCGCCGATGCTCACGGGCCAGCCGAACGCCACCTCGCTCATGGCCGCTAAGTGCGTGAACGGAACGCAGAGCAGCAGCTCGCTTCGTTCCGCCTGCTCCGGCATGCCCGCGAGCTTCTCGAGCAGTTCGCGCAGCCACGCCGCGCCCTCGCTGGGGAGGCGGTTCATCTTCCAGTTGCCGGCTATGAGCGGCTTTATCACTGAACTAGACATGGGGCGAAGATACCGCGTTCGACGCTGTGAGCACATGGCTGCACCGACCTGAAATCACGGAGTGACCCCTCGTGACGACGCCAGCACCGACGAGTAGGCGGTTGGCGACGCCTGTGCGCCGCAGATGCGTCTGGTGTGCGGTCGGGTTGCTCTGATAGTCGTCGCATAGCGGTGAAAGCAACGCGGTTTGACGGCACTTCGACACCGCTTCGAGAAGATGTGCGACGAAGCGAGATAGTTAGAGGTTCTCTGGATGGTGAAGTACGTGAAGCAGTTGAGGCTCCTCCTGAGCCTCTTCCTGGTCGGGTCGCTGGTGGCTTGTGGCGGGGCGGGAACCGATGGTGGCGGGCGGGAGCCGCCAACCATCAGCATCTCGGCCGACAGCGAGTCGGTGGAAGCCGGTACTGAAGTTGCGCTAACCGCCGCCATAGGTGGGCAGGGCGCCGCGCCTGAGGGCGTGAGCTGGTCGGCTACAGGCGGCACCTTCTCGGCTCCAACGGGCCTGGAGGTTGTCTGGACGGCGCCCAGCGCGCCGGGCAAATACACAGTGACGGCGGAGCTCACCGTCGGCTCCGAAGTGAAATCGGAGCAACTGGAACTGGTGGTGACAGCCGGCGGTGGCGCCCCCGACCCCGATCCCAAGCCGGATCCCAAGCCGGACCCGGATCCCGAGCCCGACCCGCTGACGGTAACCATCAGCGGCACCACGAGCGCCCATTACGCGCAGACGCTGGCGTTCACGGCGGACGTGCAGGGCGAAGGCAAAGACGAAGCCAGTGTGCGTTGGCAGGCCGACGGAGGGGTTCTCTCGGCCGATAGCGGTACGGTAGTTAACTGGACGGCGCCGGCCGCCGCCGGTGCGGTAACGCTAACGGCAACGGTGGAGGGCGAGGACGCCGCGGACACGCTGGAGATAGAGGTGCGGCTCTGCACTTCCGGCGACGTGAATGACGAGACCGACCCGTGCATGCTCCCCAACGTCCATCAGTTGCAGGCCATGAGCGAGCACCTGGCGGGGCATTTCGCGCTGGTTGGCAACATCGACGCCGCGGTGACGGCGACGTGGAACGGCGACGCGGGCTTCAGCCCCATCGGGG
>CAZFFG010000026.1:0-24005 GCA_964518275.1 uncultured bacterium | reverse complement strand
TGCCCGTTCTGCACGGGTGAGTACGAGATCATGGATTACCACGACGGGCGCATGCTCCGGCGGTTCATCTCCGACACCGCCAAGATCCTGCCCCGTCGCCGCACCGGTGTGTGTGCCAGGCATCAGCGTCGGCTCGCCACCACGATCAAGCGCGCGCGCATGCTCGCGATCATCCCGATCACCGAGAAGCTGGTGCGGAAGTGAACGTCATCCTGCTGGAACCCGTCGAGAAGCTGGGAGAAGCCGGCGACATCGTCCGCGTGAAGGACGGTTACGCCCGCAACTTCCTCGTCCCGCAGGGTCTGGCGCTGCCGGCCACGAAGGCCAACCAGGCTGAACTCCAGGCGCGCCTCGCTCAGCGCGCCAAGCAGCTCGCGGAGCGCAAGTCTGACGCCGAGCGCCTCGCCGAACTCCTCGGCGACGCTCACCTCGAGATCCGCGTACGCGCCGGCGACGGCCGTATCTACGGCTCGGTCGGCAACCGCGACATCGCGGACGCCCTCAAGGCCACGTACGACGTCGACATCGACCGGCGTAAGGTGCTCCTCGACGAGCCCATCAAGGTCACGGGCGAGCACGTCGTGCCTTACCGCCCTCACCCGGAAGTCACCATCGACCTCAAGGTCCTGGTGGTAGCCGAGGAGAGCGCCTGAGGGGGCGACTGACCACCCGTTAAAGGGCTCGGCCCGCCAGCGCGTTCGCTGCTGGCGGGCCGAGCCCTTTCGATATCGTTCCTAAGGTCTGCTGGTCGGGCTCAGCGCAGCCGCTCCACGCGGATTAGGTTGGTGGTGCCACGCGTGCCGAACGGCACCCCCGCCGTGATGATGAAACGGTCTCCCTCAGCGAGCAGGTTCTCCGCCCGGATAGCTTGAGTGGCTACCCTCACCATCTCGTCGGTATCGTGGATGTCCTGGCTCAGGTGCGGTACCACGCCCCAGATGAGCATCATCTGGCGAAGCGAGCGCGGGTTAGGGGTGATCGCCAGCACAGGCGACTGGGGCCGGCACCGGGCCACTCGCAGCGCTGTGCTGCCGCTCGACGTGAACGTGACAATGAGCTTAGCGTCGAGGTTGTAGCTCATCTCCACCGCCGCGATGGCGACCGCGTCCGGCGTGCTGGCGTCGGCCTTGGGGGTGGTGTCACGGAACTTCTCGTGGAAGTCGTCGTCCGATTCCACGGCTCTAGCGATACGGTCCATCATCTTCACGGCTTCGATGGGGTTAGCCCCCACCGCCGTCTCGGCAGAGAGCATCACCGCGTCGGTGCCGTCGTAGATGGCGTTGGCCACGTCCGAGGCTTCGGCCCGCGTGGGCGTGGGGTTCTGGATCATCGACTCCAGCATCTGCGTGGCGGTGACCACCGGCTTGCCGGCCATGATGCAGGCGCGGATCAGGTCCTTCTGGATGAGGGGCACCTTCTCGGGCGGCATCTCCACGCCCAGGTCGCCGCGCGCCACCATGATGCCGTCGACCTCGGTGATGATCTCGTCGAAGCGGTCGACCGCGCTGGGCTTCTCGATCTTCGCCATGAGCTTGGCGTTCGAGCCAGCCCGCGACATGTAGTGCCGAGCGAGCAGCAGGTCGTCACGGTTACGGACGAAGCTCATTGCCACCCAGTCCACGTCGAGCTCGGCGCCGAGGCGTAGGTCCGCTACGTCCTTGTCGGTGAGGGCGGGGATGCTGAGGGTGGCGTCGGGGATGTTGATGCCCTTGTTGTTGCTGAGCACCCCGCCCAACACGACCTCCGTCTGGATGGTGTCGCCTTCTATCCCGATCACCTTGAGGCTGAGGCGCCCGTCGTCCAGCAGCAACGTGTCGCCAACCTTCACGTCGTTGACCAAGCCGCGGTAGGTTACGCCCACTCGTTCCTGCGTGCCGGGGCTGTCATCGCTTGCGGTGAGGTCGAAGCGGGCGCCCTCCTTGAGGGTCACCTTGTCCTTCTCGAAGCGACCAACACGGATCTTGGGCCCCTGGAGGTCCTGCAGGATCCCGACCGGGATGTCGAACTCTTCGGAAACCGCCCGGATGTTGGCGACAGTCTGCCGGTGCAGATCCTGGTCACCGTGCGAGAAGTTGAGCCGGAACACGTTCACGCCAGCGATGAGGAGCCGCCCGATCATCTCCTTGGAGTCGGTGGCTGGACCCAACGTGGCCACGATGCGTGTTCGCCTGGTGGTGTTCTTCACTGGTGGTGTCATCGCTTCAGCGCCGCCTTGCCGAGGAAGCGCGCCGCGTCGCCCAACTCCTGCTCGATCTGCAACAGCCGGTTGTACTTAGCGGTGCGGTCGGAGCGGCTGGCCGAGCCCGTCTTGATCTGGCCGGCGTTGATGCCGACAGCTAGGTCGGCGATGAAGGTGTCCTCGGTTTCGCCAGAGCGGTGGCTGATGACGTTGTGGTAGCCGTAGCTCTTAGCGAGCTCGATGGCGTCCATCGCCTCCGTGAGGGTGCCGATCTGGTTCACCTTCACGAGGATGGAGTTACCCACGCCTTCGTCGATGCCGCGCTGCAGACGACTCGAGTTGGTCACGAACAGGTCGTCGCCAACGAGCTGAACGCGGTCACCGAGCCGCGCCGTGAGCTTGGCCCAACCTGCCCAGTCGTCCTCAGCGAGCCCGTCCTCGATGGAGAGGATGGGGTACTTCGACACCCACTCCTCCCAGTAGTCGATCATCCCGTCGCTGTCGAGTACCTTCCCCTCAGCCTCGAGATGGTACTTGCCATCGCGGTAATACTCGGTGCTGGCGGGGTCGAGCGCGATGGCGATGTCGTCGCCCGGGGTGTAACCCGCCTTCTCGATGGCCTCTAGAAGGACCTCGATAGCTTCTCGGTTGCTCTTGAGGTCCGGAGCGAAGCCGCCCTCGTCGCCGACGTTGGTGTTGTAACCCTTGCCGGCGAGGACCTTACGGAGGTGGTGGAACGTCTCCACACCGGCCCGCAACGCGCTACTGAAGGTGTTGAAGCCTACCGGCAGCAGCATGAACTCCTGCATGTCGACCGCGTTGTCGGCGTGCTGCCCACCGTTGATGACGTTCATCATCGGCAGCGGAAGCACTCGACCGTTTGGTCCCCCTAGGTAGCGGTACAGGGGTAGGGCGAGAGCGTTAGAGGCTGCTCTGGCGGTGGCCAACGACACGGCGAGGATGGCGTTGGCGCCGAGCTCCCCCTTGTTCGGGGTGCCGTCGAGTTCGCTCATGGCTCTGTCCACTGCGGCCTGATCGAGAGCGTCCATGCCGAGGATCTCGTGGGCGATGCGATCGTCGACGTTCTGGATCGCCTGCCGCACACCCTTACCCATGTAGCGGCCTCCGCCGTCACGCAGTTCCATGGCCTCGTGTGCGCCCGTGGACGCCCCTGAGGGCACGAGCGCGCGACCTTGGTCGCCGCTGGCTAACGTCACGATAGCGCCCACGGTGGGGTTACCGCGCGAGTCGAGTTGCTCGATCGCGCGAACGTCTTCGATGGTGGTCATCGGTCCTCCTGTTGTGTCGAGGTTCTCAGCTGGTCCGGAGCGGAACGACCATGGCGAGGTAGCTCGGGTCTGCCAGGTCGTTGACGACGCTGGGAGACGCGTTGATGCCCGAGAACTTCAACCTGATGTCGCCCGCCACGGGTGATAGGGCGTCGATGAGGTACTTAGAGTTGTAGGCGAGCTGGATCTCCGAGTCGGTACCTTCCTGCAGGACGTCGATGGCCTCCTGGCTCCGCCCGAACCCGCCCTCAGCGGTGATCTGCAGACGCCCGGCCTTCACGAACAGGTCGACCCTGTTGTTGGTGCTCTTGTCGGCCATTAGCGCCACGCGGGATACCGCTTCCGCCAGCTCGGTGGCCGGCAACGTGATGCTTACGGGGTAGTTAGCGGGGATAACGCGCTCGTAGTCGGGGAACGTTCCGTCCATCAGCTTGAGGTTGAGAGAGTACCCCTCGTGCTGCACGCTGAGCTGCGAACCATCGAGAGCTAGCTCGACGCGACCGTCCTCCAACACGCGCAGAAGCTCCTCGACGCTGCGAGCCGGAACGATGATGTCGGCGTTGAGCCCCGTGGCTTCTTCTAGGTGGTAATAGGCGAGGCGGAAACCGTCGGTAGCCACGGCGCGTGTGTGGCTTTCGCGCAGTTCGAGCTTCACGCCCCGGAACACGGCCTGGAAGTCGGCGACGGCCGCCGCGTACCTCACCGCTCCAAGGGCTCGTGCCAGCAGCCGCGCCTCGACGCTACCCTCATGGGTGGTGGGAAAGGTCAGCACGGGAGTAGAGCTGGGCGACATGAGTTGCAGCTTGGTGGTGTAGTTGCCCGACTCGATCTGTAACTCGTTCTCGCCGAACTCGAGCGCTACTTCTGAACCCGGAAGCGCCCTAACCACCTGGCCGAGAACGTGGGCCGTCACCGCGTAGGTGCCAGTGCCCACCGCGTCGGCGTCGATCTTGGCGCGGATGTCGACGTCCATGTTGGACCCGCTCAGCTCGAGAGAGCCGTCGCTAACGTCGATCCGTAGAAGGCTCAAACCAGGGTTGCTCGAACGGCTCGGGACGATGCGTTCGACTCTTCCGAGCGTGTCTGCCAGGCTCTTCTTCGGTACGAGAACCCTCATTCACTCTCCTTCGCCTGGTCGCGACACGTTAACGCGCACCCAAGCGGGTAAAGCATAACCGAAAGCGCGCTTGCAACGGAGTTGAACGTTCGGGTCGGGTTCTGGCTTGTTAACAGATGCCTGTTGCCTTGCGTTCCAGCAAGTTCACATCCTTGGAAGGTCGAGAACCCAGAACCAGGCCTCTAGGCTCTAACCTAGACGACATCAAGCGTTGGAATTGGAACAACCCTAATAGTAGGCCCTGCGGAAAGTGTGGAAAAGGCCACCCGGCCCCGTGTAGGACGAAAATCTGCTTGCGGAGAACTTTGTGGACAAGTGGGCCCCACCTGTGGAGAACGGTTCTCCTCATCCATAACAGTCCACAAGAGCGTGGGTGACGAGCATTCTCCACAGCTTTCCCCACAGCTTATCTACAGTTGTTCCACAGGGTTATCCACAGCTGACGGGCTCTGGTGACACCAGGGTGACCTAGGCGTACCACCGGCGACTGACAGGAGCTCACCTCAAACGAGTAGTTCTTTGAGCGTGCGCACGTCGCGCGAGATGGCCTCACCTTTGTCGAGTTGCGTTTGGATCTTGTTCACTGCGTACATCACCGTCGAATGGTCGCGGTTGCTGAAGTAGCTGCCGATCTCCGGGTAGGAGTGGGGCGTGAGCTCCCTGATGAGGTACATGGCCACCTGCCGTGGGACCACGAGCTCCTGCCGTCTGCTCTTCCCCTTGACGTCCTCGGGGCGTACGGAGAAGTGCTCGGAAGTCTTCTGCAGGATGTCGCCCATGGTGAGCTGAAGGTCGCTAGGTGCGAACACGTCGGATAGCGCCTTCGCTACGGTCTGTCGGTTCAGCGGCTGCTGGCTCATCGACGAGTAGACGATGGCCCTTACGAGCGCGCCTTCGAGCTCACGGATGTTGGACGTCACGTGACGGGCGATGTAGTCGATGACCTCAGACGGTACCTTCACGCCGCGGTACTCAGCGTTCATGGCCAGGATGGCAATGCGGGTCTCCAGCTCTGGAGCCTGGATGTCGGTTATGAGCCCCCATTCGAAGCGGCTACGGAGGCGGTTCTCGAGGGTTGGGATGTCCTTGGGTGGACGGTCGGACGACATGATCAGCTGCTTACCGGACTCGTACAGCGCGTTGAAGGTGTGGAAGAACTCCTCCTGCGTGCGCTCCTTGCCGGCGATGAACTGGATGTCGTCGATAAGCAACACGTCGATGCTTCTGTAACGGTCGCGGAAGTGCGTCATGCGATCCTCGCGGATCGCCGTGATTAGGTCGTTCGTGAACGCCTCGGTAGTGACGTACTCGATCGACATATGAGGGAAACGTTCCGCGACCGCGTGCCCCACAGCGTTCATCAGGTGAGTCTTGCCCAGGCCGGCGTCCCCGTAGAGGAAGAGTGGGTTGTAGGCCCGGCCTGGTGCCTCCGCCACGGCCAGGGAAGCTGCGTGAGCGAAGTTGTTGTTCTCGCCGACGATGAAGTTGCTGAACACGTACTTCGGGTTCAGTTGTGGTGCAGGTGGGCGGTGTGCGGGCGCGCTGGCGACGGGCTCGGGTTGAGCGCTGAAGATGTCCTGCTGCTCGGGCGCCTTGCCTGGCATGACCTGGAAGCCGAGCCGCGGGTCAGCGACGCCCAGCTTCTGCAGCGAACTCTCGAGGACGCTGCTGTAGTGCGACTTTATCCAGTCGCGTGCGAACGCGGTTGGAACGCCGATCATGAAGGCACCGTCCTCGATGCCTAGGAGCGTGACGCTACTGAACCAGGTGCGAAACTCGACCTCCGGGAGCTCTTCACGCACACGCGTGATCACGTCGTCCCAGATCCCTCCGTCGATACCTGACATCGTCCTCTACCGTCCTTCTCCAACCGGGCCGGCTCGCTGGGCCCAGACAAATGCTGTTCGTTCCGAGCGTTCCTGGCGCCGCCACCGTTAGGTAGCTTGCCAACGCGTACGTGTGACGACCGCTTCTCGCTCGGAGAGCCGTGGCAAGGAGAACGGTGTCTCCCTACTCGGCCGAAGCGGCCAGCGTGCGTAGCTGTGGGTCCTGGCGTTCTAGGGGCACCGGAGACCAGGGTGAACGTCCGCCTTGGCGTGGGTGCTCCGGTGCTGCGCCGGTCCAGCAGTCTAGCAGATGCAGGAAGCTCACCCTACACCCAATCCACGTGCGGGGCGTAGGGTCCGTGGTGCTCGGTTAGGGAACGACGTGCGGCGGGAACGCCGGCGGGGCCGTGTACTTCTCACGGCAGGTCTACGTGTGCTCGCGTGGTACCTTCTTGTCTGCGCGGTCGTCCGGAGCGAGCAAGGAGACAGCTTGGACACCGCAACGGGAGCGCTACATGGAACTGAAGTTCGACGTCATCGTGGTGGGTGGAGGCCATGCCGGCATCGAGGCCGCTCTGGCTGCGGCCCGCCTCGGCGCACGGACCGCCATGGTGCTACCTAACCCGGACAAGATCGGGCTCATGCCTTGCAACCCTGCGGTCGGCGGTCCCGGCAAGTCGCAGCTAGTCTTCGAGCTGCAGGCTCTGGGTGGGGTGATGGGTGGGCTCGCGGACCTAACCGCCATCCACACGAGGACGCTGAACGCCTCGAAGGGCGTCGCTGTTCAGTCGCTGAGGGTTCAGAACGAGCGCGATGGCTACGCGGCCGCCGCCCGTAACCTTGTCGAATCGGCGCCCAACGTGGCCATCGTGCGGGCCGAGATCGCCGAGATCCTCACGGATGGCGACAAGGTCGTCGGAGCAGTGACCACGGATGGGCGGCGACTAGAGGCGCCGACGCTCGTCCTCTGTACGGGCACCTTCCTGGCGGGCGTCGTGTGGTACGGGAAACAGCAGCGCCCTGCCGGCCGACAAGGGGAGGCGCCTGCCCGCCACCTGTCCGCCAGCCTGCGCGCCACTGGGCACACTTTGCTGCGCCTGAAGACCGGAACGCCGCCGCGGATCCGGGCCGACTCGGTCGACATGAGCGTGTTGCAAGAGGTGCCGTCTGACGACCCGCCGGGCACGTTCAGTGGTGTGCCGGGACCTAGGATGACGAGCACCCCCACCTGGTTGACGCGCACGACCCCCGAGACGCACGCGCTTATCCAAGAGAACCTGAGCGAATCGGCGATGTACGGCGGCGAGATCGACGCTACGGGGCCGCGCTACTGCCCGTCCATCGAAGACAAGGTCGTACGCTTCTCCGACAAGGACCACCACTTGCTGTTCGTGGAGCCAGACGGGATGAACACGAGCGAGCTCTACTTGCAGGGCCTGTCGAGCTCCATGCCGCCACGGATCCAGGACGAGATGATCCGCACCCTGCCGGGTTTCGAGGCCGCCTCCATCCATAGGTACGCGTACGCGGTGGAGTACGACGCCATCGACCCATCCCAACTAGACGTGACGCTGATGTCGCGGCGCCTATCGGGCCTGTTCTCTGCGGGTCAGATAAACGGCACGAGTGGGTACGAGGAGGCCGCGGCGCAGGGGTTCGTGGCGGGCGTGAACGCGGCGCGTTACGCGGCCGGCATGGAGAGGGTCACCGTGCTGCGCGACCAAGGCTACATTGGCGTGATGCTCGACGACCTGGTGCGCTGGGGCATCGAGGAGCCGTATCGGATGCTTACGTCTAGGAACGAGTTCCGGCTCTTGCACCGTCAGGACAACGCCAACGAGCGGCTTATGGGACTTGGCCACGCCTGGGGCACCGTCGACTCATCACGCTACGCGGCGCAGCTGGAATCACAGCGGAAGGTGCACGCAGAAGTCGAGCGGCTCGGCCGCACCAGGTTCCAAGGGGACCTCGCTACCAAGATGCTGTGCCGGCCCGGGGTCGAGTACGCGGACGTGACAGCGCTCGTCGGCGCCAGCGAGGAGAGCCTGAGCCGTCAAGAGATCTCGCAGGTGGAGACGCTCGTACGCTACGCCGCCTACATCGAGCGCTCGCAGCGGCACCTGGAGGCCCGGTCGGATTACGAACGTATGGCGCTGACCGGCATCGATTATCGGGGTGTGCCTGGGCTCTCTAGTGAGGGTGCTGAGGCTCTGATCAGGGGCGAACCAGCGTCGTTAGGTGCCGCGCAGCGGCTACGCGGTGTGCGTGATAGCGACGTTACGGCGCTCTTGGTTCACTTGAAGACCCGCAAGGGGCAGAGGTCGGCAACAGAGAGCCGTGGCCAACGACCGCTGGCCGCTCCCTCGAACGCCGGCTAGGGTGTCCGGACAGGAATCGGCGCAAGCGAGCGGGCACGTCAATGTTTCACGTGAAACATTCGGTGTGACGCGGCGTGCGGCGAAGCAACCTGACCGATTAATGTTTCACGTGAAACAATCTGTAACGTCCCCGGGCTACGCTGGAACCTGAAGCGCTATGCCAGAACTGAACGAGCTCCTCGCCGCCTACACCGCCCTAATCGACCGCTACCACAAGACGCTAGACCTGGTCTCGGAGGCGGGTCGCCAGGCGTTGCCGCGTCACATCGCCGACGCGCTGGCTTACGCCCGCCTGATCGAGGAAGAGGTCGGTCGGGACGCTGTGATCGTGGACGTCGGCTCTGGTGCAGGGTTACCTGGCATCGTCATCGCCGCAGCGCTGCCGAACGCCAAGGTCTTCCTGGTGGAGCGTCGCCGACGCCGAACTGCCTTCCTTGAACTCGCCAGCGGCAACCTCGGTCTGGATAACACCGAGGTGTTCGGGGGCGACGTCTTGGATCTCCAGGACGTGTGCGCCGACGTTGTTACCGCACAGGCGGTAGCCGATATACCCGCCCTAGTACGCCTGACCCGGCACCTTCACCGAGATCCTTGCTGGGTCGTCAGCCGACGCGGGGAGACCGAGCTGGAGGGGCTCTCGCAGCAGGTTCTAGATGCACTCGGGTTGGTCGAAGGCTCCGCCGCGACCGGTGCCGAGAGCGCGGCGGCTCAAGCCAAGTTGGTGGAAGTGCCGTTGGAGGAGCGTGGTAGCCTCGTCGCAGTTCGGCTACCCGGAGGGTCAGCGTGCCTACCATCGGCGTGATCAACCAGAAGGGTGGCGTCGGCAAGACCACCACAGCCGTGAACCTTTCGGCGGCGCTTGCGGAGATCCGCAAGATCCTTCTCGTAGACCTCGACCCCCAGGCCAACGCCAGCAGCGGGGTCGGCGTCGCGGATCCCGAAAGAACCGTCTACGACGTGATCGCCGGGCGTTCGTCCGCTCGGCAGGCTGTAAGCCGCACCGCCATCACCAACCTTGACCTGCTAGCCGCTTCGGCGGACCTGGCCGGGGCTGCGGTTGAGCTGGACGCGAGCCGAGACAACATGTTGCTGCTTTCACGCGGGCTCATGGGTGTGAGGCCGAACTACGACTTCATAGTCATCGATGCCCCACCCTCGGTTGGCGCCCTCACGCTCAACGCCCTGGCCGCAGCTGACCTGTTGATAGTGCCGTTACAGACGGAGTACTACGCGCTCGAGGGCATCGCCAGCATGATCGAGACCATCGATCGCGTGAGGGGCTCCATCAACCCCGAGCTGCGCATCCTCGGCATCTTGCTCACCATGTACGACGGTCGCACGCGGCTCTCGCAGGAGGTCGAAGAGAACGTTCGGCGCCACTTCGGCGACCTGGTGTTCCGAACGGTCATCCCACGCACCGTGCGGCTTGCCGAGGCTCCTTCATACGGGCAGTCGGTGCTTACGTACGCACCGACCTCGCAGGGGGCGCAGGCTTACAGAGCGTTGGCAGAGGAGGTACTCGACCGTGTCAGCAAAACCTAGAGGTCTCGGTAGGGGGCTCGACGCCCTGTTGCCGAAGGTCGGCAAGGACGTTCAGCAGGTTCCTTTGGCCCAGCTAAGGGCTTCACAGTTCCAGCCGCGCTTACGGATGGACGAAGGGGCCATCGCGGAACTAGCCGCATCCATCGCCACCAAGGGGGTCCTGCAGCCTATCCTCGTTAGGCCTACGGAAAGCGGTTACGAGATAGTAGCGGGGGAACGTAGGTTCCGCGCCGCTCAGCAAGCGGGGCTCGTGACCATCCCCGCGGTTGTGCGTGAGCTCTCCGACCAGGAGACGCTCGAGATCGCCATCATCGAGAACCTGCAGCGCGAGGACCTCAACCCGATGGAGGAAGCGCGGGCGTACAAGCAGCTCCTCGAGTTCGGGCTCACGCAAGAGAAGGTCTCGGAGGCTGTGAGCAAGAGCCGCAGCAACATCGCCAACACGCTGCGCCTGCTTACCCTGCCGGACGAGGCGCAGGAGGCGCTCGAGAACGGCCAGATCACGGCCGGACACGCGCGCGCCATCCTGTCGCAGCCGGCTAGCGACCGCAGCTGGGCCCTGGCAGAGATCCTGCGGCGTGACCTTACGGTCCGGCAGGCTGAAGGGCTCAAGCGTCGCGGCGCCCCAGACACCACGAACGGGACCAAGAAGCCTTCCGTCTATCACCAGCTGGAGCAGGACCTCAGCCGCTTCGCCGGCACCCGAGTGAGCATCAACGGGGAGAAGAAGGGGCGCATAGAGCTCTACTTCCACGACGAGGACGAGCTCCAGCGGCTGCTCGACTTGCTCGGCTACCAGGCCTGAACACAGACGTAACCGTATTACACGCCGCCGCCAGCCCACGTGAAGACGCTCCGGCCCGCTGGGCAGGCGCGACGTGAGCAGCTGGAACGCGGGGAGCGCTTCGGTACCGGTGGTACCATTCGGCTGAGACGCGTCCGCGGTGCGGCCCTTGGGGCACCAACTCGGCTGGCGCGATCCTAGAAACGATCGAGGTGTTCTGAATGAAGCAGCCAGTACGCGTGGCAGTGACCGGTGCGGCGGGACAGATCGGTTACGCGCTGCTCTTCCGCATCGCGTCGGGGGAGATGCTGGGCAAGGACCAACCCGTCATCCTTCAGCTCCTAGAGATCACGCCTGCACTGAAGGCCCTTGAGGGTGTGGTCATGGAGCTGCACGACTGCGCCTTCCCGCTCCTGCACGGTGTCGTCACCTCCGACGACCCCGCCGTTGCCTTCAAGGACGCCGATTACGCCCTGTTGGTCGGCTCTCGTCCGCGCGGCCCCGGCATGGAGCGTAACGACCTGTTGCAGGCCAACGGCGCCATCTTCACGGTTCAGGGCAAGGCCCTCAACGACCACGCGTCACGCGACGTGAAGGTCCTGGTGGTAGGCAACCCCGCCAACACGAACTGCCTGATCGCCATGCGCAACGCGCCAGACTTGAGGCCCGAGCAGTTCAGCGCCATGACGCGCCTGGATCACAACCGGGCTCTGAGCCAGCTGGCGGCGAAGAGCGGCGTGCGGGTTTCCGACGTGAAGCGGATGACCATCTGGGGTAACCACTCCAGCACGCAGGTGCCGGATGTGAGCCACGCCGTCGTCGACGGCCGCCCGGCCGCCGAGGTGGTGGACGGGACCTGGATACAGGACGAGTTCATCCCCGTGGTGCAGAAGCGCGGCGCGGCCATCATCGACGCGCGAGGTGCCTCAAGCGCCGCGTCAGCCGCCAACGCCGCTATCGACCATATGCGGGACTGGGTGCTTGGCACGGAGGACGGCGACTGGGTCAGCATGGCCATCCCTAGCCAGGGGTGGTACGGGGTAGCGGACGGCATCATCTACTCGTTCCCGGTAACGGTGAGCGGCGGTAAGGCCTCCGTGGTAGAGGGCCTGAGCATCAGTGCGTTCATCCAGGAGCGTATGCGACTCACGGAGTCCGAACTGCTCGAGGAACGCGATGCGGTGGCCGACCTGATCTGACCGGGCTTCGATCGCGCCGGTACGTAAGCGCCGCAGCAACCGGCACGCGAAACAGTGCAATCTCAACCTAGCCCCGCACGTGCTCTGTCCGCGCTGCGGGGCGATACTGTCTCGTTGCGTGATACCATACTCGTTACCAACGGCGTGAAGCCGGAGAGGTACGCGATAACAGTGAGCCAACACGCATCCCGGGCCCATGAACATGGCCCCGCCACAGGAAGGAAGCTAGACGAGCACGAGATGAGAGACGTGCTCAAGGATCACGGCCTCCGCTACAGCAAACCCCGCGAGGTCATCCTCAGCTACCTGCTGGAGCGCGATAGGCACGTGAGCGCTGAGAGCCTGTACGTCGACCTCAAAGGGCGCGGCGAAGAGCTCAGCCTGTCTACGGTCTATCTCAACCTTTCCACGCTCGCCGAAGCTGGCCTGGTTCGAGAGTACAAGACGCCAGCAGGGCAATCCTTCTACGACAGTAACGTCACCCCTCACTACCACGTGGTGTGTAACCGCACCGGAGAGGTGATGGACGTGCCAGCACCAGAGATCGACGGCGTGCCGCTCAGCCTTTACCTCAAGGAGTACGTCGAGAAGCTCACCGGTTGGGAAGTCGACGAACCCCGCCTGAGCCTCACGGGTGTTTCGCCCGCTGGCGTGCTCCAGGACGCGGACACCGAGCGAAGCAGCAAGCCCGACTGAGCACCACCCCGCACATGCAAAGAGAGCCGCCCGCGGTATCAAACAACCGCGGGCGTTGCTGTGGCTGAGAGCCCGCGCAACTGCCGCCACCGACCCGCGGGCGCGACAGCGACCTAGAACCCGGGCAGCCGCCGACCCCCTGAGCCCGCCCCAACGCGACTGCAAGTCCGCCACGCGGTTCCCGTCAACGCCGTAGACTCCTATCTGATGAGCGAGGCACCTTTCAACGAAGAAGGGCAGGTCCAGATCCGGACCAGCCCGTCACACGCCGACCTGGTCGAGATCGAGGAGATCCAGCGAGAGGTCTGGGGCCCCGACGACATCGTGCCGGCAGCGCACCTGCGCGCGGTCGTGCACGCGGGGGGACAGGTCGCCACGGCGTTCCTAGGGGAACGCGTCGTCGGCTTCTCTTACGGCTTCCTCGCGGCGCCGCATGGCCATGGGATGACGGGTATGGGCTTGCACTCGCATATGGTGGCCGTTCGTAGCGAAGGACGCGGCCTGGGCGTAGGGCAAGCGCTCAAGTGGCATCAGCGTAGCTGGGCGCTCGAGAACGGGCTGGAGTGGGTCTCTTGGACGTTCGACCCGCTGCAAGCACGTAACGCCAAGCTGAACCTCGAGCACCTAGGCGCGCTGGCGTTCGACTACCTGGTCGACTTCTACGGGCCGATGACGGGTCCGCTGGGCGGAGGTCAGAGTAGCGACCGGTTGTTGGCCGTATGGCAATTGAACTCCGAACGAGTAGCGCGGCTCGCGTCCGGGCGTGGGCGTGAGGACGCGGATCACACGAGCGCGGATCACACGAGCGCGCAGCAGGAGGACCCCAGTGGCGGCATGCCCCCTACGGACGATGAACCCGGCGAGTTCTGGGCGGTGCGACCGAACCGCGACGCAATAGACGCCGAGCCGCTCATAGCCACGGCGCCTGAGGGGGTGGGAACCGTCCGGGTCGCTGTTCCCATGGACGTCACCAAGCTCCTCACGGAGAACCCAGAGCTGGCTAGGCGGTGGCGCGGTGCGGTGGGCGTAACGCTCACGCGCCTACTGGCGGTTGGCTACGTGGTCGTGGGCTTCCGGGGTGGAGCTTACGTTGTGAAGCCTCCCTTGAGGGAATATGAACCGGAACCAAACGGAATGTAAATCTGCAGTTGACAAAGTGTGAACCTCCGCTTATCATCCTTTCGAGGAGGCGCGGAGAATGTTCGACTACCGGTTCACTCGCAACGCTGTTGAGTACACGGAGAGGCTCCGGAAGGAAGCTCACGCTGCCCGGCTCGCCCGGGGTCAGTCGTCCGGCCTCGCCAGGTTCGTAGCGCGCACGTTCAGGTCTTGGGCCAACCGCCTCGACCGCGGCAACAGGCCCGTGGAAGCGTTCTACCCATTCGCTGTCGAGGCCACGCGTTTCGGGCGCCATGCGCCGCTTGAGCCCGGGGCTAGTGGCGCTGGCGCAAGGGGCGCGCACTAGGAGCCAACCCGGCGCGCGTCCGAGGGGCGCACATCGCCCCTACCACTCACCGCAATACGAGAACGAGCCCCGCGAAGGGCCACCCACAGAGGAGATCACCAGTGACCGACATCGAGAGAGTCAGACAGATGGTGCGCGATGGGCGCATCAGCGAGTCGGAAGGCGCGCAGCTCATCGCAGTGCTGGAAGACGCCCAGACGGCCGACGATGAACTGGCAAGCGCGGGACAAGAGATCGACGCGAAGGCGCACAAGGTAGACGCGCTCGCTGCCCCGGGCCAAATCGCTGCCCCGGGCCAAAGTGCGGCTCTAAGCCAAAGCGCCGGCCCGGACAACAACCCCACCCCAGACAACAACGCTGCTACAGGCCATCACGCCGCCCCATTGCCAGCGCTCGACGACCCTGCAGCGGTTCCGCTGCCGGAACCTGTAGTTCCTGCCACGCCCAGCCCTGCCCGCGCACCGGAGCCCCCAAGCCCGCCATCGGCGCCGTTCGCGCCGGAAGGTACGCGCTGGGTGTCGTTGCAGATGCTGGCAGGCAACCTCGATGTCGTGGTGGACGACGCGCTGGAGGAACCCGAGATCGAGAGCGACGGCCCGGTAGACGTCATCGTCGAGCGCGCCGCCGACGGCTTCAAGGTGAGCTGGGACCAGCCGTCGGGTTCGTTCCTCGACAAGGTGTTCGGTAGGCTCCGGGGTGGCAACCTGTCCATGCGGCTGCCGCCCGGTTACGGCCTGTCTCTTGCGGCCACCGCTGGCGACGTTGACCTCGACGGTGTCCACTACCTCCGTGGCCACCTGACCGCGGGCGACCTCGACGCCAGGGGCCTCAAGGGCATCGACTTCACCAGCCGTGCGGGCGACATCGAGGTCGAAGCGGAACTCACCGCCGGTGCTCATCGGCTGAACGTCACGGCTGGCAACGTTGAAGTGCGGCTGGCGGCCACCTCCTCGGTGGCCATAACGGCGGACGCTTCCATCGGGGACATCTCTAGCCGTGTGCCTGGGGTGAAACCAACCAGCCGCGGCCTGGGTGAGGGACTCAAGGGCACCTACGGCGCGGGAGCTGCCACGCTAGACATCGCCGTGACCACAGGCAAGATCGAACTGGAGGTACGCGATGTCTGAGAACGACGACCGCCGCCGCATCCTCGACATGCTGGCGGCCGGATCCATCTCGGTCGACGAGGCCGCCAACCTGCTCAAGGCGCTCGGCGGGGGCCAGCCCGCAGCGCCAGCGCTACCCCCCGCTAAGCGCGCACCTGGCGGGCAAGCGCGCCTCCTTCGAATCAGCATCGACGACACCTCCGAAGGCTCGGGTGCGCAGGGGACGAAGGTGCGCGTGAACGTGCCCATCGCACTGGCTCGGTTCGCCACTCGCTTCCTTCCCAAGGAGGCTAGCAGCGAGCTCCACGAGCAGGGCATCGACCTAGAAGAGATCCTCGCGTCGCTGGGCGACGACCTGCCGGACGGTCGCCTGGTCGACATCGACGCCGCTTCGGACGGTCCCGGCAAGGGTAACGCTCGCATCATCATCGAGGTCGTGTGATGCAGCTGCGCAGGTTAGACGCGGACGGGCTCCGAGACTACTTGGGCGAGATCCGCCCACGCTTCGTCGTGCTCCGCCTGCGCAGCGGGAAGGCCAACATCACCTGGGGAGTACCGCTCTGGGCGGCGGAGGAGGTGCTCGGCTTCGCGCTAGGCGTGGCAGCTCTCCTCAACGCTTTGGCGCCGCGAGCGCTCACCAGGTTCGGCGCGGGCGGCGTTCGCGCCGAGGCCGGCAACTCGCCCCAAAACACCACGGCAGCGTTACTAGCAGCCTGGCGTACGCTCAACGCGCTCGCGGGCGGCTCGTTGCGGGACGTGCTCCGCGTGCCGCCCGGCGAGGCGTACCTCGAGGTGCGCGCGGCCAACACCCACATCCAGATCGCGGCGTACTGACCGCCGACAGGAGTTCAACCCATGCGCAGATTGCCCATGCCAACCGAATGCCCCGTCACCGGGGGGCCGCTGCTCGTCACGCGCCTAGAGTGCGAGGAGAGCGGCGTGAAGATCGAGGGACGCTTCGAACCTAACGAGTTCGCGGTGTTGCCCCAGGAGAACCTAGACTTCCTACGGCTCTACGTGAAGGTGCGCGGCAACCTCAAGGAGGTCGAGCGCATCCTAGGCGTGAGCTACCCCACCGTGAGGCTCCGGCTCGAGAAGCTCCTCCTCGCCCTCGGTTACGAGGTCGGTTCCGACCCGGCCGAAGAGCGCGCCACCGTGCTCGACCAGTTGGAGCAGGGCGAGATAGACGCTGAGGAGGCATCCAAACGGCTTCAGGCGCTCACGCGGCGCGGCTGACTCCTCCAGGCGCCGCGTGAGCCTGGGGCGCTGGCGGGTGGGGCGGCGTTCGCGCTAGCCCCACGACCGGCCGCTCCGGAACACTCCGTTATACTTGCGGACGCATGCCCGACTACTACGCCATCCTCGAGGTGGAGCGCACCGCCGACGAGAAGACCATCAAGGCCGCCTACCGGAAACTGGCGCTGGCCTACCATCCCGACAGGAACCGCGGCAACGACGAGGCTGAGGAGAAGTTCAAGGCCATCAACGAGGCCTACGCGGTCCTCTCCGACCCCGAGAAGCGCTCGCGTTACGACCGTTACGGCACGGTCGACGAGAGCATCCCCATGGGCGGCGACATCTTCGACATCTTCGCGTCGGTCTTCGGCGCCAACTTCGGGGGCAACTTCGGTGGCGGCCGCAGCCGGATGCAGGGGCAACCGGGCGAGGACCTCGAGCACGAGCTCACCATCACCCTGGAACAGGCACGCGAGGGCGCCACAGTAGCGGTTGAGCTAGAGCGCATGAAGGCGTGCCATCACTGCCACGGCGACCGCGCGGAGCCCGGTTCGGGCGGCAAGCGAACCTGCGGCACGTGCGGTGGCGGCGGTCAGGTACGGGTGCAGGCGCAGTCCATCTTCGGCGCCGTGGTCACGGCGCGCACGTGCCCCGATTGTCGCGGCGACGGCCAGATCGTCACCGAACCGTGCCGCGTGTGCAGCGGGCGGGGCCGCGAGATATCCAAGGACACCGTCGAGGTGACCCTCCCCAGGGGCATCGACGGCGGCTACCGCCTGCGAGTACCGCGCGAGGGCAACGCTGGCGTGGACGGCGGCCCCGCCGGCGACCTCTACGTCTACCTGCACCTCGAGAAGCACCCGTTCCTCGAGCGGGTCGGCGACGACCTACACTTCGAGCTCGACGTGGGCATAGCCCAGGCCGCGCTCGGGGCCAGCTTCATGGTGCCCACCCTCGATGGCGAGGAGGAGCTCGAGCTACCGGCCGGCACCCAGCCGGGCACCGAGTTCCGGCTACGCGGTCGCGGCATGCCCAGGCTGCGCCAGTCCGGCAACGGCGATCAGATCGTTACCGCCCGGGTCAGCGTGCCCACCTCGCTCAGCGCCGAAGAGCGTGCCCACCTCGAGGCTTACGCCGCTGCGGCTGGTGAGAGCACTCACGATCACGAGAGCGTGGCCGACAAGGTAGCCGACGTGGCCGACAAGGTGAAGGGCTTCTTCCACGGCCGCCGAAGGAAGGACCGCGACGCGGCCGACGCCCACAACGAGCCTGTCAACAAGTAGCGGCACCCGAACGCGGTTTACCAGCCAACGCGGCTCATCAGGCAACGCGGCTCACAGGCAACGCCGCTCACCGGGGTACCGAGCGTCACCGGGCAACGAGCGTCTGCAGCCACTCTGCGAGTTCGTTCATGGCTGCGTCGCCGAACGCTGGCACGAAGCGCGCGTCCGCCTCACGACGGAACCAAGTGCGTTGCCGTTTGGCGTACTGGCGCGACGCTAGCGCCACGGCCGCCACGGCTTCCTCCTCGGTGATGAGGCCGCTCAGGTGCTGAAGCACCTCCTTGTAACCGATGGCCTGTAGGGCCGTGGGTTGGTCCGGGTAGAGCGCCATGAGCGTCCGCACCTCCTCCACCAGGCCGGCGGCGAACATCCGCCCTGCGCGCTCGTCGATTCGCTCGGCCAGCGCAGCCGCAGGTGGGTCGAGCACCACCAGGTCGTAAGCGTGTCGGGGTGCCCGCCGCGGGTACGCGCTCGGGGGGCGGCCCGTGGCGCGGAGGACCTCCAGGCTCCGTACCACGCGGCGGGGGTTGCGAGCCGCGCGCGCCGCGTCCTCTGGGGCGGCCGCCGCGAGCTCGGCCACCAGCTCATCCAGACGCCCCGCCTCCACGGCCCGCCATAGGGGAGCCTGCGCGGTCATGTCTGCCGGCGGCACCGTGGGCAGACCCTGCCGCAGCGCCCGCAGGTAGAAACCCGTGCCGCCCACCACGATCGCGCCGGCGCCCTCAGCCAGGGCGGCGTCTATGGCGGCCTCGGCCAAGTGCACGTAATCGGCCACCGAGAACGGCTCGGCCGGCGTTACCACGTCGATGAGGTGGTGCGGCACCAGTGCCCGCTCGCGCGCGCTCGGTTTGGCGGTGCCCACGTCCATGCCCACGTACACCTGCATGGAATCGGCGCTCACGATGTGAAGCCCGAAACGCTGGGCGAGCGCTAGAGCGGCGGCGCTCTTGCCCGAGGCGGTGGGGCCTGCCAGCATCGGCACGGTCGGCATGCCAGACGCTAACAGACCGCCCAGGAACGGGTGCTAGACTCTCGCCATGAAGATCGAGAAGTACGGCACGGGCGCCGACGTGCAGGAACTGCTAAGCATCCGCGACAGCATCGGAACCCTGATCGAGAACCACGCCAACAGGGCGCCGCTCACACCCAAAGCGGACTTGGTGGACCTCGGTCACGCCTACCAACTGCACATCGAGGTGCCGGGCGTGGACCTAGCGGACCTCGAGGTCGCTGCCGACGAGACCGAGCTCCACGTGGCAGGCCTCCGGGAGCCTAGCCTCGAGGCTGGCGAACCGTTGGTGAGCGAACGCGCGGTCGGCCCGTTCCAGCGCACGTTCCAGCTGCCCGGCGCGGTGGCGGCGGATGAGGGCACGGCGCACCTCGCCGCGGGCGTGCTGGTGGTGACCCTCCCTAAGCGCGGCTGAGGTCGGTACGAAGCGTGGCTGAGGACGTCAGTCGAGCTCTATCTCGAGGTCGCCCATAACGTTGCCGAGCACCACCACGTCGTCGGAGTCCAGGTAGTACAGGAGGCGGGTGCCTTCCAGCACGTCGCTGCCTTTCACGCTGCGAGCGGGGTTACCCGTGAGGATGGCGGTGCCGGCCTCCTCGTCGAGCTCCAGGCTGTCGCCGCTGGTAACGCGCTCCTCGCTCAGCACCTCCACCTTCCCCATCAGCGTGGCGCGCTGCTCGCCCACGGCGAACGACATGCTCTCCGCCGACGCGGTCAGCGCCTCACCGCCTTCGTCGGCGGCGCGCTCGAGCAGTATGGGGCCGTCCATCACGCCCTCGTCGGCGTTGCGGTCGAGGAAGAAGCGCGAGCCCACCACCTCCGTGCGCCCCTGAACGAGCGTCACCCGCGGCGTGGCGGCAGCCTCCGTGTCCTCGATGCAGCCGGGGCGGTTGAAGGTCACGGCCGCGTCGAGCAGCTCGAGGCTCTCCTCGCTCGAGCCGGCCTCGGCGTCCACCGGCGCCCGGATGACCGCCAGCGAGGAGGTGATGACGGCGTCCTCCACGCGGGTCTCCACATGGCCCGGCGGGGGGCCGTAAACGATGGTGAGGCGCTGCCCCTCCTCGCAGTTGCGGTTGTTGCCGATGCTGCGCGCGCCGCCGGATGCGAGGGCCATGTTGGCGATCACCAGCTCGGTGTCGTCACGTTGGAGGCTGAACGTGGTGGCGGACTGCGCGTGGGCCTCGCGCACGAGGAGAGAGACCGCGAGGAGCGCGGCTAGCGCGCTAACCACCAAGGCCGCCGGAGCCGCGCCGCGGGGCGCAGGCAGTGAGTACCGCCTGGCGCCCCGCGGGTTCACGGCGCCGTCTCTGACTCGGTGAGCAGTGCGAAGGCGCCGGTGTCGAACTCGCTCGGTACCGACGCGTCGATGGCCTCGAAGAAGTCGAACTCTATGTCGTGCATGATGCGGTCGGTGCTGAGGGTGGCGCCGCTTTCGGCGTCCACCGCCCGCGCCGGCTGCTCGGCCGTGCCCACTATCTCGGCCACGCCGGTGTTGTCGTCGAAGAACACCACGCTACCCGTGCTGGTGATGGCGCCATCGACCACCGTGACGTTGCCGCGGGCGTAGAGGAGCTTCTCGTCGGTGAGCACGCGGATCTCGTCGGCGGTGATAACCATCTCGGTGCCGTCCTCGTCGAGGCGGGTCATGCGCGCCTGCGCGTCGGCGCTGGTGAACACGCCCAGCGTGCGCTCCTCCTCGTAGATGAGCTGCTCGGCCAGGGCGGTCTGGTTGCCCGTGACGAGCTCGACCGACCCGGACGACGTGGAGCGGTCGGTGTCGACGTCGAACTCAACACGCGCGGCCCGGATCTGAACCGGGTCGCCGGTCTCGGAGTCGGGCGCGACGGTGATCTCGGCCGGGCCCGCCAGCACGCCCAGGCCGGTGGCCTCGCTGTACGTGAGCTCCGGGCCCGTGGCCGTCATGCGGCCGCGCTCCACGAGTACGCCGTTGCGGAACGCGGCGGTGCGCTGCCCGCCGGTGCCGATGGAGGTGCCCTCCGGCGCGCTGAGCTCGGCGAAGCTGCCGCGGATGGTGAGGGTGGAGACGGTGGCGCGCACACCGAACTCGTCGGGGTGCTCGTAGATGATGGGGCCGGCGCGCAGGTTGCCGCGCTGCGTGCCGCCGGAGCCGTCGATGGTGATGATGCGGCGCTCCTCGGGCGCCTGTTCCTCGCCGGCCTCGCCGGCCTCGCCGGCTTGCGCCAGCACGAAAGAGAGCAGAAGGGCGCTAACCACGAGCGCGGCCGCAGAGAGCAGCTTGTTAACAGTCAGGCTTGGCTTCACTTAGTTCTCCCCGTCGCGGTCGACCATGAACTGAGCGTACCCGACGGTGCCGGGACCGCCGGACTCGAAGTCGGTGAAGTCGAAACTTATGCGCATGTCCTCGAACACGCTCTCCCCCATGTCGGGACCCCACATGGTGGCGCGCGGCACCTCGAAGCGGCCGGCGCGCTGGTCGATGAGCACCTGCCGGCCCGCTCGCGCCTGCATGAGCAGGTCGAGATCGTCCTCTACCAGGTGGGCGCGGATCTCGTCGCCGCGCAGGTTCTCGGAGCGGTCGATGGTGACCCTCTCGCTGTGCAGCGTGAAGTCGGTCTCCCCCGCCACCGTGCGGCGGCCGTCTTCCACGGCGTGAAGGGTGGCTTCTTGGGTGGAAGGCATGTACTCGGCGGTGGGCGTGGCGAAGTGCCACACGGCGTCAGGGTCGGAGCGAGGGTAGAGGGTAACCTCCACGTCCTGCAGCTCCACCGCCCCGCCCGGCACTACCCCTTCGCGGCTCGGTAGCACGGCGAGCAGCACGAGCAGGGCCACCAGTACGGCGAAAGCCAGTAGCGCCAGACGCAGCATGGGTTGAATCTACCAGCGCGAGGCGCTGAGAAGCATGACGCTCCCGGTTAAGCCGGGTTCACATCCGGCAGCAGCGGGTAAGCGCGACGGTGCGGTTGCTGTGCTCTTGAGCGCTATTCGAAGGACACGGAGACGACCTCGTAGACGGTCTCCGCGCCCGACGAGCTGGTGACGATGACGTTGTCGCCAACGCGCTTGCCCATGAGGTTCTGACCCAGCGGCGACTCGTCGGAGACGCGGCCCTCGAGGATGTCGGCTTCATGGGTGCCCACCAGGTGGAAGACCATGCTGTCGCCGGACTTATCGGCCAGCGTCAGGCTGGCGCCCAGGCGCGCGGTGGCCGCGTCACCCAGCTCGGGCTCCACCACCACCGCGCGGTGGATGAGCTCCTCCAGGTCGGCGATGCGCGTCTCGTTGGCGCTCTGCAGCAGGCGCGCCTCATCGTACGCGGCGCTCTCACGCAGGTCGCCGTCGGCCAGGGCCGCACCCATGTACTCGGTGAGCTCCTGGCGCTTCTCTTCCTTCAGGTAACGGAGTTCTTCCTTCAGTTTCTCTAGACCGCGAGCGGTCATCTCGTACTTCGTCCTCGGCACGGTGCTCCTCACTGTGGGGTGCTGATGACCCCGAACGCCGCCCTGAACGGGCTTGGCGGCAAGCGAGCCGGTTGGCAATGCGAGCCACCGGGGCAACGTCCGCCGGAGAGTATAAAGGCTACGAACGCGCAGGTACACCCGTCATGCTGCGGTGGCGCTAACATCCGGGCGTGCCGCGCGGCAGAGCAGCCTACTCACGCGATCGGGAGGCGGGGTCTGAGCAGGACCTGCGCGCCCGCGAGCTGGTGCTGAGGTACGGCTGGAACAGCACCGTGTACCAGCTCATGAACCCCGACATCCACCACTGGTTCGCGCCCGACGGCGACGCGCTTATCGGCTACGTCGAGCATGGCGGCGTGCGCGTGGTGGCGGGCGCGCCGGTAGCGGCGTACGAGCGCCTCCCGGCGGCGGCCCAGAACTTTGAGGCTGAGGGGCGCCGACGCGGCCTTACCACCTGCTACTTCGGGGTGGAGCCGCGGTGGCTTGAGCTCGTTGGCGCGCGCTCGGAGGTGGCGTTGATAGGCGCGCAGCCCGTGTGGGACGCGGGCGCCTGGGCACGAACCTTCGACGCCCACCCCTCCCTGCGCGCTCAACTGAACCGCGCCCGCAACAAGGGCGTGCAGGTGCAGGCGCACGCCGTTAGCGAGCTGAGGTTCGGACCGAACGCTCCTGCGCTACGCGCCGTGAGGGGGCGCTGGGTGGCCTCCCACGGGCTGCCGCCGATGGGTTTCCTCACGGCGGTTCGCCTGCTACCGAGCTCCGTTCAGGTCGGCGGTCCCCTCGACGCGGATCGGCGCCTGTACGTTGCACGGCGGGATGGCGCGGTGGTCGGTTACCTGGTGGCGTCGCCCATACCCGCACGTAACGGGTGGCTCATAGAGCAAGTGGTTAGGGACCCGGGCGCTCCTAACGGCACGAACGAGCTCCTCATAGACCATGCGGCGCGCGACCTAGCGAGCCTCGGCGCTGGCCGGCTCACGCTTGGGCTCTCGCCGTTATCGCGTAGGCACCGGCCCGACCGAGCTGTGCGCTACGACTCCGCGCCCTGGTTGCGCTTTGTCTTCGCCTGGGCGCACGCCCACGGGCGGCGCTTCTACGACTTCGCGGGCCTAGAGGCGTTCAAGGAGAAGTTCCGACCGCCCATCTGGGAGCCCGTCTACCTCGTGGCCGGCGGCGGCAAGCTCGGGCCCCGCGCCCTACACGCCGTGGCGGCAGCGTTCATGGGCGGCCGGTCGGCGCTGGCCCTAGCGCGCGGTGTGGCGCGAACCTACGGCGCCGACGTGAAGGGCTGGTGGAGTGGCTTGAGTTTGCAGCCTGGGCGCGGGCCGCACGGCGGCCATCCTTGCTAGAATCTAAGACCGCCGCGGCCACACGCCCGGCGGGAACGGCCACCACTGGTCCACGAGGGCCCTTAGCTCAGCGGTGAGAGCAGTCGACTCATAATCGATTGGTCACT
>CAZFFG010000025.1:0-25210 GCA_964518275.1 uncultured bacterium | reverse complement strand
CCCCGCTGCTGCAGGATGAGCGACCCGCCCACCAGCAGGATGGACGCCAGGATCATGAGCGCCGAGATGGCGTTGATCTCGGGCGGCACGCGCTGCTTGAGCATGCCGTACACGAAGAGCGGCAGCGTGGTGGTGCCCACGCCGGCGTTGAAGAAGGTGATGACGAAGTCGTCGAGCGACAGCGTGAACGCCAGCAGCGCCCCCGCCAGCACGCCGGGGAAGAGGTTGGGGAAGGTTATGCGCCAGAACGTCTGGAACGGGTTGGCGCCTAGGTCACGGCCCGCCTCCTCCAGCCGCGGGTCCATGCCCGCCAGGCGGGCGCGCACCACGATGGCCACGTACGAGATGTTGAACGCCACGTGCGCGATGATGATGGTGGCGAAACCGGGCGTCCAGCGCACGCCGAACGCCTGCTGCGCGAAAGCGAACACGATGTTGAAGAAGATGGCTAACGACACGCCTTGCGTGATGTCGGGGATGACCACCGGCAGGTAGAGCACGGAGTCGAGCAGCCTGCGGCCCGGGAAGCGCCCACGCGCGATGGCCAGCGCCAGCATGGTGCCGAGCGCCGTGGAGATGAGGGTGGCGATGCCCGCCACCACCACGGAGTTGCGCAGTGCCTTGAGGAGCAGCCCCGTCTGGAAGCGCGCCGCCTCGGTGCCGGCCGTGATGGTGTTGTTGAAGATGTTCTCGTACCAGCGGGTGGTGAAGCCGCGCCACACGCTGATGGACGAAGAGTCGTTGAACGAGAACGCCACCAGCACCAAGATGGGAATCCACAGGAACAGGTAGACCACGATGGGGCTGAGCCACACGCCCACTCGGCCCGTGCGCCGCACGGCCAGGTCGCGGCGGATGCGCCCCTTGCGCAGCTCGTTCGGTCTAACGCTCACGCGTCCTCCCGTTGGCCCCAGCGGCTGTAGATGAGAACGCTCACGAACACGAGCGCCAGGAGCACCATGGAGACGGCGCTACCTAGTGGCACGTTGCCGCGCCCGCCGAACTGGCTCTGGATGAGGTTGCCGATCATGAGCCCGCGCGTGCCGCCCATGAGGTCCGGGGTCACGTACGCGCCGATGGCTGGGATGAACACGAGGATGCAGCCCGCGATGACCCCCGGCAGGGTGAGCGGGAAGATGACCCGCCAGAAGGTGGTGAAGTCGTTGGCGCCGAGGTCGTTAGAGGCCTCCACGTAACGGAAGTCGAGGGCCTCAACCGAAGCGTAGATGGGCAGGATCATGAACGGCAGGTAGCCGTACACGAGGCCGACCATGACGGCGCCGGGCGTGAAGAGCATCTGGATGGGCTCCGCCAGCACCCCTAGCGACTGGAGCATGCCGTTAAGTAGGCCGTCGCGCTGCAGGATGGTGATGAGCGCGTAAGTGCGAACCAGGAAGTTCGTCCAGAACGGCAGCAGCACGAGGAAGAGCAGCATCATGCGCACGCCCGGGCTGCGGCGCCGGCTGATGAAGAACGCCACGGGGTAGCCGAGCACCAGGCAGAACAGGGTGGCCACCAGCGCTATGCGTAGGCTGCGCCACAGGATGGGTGCGAAGGTGGTGAAGGTGCGCTCGTACTGGTCGAGCGTGAGAGGTTGCACGGGTTGCCCGCCGGGGCCGCGACTCATGAACGAGCTCACCGCCACGAACACGAGCGGCAGCAAGAAGAACAGCACCAACCAGAGGGTGCCAGGGGTGAGGAGGCCTACGAGCCCGCCCCGCCCCTCGACTGAGCGGCGGCGGCGAAGCGGCGCGGTGGGGCGCTTCTGGGCTGGCATTTCGCGAAGCATACCGTAGGAAGCGCGGCTTCCGACAGAGGCCCTGGAGGCGCCGGCGCCGACCGCTACTAGCGCAGTTTCTGCCCCCTGTCAAGCCCCGCGGAAGTGCGTGCTGCACGGCGTTCGCGCGATTCGTCACAGCGCGAGTTCTCGGGGCCGTGCTAGCCTTGAGGCCATACGGTTAAGAAGGAGCGTGAGATACTTCAAGACAACCCTAAAGTGTGAGTGAGACCGAATGAGCCGCCGCGTAACAAGGCGCGGGCGGGTTCGGGAGGCAAAGCTCTCGCGTAAAGGTTGTGGAGAGGCTCTTCCGGTAAGGGCGCAGTAACCTTCCCTCACCGTTTCAGTTTCCCCCTTTTACGGGCTCATACACCCTCAACAGGCGTTGTCTGAAGCAACGTTATGAGAGGCACCGAATCACTGGATTTCGCCGTTGTGAACACGGAGTTGCGGCATGCCGAGGGCGTGTACGACGCGCTCCGCTTAGCCAACGGGTATCCCACGGATCGCTACTGCCACTGCATCAACCCTGAAGCCGTCGCGGAACAGCTGGAGAGGTTCCCCGAAGGGCAGTTCGTGGCCATCGTGTACGAGGATGGCCAAGAGAAGGTGGTCGGCATGGCCACCACCATGCGCACACGCCGCTCACCCGACGAGCGGCCCCTCCCCTGGTACGACCAGATCGGCAGCTTCGGCCTCCGTAACCACGATCCGGACGGCGAGTGGCTGTACGGCGTTGAGATAGCGGTGGACCCTCACTACCAGAAGCAGGGTGTGGCCTCCGCGCTCTACAAGGCGCGCCTGGGCCTGTCTGAGAAGCTGGGCCTGAAGGGGTGGTACGCGGGCGGCATGCTCATGGGTTACCACCGCTACCGCGACCAGATGAGCCCCCGCGAGTACGGCGAGCACGTGCTGGCCGGCCGCCTCACCGACCCCACGGTCACCATGCAGTTGCACCGCGGGCTGGAGGGGCGCGCCATCATCGAGGGTTACTACCCCGAATGGGTAGCGGGCGACTGCGCTGTGCTCATCGTTCACGAGCACGAGCGCCAGCAGCCCAAGCGGCGTCCGGCCCGCGCTGGCCTACGCGAACTAGGCCACCTGGCCCCCGCCAACTGAGCGCGGGCTAGGCGATGGCCGCGCTCCCTCACTCCCCGGCCGGCGGCTCCCTCGGCCGGACCCCTAACGAGACGCCCAGCGAGCACGACCCTGAGGTCTACGACGTCATAGTGCTTGGCGCCGGCATGGCCGGCCTGGCTGCGGGCCACGCGCTGCTCGACGACGACCTCGACGTGGTGCTGCTCGAGGCCCGCGACCGGCTGGGTGGGCGCGCCCACACCGACCGACACTTCGCTGGCTTCCCGGTGGAGCTCGGGGCCGAGTTCATCCACGGCGAACGGGCCGCCACCTGGGGCTGGGTCGACCGGCTCGGCCTCGCCACGGTCCATTGGGCTAAGCAGGACGACTCGTGGGTGCGCCTCGCCGACGGCCGCCGCCTCACCATGCGCCATGCCCGAGAGGTCAGCCCGGCGCTCGACGTCACGCGCAGCTGGGACGTCCCCGCCCTCGAGCCGCGCCCCCTCGAATCGTTCCGCGACTACCTGGTGCGGCTCGGTTTCTCGCTCGAGCAGCTCGATTACGTACGTCGCGCCTTCGCCAACGCCGAGGGCGAGAGCATGCGCTTCCTCGACGCCACCGCCATGCTGGCCGCGCTGGCTGCCCGCGATCAGGACGGCGAGGAGGACTACCGCATCCTCGAGGGGTACGGAGCCATCGTGGAAGCGCTGGGCGTCGGGCTCGACATCCACACCCAGTCGGTCGTGTCGCGGGTGAGTTGGGGTCCGGCTGGCGTGGTCATCACCACCCAGGAGGGGCACGTGTACCGCGGGCGCGCGGCGGTCATCACGCTACCCGTGGGCGTGCTGCAGGCGGGTGGCGTTGAGTTCGATCCGCCCCTGCCGGCTAGCAAGGTGAGCGCGCTAGCCGGCCTCGGCATGGGGCCGGTGGCGAAGTTCGTTTACCGTTTCGCCGAGCAGCTCGTGCCGGACGAGATCCAGGCCATCTACGCCGCCGGCGACCCGCCCATGTGGTGGTCGCCCTCCGCGGCGCACCCCGAGACCGAGGCGGTGGTGTGGTCCGCGCTCGTGTCCGGCGACGGGCTCGTGGAGCTGCTGCGTTACGGCGAGGAGGACGCGTTGGAGCGGGCGCTGGAGTCGTTCCGCCTCGAGGTGGGACGGCCCGGCTTGCGACCGCTGGAGGCGCGGCTCGTGGACTGGTACGGGGACCCGTTCGCTCGCGGCGGCTACTCGCACGTGAGGCCCGGCCATCACGGCGCGCGTGAGCGCCTGGCGGAGCCCACCCCACCGCTCTACTGGGCGGGCGAGGCTACGGCCAGCGAGGAGCGCGCCGCTACCGTTCATGGGGCCATACTGTCGGGAGAGCGTGCGGCGGTAGAGGTGAGGCGGGCACTGTCGGTGCAGGACGCCGTAACCTGAGCCCGAGGAGAGAGCACATGGCCAACGTGGTCGACCAGGCGCAACACCTTCCCAGTCAGCAGGAGAGCGGCATCCGGCTGCTCACAGAGGTCCCCGGTCCCGGCAGCCGCCAGCTGGCGGCGCGACGCGACGCGGCGGGCGCCCGCGGGGCGGCGCGCCTCACAGACGTGGCGGTCGCTAGCGCCCACGGCGCTTACGTGACCGATGTGGACGGCAACCGGCTCCTCGATTTCGCGGGCGGTATCGGCGTGCTGGCGGTTGGGCACACGCCGGCCAGCGTGGTGAGTGCCCTCCAGCAGCAGGCAGAGAAGCTGGTGCACATGTGCGCCATCGTGGGCACGTACGAGCCGTTCGTTGAGCTCCTCGAGCGCCTCGTTGAGCTAGCGCCAGGCGACTTCCCTAAGAAGGCCGTGCTCCTCAACTCCGGTGCGGAGGCGCTGGAGACGGCCGTGAAGATCGCGCGCGCCCACACGGGCCGCCAGGCCATCGTGGTGTTCGAGGGCGGCTATCACGGCCGCACCAACCTCACCCTCGGCATGACCAGCAAGTACGGACTGTTCAAGAAGGGGTTCGGCCCCTTCCCTAGCGAGATCTACCGCCTGCCGTTCCCGGACCTCTACCGCCGGCCGGCAGGCATGAGCGAGGACGAGGCCGTGGATCAGGCCATCGCCGCTCTGAACAAGGCCATGGTGTCGCAGGTCGACCCTGGCGCGGTCGCCGCCTTCGTGATCGAGCCCGTGCAGGGTGAGGCCGGCTTCCTGCCAGTGCCGGCGCGCTTCATGCAGCGCCTACGCGAGATCGCAACCGAGAGCGGCGCGCTCCTCGTGGCCGACGAGGTGCAGTCCGGCTTGGCCCGCACGGGTCAGCTGTGGGCGGCGCCCCAGTTGGGGGTCGTGCCGGACCTCCTAACCACGGCTAAGTCGCTGGCTGCTGGCATGCCGCTGGCAGCCGTGGTGGGCCGCGCCGACGTGATGGACGCCCCTCACCCGGGCGGTCTCGGTGGCACCTACTCCGGTAACCCGCTCGCCTGCGTGGCCGCGCTGGAGGCGCTGAACATCATCGCCGACGAGCGGTTCCTCGCCCGCGCCCGCGCTGTGGGTGAGCGCCTGCGCGCCGGGCTCGAGGGCATCGTGGCGGAGCAGCCGCACGCGGGCGAGGTGCGCGGCATGGGTCCCATGCTGGCCGTAGAGTTCGTGACCGACCGGCACTCGAAGACGCCGTACCCCGACCTCGTCCTTGAGATCACTAAGCAGGCCCTCGCGCGCGGCCTCATCGTCATCCGGGCGGGGCTTCACTCCAACTGCATCCGGCTCCTGCCACCGCTTGACCTCACGGACGCGGAGGTGGATGAGGGGCTGCGCGTGTTGCGCGAGGCCGTCGCCGCGGCGGTGGCCAAGGTGGGCGCCGCGTGATACGAAGGTAGTCACTACACGCAGTAAGCAGTTCAGGCCCTGCGCGCGGCTCGTTGCTTCGCGCCGCGGCCAAACTAGGGAGGCAACACCGTGTCAGAAGCCAAGGAGAACGGCTTTCCCCTGAAGCAGCTCATCGGTGGGGAGTGGAGGGACGCCGTCGGCGGCGGCACTTGGGACCTCATCGATCCGGGTAGCGAGGACCTCGTCTCGCAGGTCCCGTACGGCGACGGTGCGGACGCTAGCGCCGCCATCGACGCGGCCGCGGCCGCGTTCCCGGAGTGGGCCGCCAAGACGGCGTACGAGCGCGCCAAGGTGCTGGAGCGCGCCTCGGGTTGGATCAAGAAGAACGTGGATGAGCTGGCGCGCCTCACCACCGAGGAGTCAGGCAAGCCGCTCGGCGACTCTAAGGGCGAGTGGCTCTCGGCCACGGCTTACCTGAACTGGTTCGCTGCCGAGGGAGTGAGGGCTTACGGCCGCACGGTGCCGCCTTCCGCGCCGGGTCGGCGCATCATGGTCGTGCCGCAGCCGCTGGGCGTGGTGGCCACCATCACCGCCTGGAACTTCCCCGTGTACAACATCGTGCGCACCTTCGGCGCCGCGCTGGCTGCTGGCAACACCGTGGTTGGGCGCCCTTCTGAGTACACGCCGCGCTCCGCCATGTTGCTGGGTCAGGCTTTGCACGAGAGCGGCGCGCCCGCCGGCGTGATCAACGTGGTTAACGGCGACCCGGCCGCCATGGGGCAGGCGTTCCTGAACGATAAACGCGTGCGCAAGCTGGCTTTCACGGGCAGCCCGCGCGTGGGCAAGCTCCTAATGGACGGGGCCTCGCGTACCCTCACGCGCCTGGCGCTCGAGCTGGGCGGCAACGCGCCCGTCATCGTGTTCCCCGACGCGCCGGACCTGAAGCGACTCGCCAAGCTGGCGGCGGTCTTCAAGACCCGTAACGTGGGCCAGGTCTGCATCGCGCCGCAGCGTTTCTACGTGCACGAGGACGTGGTGGAGGAGTTCACGGCCGCGGTGGTGGAGGCCATGGGCAAGCTGCGCGTGGGTCACGGCCTGGAGGAGGGCGTGCAGGTGGGGCCTCTCATCAACGAGAGGCAGCGCCAGCGGGTTGAGGAGCTGGTGGCGTCCGGCGTGCAGGCTGGCGCTAAGGTGCTGGCGGGCGGCGAGCGGCTCGACCGCAGGGGCTACTTCTTCGCGCCCACCGTGGTCACTGACGTGAAGCCGGGTACCCCGCTTCATGACGAGGAGATCTTCGGGCCGGTTCTGCCTATCACCCCGTTCAGGGGCGCGCAGGAGGTGCTGGACCTGGCGAACGCCACCGAGTACGGCCTGGCCGCGTACCTGTTCACGGCGAACCTGAACACTGCTCTCAGCATGAGCGAGCGCTTGGAGTACGGCATGGTGGGCGTGAACGATTGGATGCCCGTCACGCCTGAGGCGCCGTTCGGCGGCGTGAAGGGCAGCGGTATCGGCCGCGAGACGGGGTCGGAGGGCCTCGCCGAGTACATGGAGAACAAGGCCATCTACATCGGTGGCGTGGCGCTGCCCGAGTAGGGCGTTGCCGTGACGAAACCTAAGACGCTTCTCACCAGGCGGCTGGTGGAGGAGCCCATGGCGCGCCTGCGGGCGCGCACGGACGCCACCATCAACCTGGCGGGTCGCGCCATGACCCGCGCGGAGCTGCTGGCGGCCGTGGCGGACGTTGAGGGCCTGCTTTGCATGGTCACGGACCGCGTCGACGCTGAGCTGCTTGACGCCGCACCTAGGCTTCGTGTGGTGGCGAACCACGCGGTGGGTTACGACAACATCGACGTGGCGGCGGCCACGGAGCGCGGCATCTGGGTGGCTAACACCCCGGACGTACTGACCGACGCCACGGCCGACCTCGCTTTCGCGCTCCTGCTGGCGGTGAGCCGCAGGGTGGTGGAGGGCGACGCCTTCGTGCGTTCGGGCTCGTGGGGTGGTTGGGAACCGTTGCAGATGCTGGGCGCTAGCGTGTCGGGCGGCGTGCTCGGGCTGGTCGGCTTGGGCCGGATCGGGCGCGCCGTGGCGCGGCGGGCGCAGGCGTTCGGCATGCAGGTGCTGTACTGGAACCGGACGCGGCTCACGCCGGCGGAGGAGGTCGCGCTGAGCGTGACGTTCGCGCCGCTGGAGGAGTTGCTCGCGCGCGCCCGTTTCGTGTCGGTGCACGTGGCGTCGACGCCGGAAACGAAGCACCTGATAGGCGCTGCGGCCCTGGACCTGATAGGCCCTTCGGGTTACCTCATCAACACCGCGCGCGGCAACGTGGTGGACGAGGTCGCGCTCGTGACGGCCTTGCAGGAAGGGCGCATCGCGGGTGCTGGGCTCGACGTGTTCGAGCACGAACCGGCGTTGGCGCCCGGCCTGGCTGAGTGCACCAACGCGGTGCTCACCCCGCACCTCGGTAGCTCCACGGTCGAGACGCGCGCGGCCATGGGCAACCTGGCGGTCGACAACCTGCTGGCTGTGCTGGCCGGCGGGGCGCCTCTCCACGCCGTCAACCCTGAGGTGGGCGCGGGCTCGCCTGGTGGGCGCGGACGCGCGGGCGCCTAGCCGGGGGGTTTCCGCGTGCGGCGGAATTGAGGCGGGGAAGGATTCTCTCGCGCGGCGGGTGAGGTACGTAGCCACAGACCCTCGGGATTTCGGGTCTCATGTGGCAAGTTTCGCCGTGAACTTGCCATAAGAACCGCCGATTCCCGAGGGTCTTGGGTGATGGTTGAACACGTGAACGCGCCGGTGCCCAGCGGTAGCCGATCCCCGAGTGGCGCGGGGCAGCGCCGACCGCATGTCGCCGGTGGCCGGCCAGCCCCGCACCGTTAAGAGCCCTGTGTACTTCATGCCCGAGTAGACAAGACACACGCCGGCGGGCGCCGGCTAACTTACTAAAGACGGTTTATAAACAGCTTTGGAAAGGTGCGTCTTGACCCTCCGCTCCGTGCAGCACGACAACGTTAGAGAGCACAACCGCTACGCGGTGCTGCACGCGTTGCGCGAGCTGCAGAGCGCCACCCGGGCCGAGCTGGCGCGCGAGACGGCGCTCAGCGTTCCCACCGTAACGACCATCGTGTCGGAACTAGGAGAACTCGGTGTGGTGGCCGAGGGTGACCCCGCGCCGTCCGTAGGTGGGCGACCTGCACGGCTCCACCACCTCGTGGCCACGGCGCGCAACGTGCTGGCCCTCGACCTCTCCGGCGAGCAACTACGCGCAGGCCGCGTGGACCTTCTCGGGGAGGTGACCGACGTGGAGGGAGCCCGCGACCTCCAGCTCGGCCCCCTCGCCTACCAGCGCTTAGAGGAGTGGGTGCTAGCGGCCATCGAGCGCGAGGAAGCCGCCGGTTTCACCGTGAGCGCGTTAGCGGTGGCGGTGCCCGGCGTGGTGGACCAGGCCAGCGGGCAGGTGCGCCTGGCGCCCGCCCTCGGCTGGGACCACGAGCCCGTGGGAGCGCTGCTGCGGGAAGCCACCGGCCTGCCCGTGCTGCTCGAGAACGACGTGAACGCTGTGGCGCTTGGCGAGCTGCTGCGGGGCGCAGCCATGGGGCGCCGCAACGTGCTCTACCTCGCGCTCGGTAGCGGCGTAGGGTCGGCGCTCGTCATCGACGGCGTTCTGTACCGCGGCGCTAACGGGGCGGCCGGCGAGATCGGCTACTCCCTGTTGCCCGGCCTCTCCGAAGCCGGGCTCGACCTCGGCGCCAGCGGACCGTTCGAGCGGCACCTGCTCGGCATCGCCGCCAGCTTCCTTGTGGGTGGGGTGCTCGACCTCACCACCGCCGAGCGCCGCGCCGCCTTCGAGGCGCTCGCCGAGAAGCTGCGCCTGGCGCTGCATAACCTCGCGTGCGTTCTCGACCCCGAACTGATCGTGGTGGCCTGGAGCGCCGACCCAGACGGCGTGCTGGCGCGCGCCCTGGGCGAACGGTGGGTGGCGCCGCTACCCGTGAGCATCGTGGCTGGTTCACTCGGTGCCCGCGCGGCCCTGTACGGGGCGGGTCATCTAGCGCTCGGCCGCCTCACGGCCGGCATCTGCGGCCTAGGCACAGACGAATGGAGTAACCCGTGAGCTACGAGAACCTGCGCGTGATCGACGTGCACACTCACTTCCCCATCCATAACAGCATGGACATGCCGCCCGCCGGCCCGCGCCACCCGCTGCTGGAGGCCTACGCTAGGGACCGCGGCGAGCGCATGCGCGCCGAGTGGAACACAGAACCTGCTGAACCGCTGGCCCGCACCGACGCGGAAGTAGACGAGGCGTTGGCGCGCTGGGTGGCCGAGACCGAGAGGTACGGCCTCGACAAGGTGGTGTTCGTGAGCGGCGGAGGCAACGAGAAGCTCGCCGAACTGGTGGGCCGGCACCCCGACAAGTTCATCGGCCTGGCGCACCACCGCCTCGAGCCGGGCGCGGGCGCCAAGCTGCGCCACGCCGTAGATGAGCTGGGCCTACGCGGCTACAAGCAGCTGGGCCCCACCACCGACTACCCGTTCGAGGACCCGCGGCTGAGAGACGTGTGGGAGTTCCTCGCCGAACGCCGCCTGCCCGCCCTCATCCACTTCGGCTTCCTCGGCCGCGGCGGCGGTGTGGTGCAGCACCCGCGCATGAGCCCCCTCTCGCTCTTCGAGGTGGCGCGCGACTTCCCCGAGATCCCGTTCATAATCCCGCACTTCGGCGCCGGCTACTTCCAGGACCTGCTGGCCCTCTGCTGGAGCCTGCCGAACATCTACATCGACACCTCGGGCTCCAACCAGTGGATGCGGTGGATGCCCTACCCCCTCACGCTGGAGGACCTCTACCGCAAGGCGCTCGAGACCGTGGGCGCCCAGCGCATCGTCTTCGGGTCCGATTCGAGCTACTTCCCGCGCGGCTTCTCCGAGCGCTACCTGCTCGACCAGCTACGCGCGTGCTACACCCTCAACGTGCCCGCGCAGGACGTGGCGCTCATCTTCGGCGGCAACGCCGCCAGGCTACTGCAGCTCGACGATCCCGCCGCCGGGGCGAGCGAGGCGGGAGCCGGGCAGGGCGACGGCGGGCAAGGCGACGCCGGGCAAGGCGGTGCCGCTTGAACACCTGGCACCCCGCCTACCGCGACGGCGTGCTGGCGGCCGATTACCGCTTCGCAGCCGAGCACCTACGGCACCACTTCGTGGACGCCATGACGGCGCACCTCGACACGGTGCTGCGCCTACCCGCCTACGCCGCACCCGACGTACAGGCTGAGGGCGCGGCGCTGCGCCGCTCGTTGGTGGCGCTGCACGACCTGGCCGCTCCCGAGCAGGCCGCCGACGTGCCCGACCTCTACTTCGCGCTGCAGCGCACGCTCGAGGCCCAGCACGGCGACGCTGTGGGCCTCATCCGCGTGGGCCTCTCGCGCAACGACCTCGACATGACGGTCTACAAGATGAACGCCCGCACCTACCACCTGGCGGTGGGCGCGCGGCTCCTCGCCCTGCGTGAGCTGCTGCTCGACAAGGCCGAAGCGCACGTGGAGACCGTGCTGATAGCCGAGACGCATCACCAGCCGGCGCAGCCCACCACGGTGGCGCACTACCTGGGTGCTATTGAGGAGCAGCTGGCGCGCGACTCGGACCGCCTGCAGGCGGCCTACGACCGCATGAACCTCTCGCCGTTGGGTGCGGCCGCGCTGGCTGGCACCAGCCACCCGCTCGACCGCCAGTTCACGGCCCAGCGCCTGGGCTTCACGGCGCCGGTGGCTAACACCTACGACGCCGTGGCGTCCGCGGACTGGGAGTTCGACCTCGTGAGCGTGGCGCAGAGCGTGGCTTTAGGTTTGGGCCGCTTGGTAACCGACATGCTCGCCTGGGCCGCGTCCGGCAGGTACCGTCTGGCTGACGACCTTGTGCAAGGCTCATCGATCATGCCGCAGAAGCGCAACCCCGTCTCGCTGGAGCACGCCCGCACGAAGCTGTCGCGGGTGGTGGGCGCTGCCAGCATGTTCTACTTCTCCAGCCACAACATCCCGTTCACCGACCTGAACGACTTCGGCCCCGACATGCAGGGCGGGCTCACCACGCAACACCGCCAGCTGAAGGGCGCTCTCGACCTCCTGGCGGCCTGCCTGGCGGGCGGCGATTTCGAAACGCGCCGGCTCGGTGAGCTAGCCGCCGCCACCGACACCACGGCCACCGAGCTGGCCGACGTGCTGGCGCGCGAGCACGGTCTCTCGTTCCCAGCAGCGCACGGCGTGGCCGCGCGCTTGGTGAAGCTCATGTTCGAACAAGGCAGGCCGCTGACCACGGCCAGCCCCGCCGACCTGGCGGCTGCGGGCGGACCGCAGCTCACGGCGGCGGAGGTGACGGCGGCTCTCGACCCCGCCGCCTTCGTGAGGCGCCGCGCCGGTTACGGCATGCCGGCGCCCGAGGTCATGACCCCCCAACTCGCCCGGGCGCGGGAACGGCTGCACGCCGACTCCGCCGCCCTGCGGGAAAGAGAAGGCGCGCTCCACCGCGCCACGGCGCAACTGCGCAGAACGGAAAGGGAGTAAGCATGAAGCGATTTCTTCTAGTCTTGGCCGTGGTGCTGGGGTTCGGCGTAGCCGCAGCCCAGACCACCATCACCTACTGGCAGTACTTCTTCGCCACACGCGTCGACGCCATGGATCAGCTCATCGCCCTGTTCGAGGCCGAGAACCCCGACGTGAAGGTCGTTCACGAGACCTTCCCGTACGACGGCTACCCGGCTCAGGTGGCTGCCTCCATCCCCGCCGGCCAGGGCCCCGACGTTGCACAGCTCTTCTACGGCTGGCTCCCCACCTGGGCGCGCAGCGGTTACGTCGTGCCTCTGCCGGCCGAGCACTTCGACGCCGCCGAACTCGACGGGAACTTCGCCTCGGTGGTTCAGGCCGCCAAGTACGACGGCACCTGGTACGGCCTCCCCACGGCCGTGCGCAGCCTGGCGCTCTTCTATAACGCCGACAAGCTCGCCGCCGCCGGTTACGACGCGCCGCCCGCCACCTGGGACGAGTTCATCGAGATCGCTCAGGCCCTCACCATCAAGCAGGGTGCTCGCTTCGAGGAAGTCGGTTACGGCTTCGCTCCGACCGGCCAGGATCACCACCTCGTGCGCGAAGTGCTCATCCGCCAGTTCGGCGGCCAGCCCTACTCCGAGGACAACCTCACCGTTGCCTACAACAGCGAAGCCGGCGTGGACGCCCTCACCTTCTACACCGACTGGGTAACCAAGTACGAGATAGGCCAGCCCGAGTTCGTGCCCGGCAACGACGGTTACCGGAACGGCTTCCGCCAGCTCGAGAACATCGCCATGATCATCGACGGCAGCTTCGCCATCGCTGCCGTGCAGAACGAAGCGCAGTTCAACTGGGGCGTCACCGAGCTGCCCGTGTTCGAGAACGGCGTGCAGTCCAACTTCGGCTCGTTCTTCATGAACGGCCTCACCCCCAACGCCCTCAAGGACCCGGCCAAGGCCGAGGCCGCCTCGCGCTTCCTCAAGTTCGTGACCAGCGACGAAGCCATGAAGCTGTGGCTCGACGTGGTGGGTGAGCTGCCCGCCAGCAGCAGCCTCATCGCCGACCCCGCCCTCGCCGAGGATCCCGTGTACGGCCCGTTCGTGCGCGCCCTCGACTACTCTCACGCCACCGTGTTCGTGGACGAGTCTGGCCAGCGTGACGTGATGGTGGACGCCATCAACGAGGTCGTGCTGCAGGGCACTGACCCCGCGGCCGCGCTCGAAGGCGCCGCTCTCACCGAGCAGCTCATCCTCGACTCGCACCGCTGAGTGACCCGCTGGGGGCGGTCGCCCACCTGGCGATCGCCCCCGTGCTAGAACCCTAAGCGAGAAACCTACGCACGATCGGGGCCGAGCTTCAGCTCGATGCTCGGCCCCCTCTCCCGCCCGCGCCACAGCAGCCGGGCCAGGCAACTGGAGGTGCCATGAGCTCGCCCCCCATCAAGCCGCGCCGCAGGCTGTCGCTCAGTTCGCGCGAGGCCATCTGGGCTTACGCGTTCCTGCTGGTGCCACTGGCGTTCTTCCTGTTCTTCCGCCTGTGGCCCGCACTGCAATCGTTCCGGCTCTCGTTCTTCAGCTGGCACGTGGACCCGGAGATGCGCAACTTCGTGGGCTTGCAGCACTACCGCCAGATGTGGGCCGAGTTCCAGGTGAGAGGCGACATCTATAAAGCTCTCCGCAACATGGCTTATTACTTCGTCATCGTGGTGTTCGGGCAGGTGAGCTTGGGCCTTCTGGCCGCGCTGCTGCTCAACAGCGTCGAGCGCTTCCGGTCTATCTTCCGCGCCATATTCTTCGCGCCCTACGTGACACCCGCCGCCGCCGTGGCGTGGGTGTGGGGCTGGATGTACTCCGTCAACTTCGGTATCTTCAACCGCCTGCTCGCCGATTGGAGCGACTGGGTCACAGGCATCGGTCTACCGTGGCTAGCCATCGACCCGCAACCGTTCCTGACCAGCCCCTCTCAGGCGCTCGTGGCCGTGTCGGTGGTGATCGTCTGGCAGCAGCTCGGCTTCCAGGTCGTGATCTTCCTAGCCGGCCTGCAGGGCATCCCGCGCCAGTTCCACGAGGCCGCCGCCATCGACGGTGCCAACGCCTGGCAGCGCTTCTGGAAGGTCACCTTCCCGCTCCTCAACCCGGTGCTGGTCTTCTCGCTCGTCATATCCACCATCGCCACCCTGCAGATCTTCGACCAGGTGGTGAACATCAACTTCACCGACCAGGGCGGGCCGCTCGGTAGCACGCTCACGCTAGCTCTCTACATGTATCAGCAGGCCTTCGAGAAGTTCAACATCGGCTACGCCTCCGCTGTCACGGTGCTCCTCTTCGCCATCATCATGATCGTCACGCTCATCCAGCTGAAGCTGACCCAGAGGGAGGTCGAGTACTGATGGTGGGCTCCAGGCGCCGCTTCAGACCCGGCAGGCTGCTCATTTACCTGGCACTGGCCGTGGGCGGCGTGGTCATGGCTTTCCCGTTCGTGTGGATGCTGCTGTCGTCGTTCAAGTCGCTCCGCGAGCTCTTCCGGTTCAACTTCTTACCGCAGGTGTGGACCCTGGCTAACTACCAGGAGGTCATCCTCAACACGCAGTTCCCGCGCTGGTTCCTGAACTCGCTCATCGTGGCCGGCATCTCCACCGTGTCGGTGCTGTTCTTCTGCTCGCTGGTGGGCTACACGCTCACCAAGCTGCGCTTCCCGGGCAAGGAGTTCATCTTCCTCCTCATCCTCTCCACCCTCATGATCCCCACGGAGATGCTCGTCATCCCCTGGTTCGTTATGGCCACCGAGTACAACTGGGTGAACACCTTCTGGGGCATCGCGTTCCCCGGGCTCATCCCGGCGTTCGGGGTGTTCCTCATGCGGCAGTTCTTCCAGTCGCTGCCGCGCGACCTGTTCGACGCGGGCAGGGTGGACGGCGTGAGCGAGTTCGGCCTCTACTGGCGGGTGGGCCTACCGCTGGTGGGTCCCGGCCTAGCTGCGCTGGGCATCTTCAACTTCGTGGGCAACTGGAACGCGTTCCTGTGGCCCCTCATCGTGGCTAAGAGCCCCAGCATGTACACCATCCCCGTGGGCGTGGCGCTCTTCTCTGGTGAGGCCGGCACCGCCTGGAACCTCATCATGGCCAGCGCCGCGCTGGCGGTGATACCTGTGCTGATCGTCTTCGTGATCTTCCAACGACAGATCATCGAGGGAGTGGTGCTAACGGGGGTCAAGGGGTGAGTAGCTCCAGCGCTGGGGGCGCACCCGCGTCGGGCGCGCTGGCCTCTCAGCGATCGCGGCGGTTGCTGGTCGTTGGCAACGTCAACGTAGACGTGCTCATGGGCGACCTCGCACCCTGGCCACAGCCAGGTACGGAGGCGCTGGTCGAGCGTTACGAGCTGCGCGTGGGTGGCGCGGCGGGTAACACTGCACTAGCGCTCGCGGCGCTCGGCGCTAGCGCCGAGCATGGCGCCGCCAACGGCGCGACCCCTGCTGGGAGCCAGGGTGCTGTCAACGGCGCGCTCCTCAACACCGACGTCATCGCCACCGTAGGCGATGACGCCTTGGGTCGCTGGCTCGAGGCCGAGCTTGGCCACGTTACGCGGCTCACGCGCGTGCCGGTCGCTACCGCACTAACGGTGGGCCTCACGCACCCCGACGGGCAACGCACGTTCGTCTCGTACATGGGCCACCTAAGCGAGCTGCCCCTGCAACGTATCGATGCCGCCATCGAGGCGGCGGCGCCAGGCGACCTTCTGTTCCTCTGCGGCTACTTCCTCATGCCGGGCCTGCGCCACCAGGCGCCCGCTCTACTGCGCCGGGCCAGAGCGAAGGGCGTGCTCACCGCGCTCGATACCGGCTGGCCGCCGGAAGGCTGGACCAGCGCGGTGCGCGGTGAGCTGCTCGACCTCATGCCGCACCTGAGCGTGTTCCTGCCCAACCGGGAGGAGCTGCTGGGCGTGGTGGCTGAGCCCGATCCGGGCGCGTACGAGCCGGGCGTCGTTCGCCGCGCCGTGGCGCGGTTGGCCGCGAGCGGTCTGGAGCGCGTGGTGGTGAAGCTGGGCGCCGCCGGCGCTATGCACGCGGGTCCCGAGGGCGAGCAGTTGGTGGCCGCGCCCCAGGTGCGCGTGCAAGACACCGTGGGTGCGGGCGACACGTTCAACGCTGGTCTGCTGGCGGCAGTGCAGCGCGGCCAGAGCTGGCGCGAGGCCCTCGCTCCCGCCGTGCAGGCGGCCAGCCTGGCCATCGCGAGCGCGCCGCGGCGGTACCCGAGCTGGGCGGAAGTCAGCGTTGCCGTAGGCGCCGGTTAGGCGCCCTGGCGCACCGGGCGTAGCCCGGCCTCTGTGACCAGGTAGTCCACGGCCACGTCGTGCGGCTCCGCGGGGAGCTGGCTCACCACCAGCGCCTCGTAGGTCACGCCCACCGTTACCGGCCGCGTGCCAGCTGCCGTAGGCGCGGTGAAGGGCGCCAGCGAGCGGTCGTAGTACCCCTTGCCGAAGCCCACGCGCAGGCCGGCGGTGTCGAACAGCAGGCCCGGCACAAGCAGCAGGTCGATCGACTGCAGAGCTACAGCTGGCGCGGACTCAGCGGGCTGACGCACACCCCACGGGTGCTCCTCCGTACCCCAAGCGCCGAGCTCATGGAACGTGAGGTGCGGGAAGGGCGACTCGTGCATGCGCGGCGCCACGAAGCGCCTACCTGGGCTGGCGAGCGCCTCCACGTGAACCTCGTCAGGCAAGGCGAGGTAGAGACCCACGGTGGCCGCAGCGCGGTAGATAGCGCTGGCGCGGACCGCGGCGAGCACGGCCGCATCGGCCGCCTGACCCTGAGCCGCACGTAGACGTGGCCTCACGCTGCGCGCCCAGCGGCGCAGCTGCCGCTTGTCCGCCCCGGGCGGCGGCGTGCCCAGGTCATCCACGGCGGTCTCGTTCTTGCGGCGCTCCACGCTCGGAGTGTAGCGCCGTAGGCCGCCGGCCGGCATCTACTCGGCGCATACTCGGGTATGGCGAAGGACCTCACCACCACCCTGCACCACATCACCGGACTGCGCTTCATGGGCGAAACCCCTGAGGGCATGCGCACCATGATCGATAACGAGAGAAACGCCCGCACCGGACCGAGCCCCATGCAGCTCGTGCTTCACGCCCTGGCAGGCTGCTCCGCCGTGGACGTGGTGGCCATGCTCGGCAAGCGCCGCCTCACCATCCGCGAGTACCGCGTCGAGGTTCACGGCGAGCGTCCCGACGCGGTGCCCGCGCCCTTCACGCGCATAACGGCGCGGCACGTGTTCGACGTGCCCGGTCTCGACGAAGCCACCGCGCGCCGCTTCGTAGACCTGGCCATGAACAAGTACTGCTCGGTGGGCGCGTCGCTGAAGGCTGAGCTCGCGTTCGAGGTCGAGCTGTTGCACGAACACCCCAGCACCGACGAACTGGCCCGGGAGGCCGCGGGCGAAGTCGACGACTGAACCTGTGCGGCTGCCGGCCGTTCTGCGGCAGTTAGGCAGTTGCGGTCAGGCCTGTAGCGGCCCGTGCCCCGGTTCGGGCTCGGGCGCGTTGGCCCCAGCGTGGGCTGCGGCGAAACCGGTCTGTAGGCCCATGAGGTAGCTCAGCTTGAGCAGGAACTCGAGGGCTTCCGGGTCGCCGCGCTCCATGAGGAGTGCGAGGTACTCCGAGGTGCCGTCCGGTAACGATACGGCCGCGATCTGCTCGGCGTAGCGCTCGCGCATCTCGTTGATGAAGCGCTCGATGAGGTCGCGGTTCACACCGCACCGCCGTCCTGCGTGCCGCCTGCCGACACGCCGTCGGGATGCGCGTTGGCGAGGCGGAGGTCCTGGTTCTCGGCGTACTCCTCGAGCCAGTCCATGATGGCCTCCGCCGTGGCTAGGTTCGTGGCTAGGGGTACTTGGTGCACGTCGCAGATTCTAAGGAGCGCCGCCACATCGGGTTCGTGCGGCTGCGCGGTTAGGGGGTCGCGGAAGAAGAGCACGGCCGCCACCTTGTGATCGGCGATGAGGGCGCCCACCTGCAGGTCGCCACCAAGCGGCCCGGACTGCACGCGCTCGATGGTGAGCCCCGTCTTCTCAGCCAGGATCTTGCCCGTGGTGCCGGTGGCGATGAGTTGGAACCGACCGAGCAGCGCCGCGTGCTGGTTGACGAACATGGCCAGGTCGAGCTTCTTCTGGTCGTGCGCTATCAGAGCGACGTACTTCATGGACCCAGTGTAGTCGGTGCTCGCGCTTCTGACCGGGTGCCCTGCCTACCGCTAGCCGCCAATTAAGTGGTTCTTAAGCCGGTCGGCTCTACCCTGTTCGCAACACCGTGGAGGTCGTGATGTTGCGCATTACAAGGTTTGTAACCGGCTCGTTGATGCTACTGCTGGCCAGCACCGCGCTGGCGCAGGGCTTCGTCGGCACGTTCCAGGAGACCCAGTCGGGCCTGCTCATCACGTTCAACGAGGCGCAGCAAGGCGCTCTCGCTGGCACGCTCACGGGCCCCAGCGGTCAGTTCCCCCTGCAGGGCGAGACCAACGGCAACTTCGCTTTCGGTGTGGTCTCCTCGCAGCAGGGGCCGCTCGGCTTCCAGGCCCAGTTGAGTCCCGATGGCACGTTCATGCAGATCGCCTTCTTCCAGACAGGCGCCAACGGCCAGGCCGTTCAAGCCGGTCCCACCATGACCATGCAGCGCCTGGCCGCTGGCGGGGTGCCCACCCAGTTCCCGAGCCAGGTGCCTGGGCAGATGCCGAGTCAGGTGCCTGGTCAGACGCCCGGACAGGTTCCAGGTGGGGTGGCGGGTGGCGTGCCCGGCCAGGTTCCGGGTCAGGTGCCTGGGCAAGTTCCGGGTCAAGTGCCCGGTCAGGTCCCGGGTATGCCTGGTCAGGTTCCCGCTCAGATGCCGGGCCAAGTTCAGGGTCAGGTGCCGGGTATGCCGGGTATGCCTGGTCAAGTGCCGGGTCAGGTGCCGGGGCAGATGCCCGGCATGACCGGCGTCGACTGGAACGGCGTGTTCGTGGGCGACAACGGCGCAGCGGTGCTGGCGGTGCAGGGTTCGCAGGGCAACTACGGGGGTTACATCCAGCTGCAGGGTCAGCAGTACCAGTTCCAGGCGCACCTCGACGACCTCACCCTGCACGGCTACTTCATGGCGGGGGGCGGGCAGTACGAGTTCTGGGCGGACCGTGAAGGCGCGACCGTCTACATGTACTTGGGCGACACCACTTACGTGATGCAGCAGCGGCAGTGACCCCGCCAGCGGCGACCGCGGTGAGGCTGGCGAACCAGGACACGAGGAGTCCGGCGATGACGAAGGATGGCAGGCAAGGCGTTAGCAGGGTCGAAGCGAGGAGAGTGAGCGTTGGTGGGCGTGGGCGCGCCGCCCGCCTGTGGGCGGCCGGAGCGCTGGCAGCAGTGCTGATGGTGAGCGGCCTTGGCTCGGCACAGTACGGCAACCAGTACGGCAACCAGTACGGCTACCCGTACGGCTACGACCCGAGCGCTTACATGTACGGCTACGACCCGAGCGCGTTCATGTACGGCTACCCCATGGGTTACGACCCAAGTGCCTACATGTACGGCAACCCGATGGGTTACGACCCGAGCGCGTTCATGTACGGCTACCCCATGGGTTACGACCCGAGCGCGTTCATGTACGGCTATCCCATGGGCTACGACCCAAGCGCCTACATGTTCGGCACCGGCATGTTCGGCATGCCGGGCGCCACGGGCATGGCGGGCATGGATCCCATGGGCCAGATGGACCTCATAGGCCAGCAGATCCAGGCGGAGATGCAGCGGCTCGAGCAGGAGCTGGCTCAGTACGACGCTGCGGCGAAGGCGAAGATGGCAGAGATCAACCAGTACTTCATGGACCTCTACCGGCAGACCACGGGCGACATGACGAGCTCGAACGAGGTGGCGCTCTTCTACGGGCAGCAGATCCACTGCCAGCAGCACCCGGTCGATTGCCAGCTCGCCGCGCAGGGAGCGGCGGAGTCGGCCGCCGCGCTGGCGGCGAACAACGCGGCGTTCCAGGCGCGCATGGCCTCACAGCAGGCCGCGTTCGACGCGCGCAACCAGCAGTGGAGCGCCGACATGGAGGCGCGCTCGCAGGCGAACCAAGAGTGGATCGATACGGTCATCTGGGGGCTCGACGACTACAGCGCCGGAGCGGGTGGCCCCACCTACCAGCTGCCGTTCGCCCCGTCGGACGGCCAGACCTACCAGACGCCGCTCGGTAACCCGCTCGTCTTCAACCAGTCGCAGAACGTCTGGTACCAGATCGGGCCGGACGGCACGTACACGCCCTACTACCAGGTGCCCTGAGCGGCGGCGCCGTGCTAGTTACGGGGCCGCGACGAGCTTCGCGGTGGCTGGTTGCGGCCTCAGACCGGTCTCTAGGCCCAAGCGCTCCTCGAAGCGCTTGTAGACCTGGCGCGCTTCGCGCCCCCGCCCCCGGGACACGAGCCGGCGGAGCAGCGCCTGAACGGCCTCCTCGTGCAGCGGCTCCAGCTCGAGCACGCGCCGCAGGTGGTCGAGCGACGCCTCGTCGCTACCGGTCACGCCCGCCTCGAGCAGCACGGTCACGGCCCGTTCACGAACCTGGAAGCTGAGGTCGGAGAGGAGCTCCACGTCGAGCCCGGCGAAGAGCGGCTCCCGGTAGGAGGCGAGCACCGTGGCGGCGTCGCCGGCCGCCAAAGCCGCCATCAGGTGGGTGTGATCGGACGTGAAGTTGCGGAGCCCGTCCCTATGCACGAACGTGGTCACCCCCCACGGCTCTAGCGTCTTACGCAACACGTTCAGCTGCACGCCCAGGTTGTTGCGTTGGCGGCCGGCATCGGTCTCGGGCCACATGGCCTCGCCTATGGCTTCGCGGCTGTAACCCACCGCCAGCAGCGCGAGCAGCTGTTGCTGCCGTTCCGTTAACGCTAGCTCATGGCCCAGTAGCCGGGCGGAGAACTCGCCGTGCAGCTGCACCTCTAGCGGCGGTATCTCGGCGCGGCGCTCCTCGATGGCCTCCACCCAGCCGCTGGCTAGCACCTCCTGTAGCGGGTAGTGGTGCGCCAGGTCGGGCATGTGGCGCGGCAAGTGCTCGAGCTGTAACCCCGTGAAGCGCGCCAGGCGGCCCCGGCCGTGCGAGAGCTGCACCAACGCGAACATGTCGGTCAGCGCCCGCTCATCGCGCGTGAGGAGGTAGCTGGCCGCCTGCCAGTGAAGCTTGAACTCTCGGTACGGGTAGGCGGCGCGGGTCTCTTCCAGCAGGCGCAGCGCCTCCTCGCGCTCCCCTGCGGCCTCCGCGATCCACAGCAGTTCTAGCTTGGTGTACGGACCCGACTGCAGGTTAGGTGCGAGGGTGGCCCCGGTGCGTAAGTCGCCGCTGAAGCGCAGCGTCCGCAGCCACAGCGCGCTCACGCGCTCGCTCAGCTCGAGTTGCTCCCAGCGCCTAGCGGCCGAGAGGATGGCCGGGAAGGCGTCAACGTCGAGCTCTAGGAAGGCGAGCATGGCCTGGATCATGAGGCGCTGGTAGGGCGCCGCGTAAGCCAGCGACTCCCGCAGCGTGCGGCACGCCGCCTCGACGTCCCACACGATGGCCAAGTTCACGGCGGCGTTCTGCCGGATGACCACGTTGGCCTGCTGGTCGAGACCGCCCTTCTCTAGCGCCTCCAGCTGGCCGGCGAGCGCTTCTTCTAAGATGCCGTGGATCTCCCAACCGAGCATGTAAGCGCTTATTCGGGCTTTCGTCTCCATGAGCGTGCGTAACGGACCTGGTTCCAGCTTGCCGTACGTGCGCACCAGCTCCTTGTAGGTCTCCTCTGCCTGGAGGAAGTCGCCCTGCATGAACGCCAGCTGCGCCAGGTTGCTCAGCGCACGGCCCATGATGAGCGGGTCCTCGTGGGGCAGCAGCCCCTGGAGGCTGCGCGCGTACGGTGCGCACTGCTCGAAGCGTTTGGCGATGGAGAGTGCGTAGACCGTGACCGCGGTCAGGGTCACGCGTTCTTCGGTGGAGAGGCCCTCGCCCGCTAGGAGCGTGTCTACGTCCGAGAGCGCCTCGTCGTAACGGTTGAGGAGGAGGAGAGCTTCGCACACGTAGGCGCGCCGCCGCGGCGAAGCGTGGTCGGGAACGAGGCCGTTCCAGCGTAAGTAGTCGGAGGGCTGCAGGTTGTGGAGGTTCATTCCCTCCGCGGTTAGGAGCTCGCCCAGAGCCGTGAGGTGCCCGGCTCGTTCGAACGCCGCGCCACGCTGGTGCGGGGAGAGCCGCGCAGCGCCGCTTTCGAGTTGGGCGTGAACGTCGGCCCGGAAGCGCTCGAGCGTGCCCTCGGCCACGAGCGGGTGCAGGCGGTAGGCGCCGGCCAGCTCCTGGAGGAACCCCACCTTAACGAGCTCGTGAGTGGCGTCGGTGGCCGCCGACTTCGGTAGCTGATCGAGCGCGGAGGTGAAGAGCAGCTCGCGCCAGGCCGCTTCGCTCACGCTGCGGCGCACCCCCTCGAGCAGGGTGGCGTTGATGGGGAACGAGTCGGCCAGCGACGCGAAGTGTAGCGGCAGCGGCCAACCGTTGGTGAGCTGCAGGACCCGGGAGGCGCTCTCGGCGTCGCCGAACAGCTCGGTCGCTTCGCTCCTGGTGAACGCGAGCAGGTCGGCTGTAACGTGCGTGAGGCGGTCGGTGGTGGCTAGTTGCGCTAGGGCCGGGTACGGCAGGTGTTGACGGCTGGCCAGGAGCAGGAGCCCACCCACGTGCTTGAGGAGCGGTTGCAGGTCCTCGTGGCCCTCTAGCTCCTCCAGAACCAGCAGGGTGGGTACGTGCCACAGCTCGTCGAGCAGCGCGCCCCACGGGGCGCTGGCCGGTAGCTCCAGGCTCTGCGCGATGGCCGCGCGTGCTTCGCGCTCCGCGAGGGAGAGCCAGAGGATGCGCCAGCCGCGTCCCTCCAGCGCACCGGCCCACTGGCTGGCGAGGACGCTCTTGCCGTAGCCGTACGGCGCCTCCAGCCACACCACGAACCCGCCCTCATCGGGGAGGAGCTCGAGCAGGCGGGGCCTCGGGAGGTGGTGCGGGCTCTCTGCTGGACGGACACTGAGCATCGGTCGGCGCCTTAAGGTTGAACTTACCGGAGTATACGAGCGCCCCTCACACGGCAGGTGCACACGCGGGGGGCGGCGCCTCGTGCCTACCGCGTCACGCGCTGGCCTCAGGGGCGGGCACCGTGCTCCGGGTACCGGCGGGGCGTCAGGCGCTATCCGCTACCTGCCGGCGCCGTACCAGTTAACGTTGGGAGCGTGCAAGAGATCGTTCGCAAGGTTCTCACGGCCCGCGTGTACGACGTGGCTACCGAGACGCCGTTGGAGTCGTTGCCGCGCTTGTCTGAGAGGCTCGGTCGGAACGTGCTCCTCAAGCGCGAGGACCTGCAGAGCGTGTACTCGTTCAAGTTGCGCGGCGCCTACAACCGGCTGGCCAAGCTGGGCGCTGAGGCGGTGGAGAAGGGCGTCATCTGCGCCTCCGCTGGTAACCACGCTCAGGGGGTGGCGGTGGCGGCCGCGCGCCTGGGCGTGCGGGCGGTGGTGGTGGTGCCCGTGACCACGCCCGACATCAAGGTGCAGGCCGTGAGGCGTCTGGGCGCGGAAGTCATAGCGCACGGCGAGGACTTCGACGAGGCGCAGGCGCACGCCTACGAGCTGGGCGCGAGATCGGGCGCTATCTTCGTGCACCCCTTCGACGATCCCGACGTCATAGCTGGTCAGGGCACGATAGGTATCGAGCTGTTGCGGCAGCACCCGGGCGAGCTGGAGGCCCTCTTCTTGCCCATCGGCGGGGGCGGACTGGCGGCTGGCGTGGCGAGCGTGGTGCGTTACCTGCGCCCAGAGGTGAAGCTCATCGGCGTGGAGCCGGCCGACGCCGCCTCCATGCGCGCCGCTTTCGACGCTGGCGGCCCCGTGAAGCTCAACGAGGTGGGGCTCTTCGCCGACGGGGTCTCCGTGAAGAAGGTAGGCGACCTTACCTATAGGTTGTGTAAGGACGCGCTAGACGGGCTCATGACCGTCGACACGGACCAGATATGCGCGGCCATCAAAGACATCTACGAGAACTGCCGCGCTATAGCGGAGCCGGCGGGCGCGGTGGCCCTGGCGGGTCTGAAGGCTTACGCGGCAGCTAACCCGGGCGCCGCGCCGCTGATGGCGGTTCATTCGGGCGCCAACCTGAACTTCGACCGGCTACGGCACGTGGCGGAGCGCGCCGAGGTGGGCGAGGGTAACGAGGCGCTGCTTGCAATCAGCATCCCGGAGCGGCCTGGTAGTTACAAGCAGTTCATCCAGACCCTGGGCGGACGCGCCATCACGGCCTTCAACTACCGTTACAGCCATCCGGATCACGCCACGATCCTCGTGGGCGTGGCTCTGAGGCGCGGCCAGCAAGAGAAGGGCGAGCTGGTAGCCAGCATCCGCGGGGCCGGTTTCACCGTCGTGGACCTGAGCGACGACGAGATCACCAAGACGCACGCACGCTACATGGTGGGCGGGCAAGCCAACGGCTTAGAGCACGAGCTCGTGTTCCGCTTCGAGTTCCCGGAGCGGCCCGGCGCGTTGCTGCGCTTCCTCGAGAGCCTGCACCCAAGCTGGAACATCACGCTCTTCCATTACCGCTATCACGGCGCGCATTACGGCCGGGTGCTGGCGGGCATAGAGGCGCCCCCTTCCGACCGTGCGGAAGTGACGAGGGCGCTGGAGGCTCTGGGCTACCCGTTCAGGGAGGTCACAAGGGACCCCTCGGTCGAGATCTTCATCCGAGGATGGGGCGGCGCCATGCCCGGAACCGGCACGCAGGAAGGCCCGTAAGGTAGCGGCTCTTCACCTCTTCGGGCGGTGAGGTAGGCACAGGGCTTGACACGCTCTGCTTTCTGGATGTACACTCTTTTTTGCCGCTCGAAAGAGGGGCGCGAACATTGACAGGCGAATAGAAGACAAGACATCAGGTCTCGGACGACTGATTTGTTCCGTCAGGAACGCAAAAGTCGACCGGGACGCGAATCGGGTTTTTTCTAAAAACTCTGAATCGCGTGTCT